>NZ_JBYIQX010000013.1:0-176277 GCF_057707805.1 Streptomyces sp. bgisy159 | reverse complement strand
CCCCGTCCCGCATCGACTGTCGGGTACGACCACCGCCCCCGGGGCCGGCGCCCCGGGGGAGAGGGCCGCCACGAGCGCTGAAGAGACCGCGGACCGGCCTCCCTCACGAGTCGGCCGGCCCGAAGGCGTCGGCCGCCTCGGGGTGGCGGGCCGTTCCGGCCGGGCGGCGAGGAGGGCTGCGTGGCCCCCGGTGGTCGTCCTCAGCCGACCTTCCGGCCGTGGAGCGGGGCCGTCCCGGCGCCCGCTCCGGTGCGCAGCCCCTGCAGGAACTCCTCCAGCACCTCCGTCGCCGTGCGCTGCGGGCGCCAGCCGAGGTCGACGCGGGCGCGGGTGCAGTCCATCAGGGGCAGCCGGAGCACCGCGTCGAAGAGGTGCGGGGACGCCGGCAGCAGCCGCAGGCCCCAGGCCGCGGCGACGGCGGACCGCGCCGCCGTGCGCGGCATCCGCACCGGGCGCGCGTCGAACATCTCACTCAGCAGTTCCGCATCGAGCGGCGGGTCGGCCGCCAGGTTGAAGGCCCCGCGCACCTCGGCGTGCACGGCCAGCCGGTACGCCTCCGCGGCGTCGTCGGTGTGCAGCGCCTGTACCCGCAGCCCCGGGACGTCCGGCAGGAAGGGCAGCAGGTCCGGCCGCGCCAGCTGGCCCGGCAGGAAGCGCCCGCCGAAGATGCGCCGCTGCTCGCTCGCCGACTCCCGTTTGAACAGGAACGCCGGCCGCATCCGCACCACCCGCATCTCGGGGTGCTCACGCTCGAACCCGTCCAGCGCCCGCTCCAGATACGCCTTCTCCCGGCAGTACGCGGCGTCCGGCCACCCGTGTGTCGGCCAGGACTCGTCCACGGCGCGGTCCTTCGGCCCAGGTGAGTACGCCCCGACCGACGAGGCGTGCACCAGCACGGGCACCCGGGCCGCGGCCACCGCCTCCAGCACCCGCATGGTCCCCAGCACGTTGGTGCGCCAGGTCACCGCCGGATCGTGCGTCGGCTGGAACGCCCACGCCAGATGCACCACCGCGTCGGCGCCCGCCAGATGCGGCGCCAGGTCGGCGTCCTCGGAAGCCAGGTCCACCGCGGCCCACTCCGTCTTCGCCGGCGACCACCGCGGCATCCGCCGCGCCAGCCCCACCACCGACTCCACCTCGGGGTCTTCCGACAGCCGCCGGACCACACTGGTCCCTACGTTGCCGGTGGCACCCGTGACGACCACCCTGCTGCTCACCCTCGTCTCCTCCCGCCGTACGGAACGGAAGCGGACGAGTACCCGGCCCCGCAGGCCGTACCCCGGACAGCGGAAAGCCCCGGCCGTGACGGGGGAATCACGGCCGGGGCGGCCGGTGGTGGGCACGGACGGCGGTCGCCTCCCGGCGAAGGGCTCCACGGGGCTTCAGCCGAACGATCGTCCCCGTGGGCGGATGATGAGGCCCGGGGACACTGTCCCGTCCGCACCCACGGTTCGTTCAACGGGAAACCACCTGGTGGTGTTCCCCCGTGCCTGTCCATGCGGCGTGAGCCGGGTCACCCGCCGCCCACGGACCCGAACGGGCTCTCCTCCAGGCGCTCCAGAAGCCCGGCCGGATCGTCGTACACCGCCTCCGCGCCCGCCTCCGCCAGGTCCGCACGCGGAAGGCCCCCGCACAGCAGCCCCACGCACCGCACCCCCGCCCGCCGCCCCGCCCGCATGTCCCACACCGTGTCCCCGACGAACACCGCACGCTCGGCCGGCGCCCCGGCCAGCTCCAGCGCGTGCCGTACCGGCTCCGGAGCCGGCTTGCCCGCCTCGACGTCCTCGGCGCTCGCCGTGGCCGCGATCGCGTCGTCCGCGTCGATGGCACGCCGCAGCGCCGCCAGCTCCGGGCCGCTCGCCGAGGTCGCGAGCACCACCGTCCAGCCGTCGCCGTGCAGCCTCCTCAGCAGTGCCCCGGCGTCCGCGAAGGCGGGCAGCCGGTCGAAGTACTGGCCGTACAGGGCCTTGTGCGCGGCGCTCAGCTCGGAGTCCCGGTCCGGGTCGCGGCCGTCACCGAGCAGATGCGCGATCAGGTCGGTGGAGCCGAGCCCGACGGCCCGGTGCACGGCGTGCATGGGCACCCGGTGGCCGGCCTGGCGCAGAGCCTCCCACCAGGTGACGACATGCAGGTGATTGGTGTCGACAAGCGTTCCGTCGACGTCGAACACGGCGGCACGGTCCATGGGCGATCCTCCCTCGGGTTGCTGAACCCTTCCCTGTTCCGCCCCAGGGGTACCACCTCAGCCGCCGGTCACCCGCCGGGGCAGCCGCCCCTCACGCGTCCAGGCCAGCAACTCCGTCGCCGACCAGGCCGTCACCACACGTTCGTCGGGTACCCCGCACTCCTCGGCGCGGGCGCACCCGAGGACCTGCCAGTCCAGCTGACCGGGCGCGTGCGCGTCGGTGTCGACGGCGAACAGGACCCCCGCGGCCACGGCCCGGCGCAGCAGTCGGCGCGGCGGGTCCAGCCGCTCGGGGCGGCTGTTGATCTCCACCGCCGTCCCCGACTCGGCGCACGCTTCGAACACCGCGTCCGCGTCGAACTCCGACTCCGGACGCCCGCGCCCGGTCACCAGCCGTCCCGTGCAGTGACCGAGCACATCGGCGTGCGGATCGCGGACGGCGGTCACCATCCGCCGGGTCATGGAGCGGGCGTCCATGCGCAGCTTGGAGTGGACCGACACCACGACCAGGTCCAGGCGCTCCAGCAGCTCCGGCTCCTGGTCGAGGGAGCCGTCCTCCAGGATGTCGCACTCGATGCCGGTCAGCAGCCGGAACGGCGCCCAGCCCTCGTTCAGCTCCGCCACCACCTCGAGCTGACGGCGCAGCCGCTCCGGGGAGAGCCCGCGGGCCACGGTGAGCCTGGGGGAGTGGTCGGTCAGCACCGCCCACTCGTGCCCGAGTGCGGCTGCCGCCCGGCCCATCTCCTCGATCGGGCTGCCCCCGTCCGACCAGTCGGAGTGCACATGGCAGTCCCCGCGCAGCAGCGCCCGCAGCCTGCTCCCCGCCCGCGTCCCCCGCCCCGCCTCGGCCTCGTCCTCCAGCTTGCTCAGATAGGCCGGCACCCCACCGGCCAGTGCCTCGCGCACCACCTCGGCGGTCTTCGGGCCCACGCCGCGCAGCGACTCCAGCGTCCCCGCCGCCGCCCGCTCGGCGATCTCGCCCTCGGGCAGCTCCTCCAGCACCCGGGCCGCCGTGCGGAACGCGCGGACGCGGTACGTCGGCGCCAGCGACCGCTCCAGCAGGAAGGCGATCCGCTCCAGGGCCTCCACGGGTTCCATGACCACCTCCTGGCCCTCAGGGTTCCCCAGCCGCCGCACGCCCGCACGGTGGACGGGACCGCACTGAGGACGAACCCGTCCTTACTTTGACAATCCGCTCTACTCTCTATGACATGACCGAAATCGCGAGCCCCTATATCTCCCAACCGCGGATCGTGGTGCTCGGGGTGCAGCCGGGCCGACCGCCGTTCCGCATCGTGGAAATCGATGGTGAGGTGGTCGGCGAGGCGAGGGACGTCACGGACGTCCTCGAGGCCGCCGCCGCGTTCGGCATCACGGTCCACGACCTCGACGACCCGGCGGTGGTGCGCTGGGTCGGCGGCGACCGCTACACCTGGACGCCGCGTAGCTGGATGCGCATCTGAGCGAGGCGGAGCGGGCCGGCCCGGGCCGTGCCGGCCGGCCCCCGCGTCATCCGCGTGCGTGCACCGCTCGGCCCAGCCGCCGGCCGAGCAGCAGATAGCCGATGAGCGCCCCCGTGGTATTGAGGATGACGTCGTCGATGTCGAAGGCGCGTCCGGTCACCAGCGCGCCCTGCGCCAGCTCCACCAGCAGCATCACGATCACCGTGAGCAGCAGTACCCGTGTGACACCGCGGGTGCCCGGCGCGACGACCGGTACCAGCACGCCGAAGGGCAGTCCCAGCAGGATGTTGCCGCCGATCTGCCGCACGGCGTCGCGCAGCTCGGGCTGGTCCAGATAGGCGCGCAGCGATCGGCCCGGCCGCAGGTTGGAGTGGATCAGTTCGGCGGATGCGGGCGAAGGTTCCAGGGTGATCCGGGCCAGCGCGGCGGCGAACGCCACCATGCACACGAAGGCGCACGCCATGGCGGCCAGCCGCGCCAGGGTGCGCAGCGGCCGTCGGCGGCCCTTCGGCGGGGGTGCGGAGGCCGGCCGGGCCTGGGTGGTCTTCGGCCGGGCTTCGGTGGCCGTCGGCCGGTCTTCGGCCGGGCGCCGGCGCAGGGTGAGCCGCGGACGTAAGGCGGAGCGGTCCATGCTGTCCTCCAGGCGTCGACTTCCTATGTGGGGTGCCCGGGTGTGCGGTGCACGCCCGGGCGGGGGCGGTGGGCCGGACCGGCCGGTGCGGGCCGCGGGGTCACGCGGTGTAGGCGACCCGCACGTCCTCGAAGCCGAGCGAGTGCAGCAGGCCGCGCAGCATGCCGGTGGTGTTCGACTCGGCGCGCGCCGTCAGTCCGCTGTCCTCGGCGGCCTCGGCGATGTGCCGTACCGCGAGCCGCTGCACGGCCTGCTCGCTGTTGGGGTTGCCCGAGAAGAGGTCGCCGAGCCGGTCGAGGAGACCGCGCTGCTTGGACACGGCGTAGGAGTGGTCGAGGTCGAGGGCCGGCTTGTCCAGCCGGGCATGGGGCAGCCGCACGGTGGCCGACGTGCGGTCCTCGTCGACCGTCACGTCGCGTTCCCCGAGCGCTCCGAGGTCGACATAGGCGTTCACGGTGCCCGCCCCGACGTAGAGGGTGCGGGTGCCGCGAATGGCGTCGGGCAGGAATCTGGCGTCCTTCTCCAGGTCCACCACGACCTGGAAGTTGCCGGACGCGGCCTGATAGCGGCTCATGTCCTGGATGGATTCCAGCAGGGCCGGTCCGGACCGGTCGTGGGTCTCGGTGCCGAACAGGTCCCGCAGCCCCGGCAGCACGGCCAGCCGGAGGCCGGCGAAGAGCACCGCGAGGACCACCACGACGGTGGTGAGTGCCTTGGCCCAGCCGGGCATGCGTCGGGGGAGCTGTTTCACGGAAGTCGTCATGGGCACGGGCCTCCTTCCTGCTCTCCGGATTCCCCGTCAAGTCCCTTGCAAGACTGATCGGTTGTGACGCGGTCACGGACGGGTCCGCCGAACGGACCCCACCGGTACGAGGCGTGCCGGAGGGGTGGGAGTGGCCGTCCGGGGCGGAGAGCGCCGGAGGGGGCTGGGTGGCCGGTCCGGGACGGGAAGTGCGGGAGAGGGGGCGGGAGTCACCGGTCCGGGACGGGAAGCGCCGGGGGTGGCCGGGCGGGCGCGGGGGTGGATCAGGACGGGGCGGAGGCCGCCTCCGGGCCGTCCAGGGCTGCCGCCAGGCTCGCCGCGGGCGGCAGCAGCCGGGACAGGCCGGTGGCGCGCAGGATGCGCAGGGCGAGCGGGTGGGTGCAGACCAGCCGAAGCTCCCCGCCCCGGTCGAGGATGCGGGCGCGGGCCCGGTAGAGCAGTCGCAGCCCGGAGCAGTCGAAGAACTCGACGGGCGTGAGGTCGATCACCAGCCGCGGCGCCGGGCCCCGGGTCGCGGCATCGAGATGCGGGACGATCTCCACCGCCGCGGCGATGTCGATCTCGCCGTGCAGCTCCAGCACCGTGAACCCCCGCTCCTCGCGGAGACACACGTGCGCGGAGCCCACGGCGGATTCCTGGTGCACGACGCCATCGCCTCCCACCCGCTCCAACTGCGCTCCCGCTCCAGCAAGTTACCCTCGATCGACTGCATTGGAGCATGTTCGATTGACATATGTCCTCGAATTCCGACCGAGTTTCTTCGTGTCGTGAGCGAAGTCTCTCGGATGTGGGTGCGGGCGGGCGGTCAGCGGCTGCCGTGCAGGGCGACCAGCAACTGCCAGACCTGATCGGCGATCTCGGCGGGACCCCCCTCCAGCAGGCCGTGCAGCCAGTCCGCCAGTACGCCGGCGAAAGTGGCGGCGACCGCGGAGGCGACCAGGGGGGCGTCCGCCGCGCCCGCCCGGGTGCGCTCGCGCAGGCTGTACGCCCGCAGGTCGCGGTGGAGCACCAGGCCGAGCGGGCCCCCGCCGCCCGGGGCGAGCAGCGCGCGGTAGAGGCCGGTGTGCGGGGCGAGCGAGGCGAAGAACTCCGCCAGCGCCGCGGGCGCGTGCACCGGGTCCGGCCGCCCCTGCCAGGTGTGCAGGGCTTTTACCGCCTCCCGTACGACGTCCGCGCAGGCGTCGACGGCGAGCGCCTCCAGGTCGGCGTAGTGCACGTAGAACGTGGCCCGCCCGACGCCCGCCCGGCGCACCAGCGCGGCGACGCTGACCTCGTCCAGGGGCCGCTCGGCGCACTCGCCGAGCAGCGCGGCGCGCAGTCGTGAGCGGGTGCGGACCGCCCGCGGGTCCTCGGGCGCGGTGCCGGTCACCGGGCGAGCAGCACGGCGGCCAGGGCGAGGCCGCCGGGCAGGGCCTGGGCGGCCAGGATGCGGACGTTGGCCGTGACCGCGCCGTACACGCCGGCGACGATCACGCAGGACAGGAAGAACACCTGGGCGCGGAACCCGGTCGGATCGGCGGCGACCAGACCCCAGATCAGGCCCGCCGCCAGGAAGCCGTTGTACAGCCCCTGGTTGGCGGCCATCGCGGCGGTCGCGCGGGCCATCTCCCGGTCGAAGCCGTGGAAGGACATCCCCGGCTTCTTCTGCCACAGGAACATCTCCAGCACCAGGATGTACGCGTGAAGCGCGGCCACCAGTCCGACCAGCACGTTCGCCACTGTTTCCATCGAGACTCCCCTCGTTTACTTCCTGGACAGTTGTCCAGCAGTGCGGCTCACTATAGCTGGACAGGTGTCCAGGAAGTGGCGTGATGCTGCTCACTCGCCAGCGTCGGCGCCCCGTCGCAGGTGGGGGCGGGCTGGAACCGCCATCCGGGCGACAAGGCGGAAACACGCGTATGCGGGGCCGGTCGGCGGCCACACTGGGGGCATGAGCGAAGAACCCGCACGCACCGCCGAGCAGCGCCGACACGACACCTTGCGGCGGCTGGAACAGGACGTCGACGCCTGGGTCGCCACCGCCGGAGACAACGGCGGCGCACACCTCGTCCCGCTGTCCTTCGTCTGGGACGGCGCCACGCTGCTGATCGCCACGCCGGCCGCCGGCGTCACCGGCCGCAACCTGCGGCGCACCCGGCGGGCCCGCCTCGGCATCGGCCCGACCCGGGACGTGGTCATGGTCGAGGTCACCGCCGACGCGGTCGAGCCGCGGGACCTGCCCGAGGAGGACGCCGAGGTCTTCGCCGCCAAGACGGGCTTCGACCCCCGCGAACTGTCCACCCCCTACCTCTACTTCCGCCTCCACCCCCACCGCGTCCAGGCCTGGCGGGAGGCCAACGAGATCGACGGCCGCGAGCTGATGCGCGACGGAAAGTGGCTCCCCACCGACTGACCGCCGGGCAGCGCGCCGGGCCTGGAAGGTCCCGCGGACCCGCCCCGGCCGACTACGCGCCCCCGTGCGACCGCCCCGCGGGGCCCCGGCCGCCCGTCCCCCGGCAAGGCAAGGAACGGCCGGGCGGGACCCCGGCGGGCCCGTGGCCGGGAGTCAGGCGCGGCCCGACTTGGTGTCCCCGCGGCCCTTCGCGTCCTTCGGCTCCTTGGCGGGCCAGACGCCCGTGGACCGCTCGATCGCCTTGGCGCCGGCGCGGTCCGCGGCGCCGCGGACCACCGAGAAGATCGCGCCCTGGATCGCCGCCGCCAGCAGCACCTCCCCCCAGCTCCGCTCCCGGTCCAGCGGGTCGGGGGCGTCGTCCTCGTGCCGCAGGGCCTGCCACGTCCTGCGGAACGCGTAGGCCGCCAAGGCCCCGCCCGCCCAGCCGAACGCGAGTCCGATGGGCTGGTAGACGAGGGAGAGTTTCCGCTTCTTCGCCACGTGGGCCTCCTAGTGTGTTCCTGCGATCATCGGCCAGGCTCGCACCTGATGCCGCCCGACGCCGCCCGACGCCCCGTCAGGGCCGCCCGGACGCCGGAACCTCCTCCTCGGCCCGGACCGGCCCCGGCGGCGTCCCGTCACCGAACGGACGCCCGCCCAGCTGCTCCCGGTGATGCGGTGTCAGCCAGCCGGACAGGTCCGGTCCGAGCGGCACGACACGGGTCGGGTTGATGCCGGTGTGCACCCGGTAGTAGTGCCGCTTGATGTGGTCGAAGTCGACGGTGTCACCGAAGCCCGGCGTCTGGAAGAGATCACGGGCGTAGCTCCACAGCACCGGGTCCTCCGTCAGCTTCCAGCGGTTGCACTTGAAGTGGCCGTGGTAGACGGCGTCGAAGCGGACCAGCGTGGTGAACAGCCGGATGTCCGCCTCGGTGATCGTGTCACCGACCAGGTACCGCTGCCCGGCCAGTCGCCCGGAGACCGCCTCCAGCCGCCGGAAGACCGCGGCGCACGCCTCCTCGTACTCCTCCTGCCCCGGGGCGAACCCGGCCCGGTACACCCCGTTGTTGACGTCCTCGTAGACCTGGGCCATCACTGCGTCGATCTCGTCGCGCAGCCGCTCGGGGTAGAGGTCCGGTGCCCCCGGCCGGTGCCACGCGGTCCACTCGGTGGCCAGGTCCAGGGTGAGCCGCTGGTAGTCGTTGGTGACGAGCCGCCCCGTGGGCACGTCCACCACCGCGGGCACACTCACCCCGCCGGGGTGACCCGGCTCCCGCCTCTCGTACGCCTCGCTGAGGAAACGGATCCCGAGGACGGGATCCCGGCCACCGGGATCCAGGGTGAAGCGCCAGCTGCGGTCGTCCTGCACGGGGTCGGTGACGGCCATCGGGAGGGCGTCCTCCAGGCCCAGCAGCCGCCGCGAGACCACCGCCCGGCTCGCCCAGGGACAGGCACGGCTGACCACCAGCCGGTACCGGCCGCTCTCCACCGGCCAGCCGTCCCGGCCGTCCGCCGTGATCCGGTCCGTGAAGTGACTGCGCGACCGCCGGAACTGCTTGTGTCCGTACTGCGCGTTGCCGTCGCCGCCGGCGCTCATGGGTCCTCCCGGTTCCGTCCGGTCCGCCTCGTGTCTGTTCCGCGTTCCCCGATTCGTGCGTTCCCCGATTTGTGCCCACCGCACGGAATGGACCCGCCGGGCGGGGGCAGTCGGCGTGAGGTGAGTGAGACAGCTTTGAATGAGCCGGACAGCAACCCCGGGACCGGCAGCGGGCACGGGGCCGATCGTCGTACGCGGATCACCGTGCTCGTGGCTCTGGGGGCCAATCTGCTGATCGCCGTGGCGAAGGCGGTCGGCGGCCTGATGGCGGGCTCACCCGCCCTGCTGTCGGAAGCCGCGCACTCCGTGGCCGACAGCCTCAACGAAGTCTTCCTCCTGGCCGCGCTGCGCCGCAGCCGGCGCCCCGCCGACCGGCGCCACCCCTTCGGATACGGCAAGGAACGCTTCTTCTGGTCCCTGCTCGCCGCCGTGGGGATCTTCGTCATGGGCGGTTGCTTCTCCTTCTTCCAGGGCGCGGAGGCCCTGCACGGCGGCGCCGACGAGGACTTCCGGGGCTATGTCGCGGGCCTGATCGTGCTCGGTCTGGCCTTCCTGGCCGAGGGCACCTCCCTGGTCCGCGCCTTGCACCAGGTCCACCTGCAGGGCGGCGCGGCCGCCGGGATGCGCGACCCGGCGCTGCGCACCGTGGTCGCCGAGGACGGCACGGCGGTTCTCGGCGTCACGCTGGCCGCCGGGGGCATGGCCCTGCACATGGCCACCGGGAACCCGGTGTGGGAGGCGGCGGCCTCCCTCTCGATCGGTGCGCTGCTCGTCTTCGTCGCCTACCGCCTCGGCCGTGAGGCCCGCGACCAGCTGATCGGGGAGGCCGCCGACTCCGAGGCCGGCGACCGCATCCGGGCACTGCTCGCGGCCCAGCCGGAGATCGACAGCGTCGAGGCCCTCTACACCATGAAGACCGGGCTGG
This sequence comes from Streptomyces sp. bgisy159, assembly GCF_057707805.1. NCBI lineage: Bacteria > Bacillati > Actinomycetota > Actinomycetes > Kitasatosporales > Streptomycetaceae > Streptomyces > Streptomyces sp. bgisy159. Next base: position 166,342 of record NZ_JBYIQX010000013.1, on the reverse strand, counting down.
ACTCCGCCCTGGTGGCCGCCCGGGTCGACCTGGCGCCCGGCCTGGACAGCGAACGCGTCGAGGTGGTCGCCGACCGCATCAAGCGGTCGATCGCCCTCACCGTGCCCGAGGCCGGGGAAATCTTCCTCGACATCACCGACAGCGCCACGGGGCGACAGGAGAGCCCCGCCGCGACGGGGGAACGCGGCGGGGCCTGACCTCCGGGTCCCCCGAGACACCGCGTTCATGCCTGCCGCTGCACCCACCACGTGGTCCATCACGGGACCGCCGCGTGTCCCGGGCCCGCCCGCGGCGTCCGGGGCCGCGCCGTTCGGGCGGGTCGGGGGAGCCACGCCGGCGGCGCCGATCCGGGCACTGCGCGGCAGGGTCGTCGTGCGGGCTCCCCGGCCCCCCGGGGCCGTGTCGTGGTCGCGGAGACGGGCGGGGCGCCGGTCGGGCCGCTCCGGAGATCGCGTCAGCCGTGCGGACAGCGGGGGGGGGGCGCGCCGGGCGCGCGTGTCGCCCCACGACCGGCCGCGGCGCCACGGAAGCTCTCCGGCCCGCGGGGCCGGGGCGGTGCTCCGGCCCCGCGCGCGCTCGGGCCGTGTTCCTGCAGGGCCCCCGGCGGCGGGCCACGGGCGGCGCACCGGCCGCGTACGTCGGGCGCCGCTGCCGTCGCCGCCCGCCCTCCCCGTCATCAGCCCTGACGCCCCGGGTCACACCACCATCTCCACCGCCAGCCCCGCGATGACCGCACCGGACAGCAGGGCGGTCACCAGACGGCCCCGGTGCCCGGTCAGGGTGCGTCCCAGCAGGGCGCCGCCGCCGGCGACCAGCAGCTGCCAGCTGGCCGAGGCGGTGAAGGCGGCGAGGACGAAGACCCCCTCCTCCAGGGCGCCGGCGGTGCCGGCCGTCCCGCTGCCGACGACGAGGGCGGCGAAGTAGATCACGGTGACGGGGTTCAGCAGGGTGATGCCGAGCAGCGCCAGGTAGGCGCGGGCCGCGGTGGGCGGTGGCGGCTCCGGCCGAACGGCGAGGCGGTGCGCCCGGTAGCCCCGTACCGCCGCGACCGCACCCCGTACGGCCAGCGCCAGCAGCACCGCCGCCGAGACCCAGCGCAGTGGTGTCAGCACCGGCCGCAGCGCGTCGGCCAGTGCGCCCCCGCCGACGGTGGCCGCGAGCGCGTAGATCCCGTCGGCGGTGGCGATGCCGAGCGCGGCGCACACCCCGATGCGCAGCGACGTCCGGGCGGTGAGAGAGACCAGGTAGGTGGCGACGGCGCCGACGGGCACCGCGATGCCGTAGCCCGCGATCAGCCCCGCGAGGAGCGCGCCCGTCATCGGGGCGCGGGCTCGGGCCTCCGGGACGGGCGGGACCGCTGCTGTCGGCGCGCCGGACGGACGGCGGCGGACAGCGGCAGGGCGTCGAAGAAGGTCATGGCCGGATCCTGGAGCCGGACCCGTCCCGAGGGCAACCGAATTCGGCCGTGGTCCGGGCTGCGGTGGCGAACGGGCACGGCAGCGGACAGCGGGCCGTGCAGGGGCCCGCACGCTCCCGGCACACCGGGTTCCGGCCAGAGTGCCCCTTTCGTCGATGTGGCCGAACTCCGCGTCGCCCTATAAGTGCCTGGGGCATCTAATGATGATCGGCACCTGCTTCCGACCGCTTGCGAGGCCCCCCATGACGGAACTCCCGGCCCCGGTCGCCTACCCCCAGGACCGCACCTGCCCCTACCACCCGCCCGCCGCCTACGACCCGCTGCGCGCCGACCGGCCGCTGAGCCGCGTCACGCTCTACGACGGCCGCACCGCCTGGCTGGTCACCGGTCACGCCCTCGCCCGGACCCTGCTCGCCGATCCCCGGTTGTCCTCCGACCGCACCCGCCCCGGCTACCCGGCGACCGCGGCCCGCGTCGCCGCGCTGCGTGACCGCAGCGTCGCCCTGGTGGGGGTCGACGAGCCCCGGCACCGTGCCCAGCGAAGGATGCTCGTCTCCAGCTTCACCCTCAAGCGCGCCGCCGAACTGCGGCCCGCCATCCGGCGCGTCGTCGACGGACGGATCGACGCGCTGGTCGCCCAGGGCCCGCCCGCCGACCTGGTCGGCGCCTTCGCGCTGCCGGTGCCCTCGATGGTGATCTGCGCCCTGCTCGGCGTCCCGTACGCCGACCACGAGTTCTTCGAGGAGCGGTCCCGGCGCCTGCTGCGCGGCCGGGACCCGGCCGACGTCCGGGCCGCCCGTGCCGAACTGGACGACTACCTCGGAGCGCTGATCGACCGCAAGAGCCGGGAACCGCAGGGTTCGGGCGTGCTCGACGCCCTGGTGCACCAGCAGTTGCGCGACGGGGAGCTGGACCGGGAGGAGGCGGCGGCCCTGGCCCTGGTGCTGCTGGTCGCGGGCCACGAAACGACCGCGAACATGATCTCCCTCGGCGTGCTCGCCCTGCTCCAGCATCCGGACCGCCTTGCGGAACTGCGCGCCGATCCGGCGCTGCTGCCCGCCGCCGTCGAGGAGCTGATGCGGGTGCTGTCCATCGCGGACGGCCTGCTGCGGCTGGCCACTGAGGACATCGAGGCGGGCGGGGTGACCATCCGGGCCGGCGAGGGGGTGGTCTTCGCGACCTCCGTCATCAACCGCGACGAGAGCGCCTTCCCCGAGCCCGACCGCCTCGACTGGCACCGGCCGGCCCGCCATCACCTCGCCTTCGGCTTCGGTGTCCACCAGTGCCTCGGCCAGAACCTCGCCCGGGCCGAGCTGGAGATCGCCCTGCGCTCCCTGTTCGAGCGGCTGCCCGGCCTGCGGCTGGCGGTCCCCGCCGAGGAGATCCCGCACAAGCCCGGCGACACCATCCAGGGGATGCTGGAACTCCCCGTGACCTGGTGAGAGGTCTCATGCGGATCGACATCGACACGGATCTCTGTATCGGCGCCGGACAGTGCGCCCTGTCCGCCCCGGGGGTCTTCACCCAGGACGACGACGGCTTCGGCACGCTCCTGCCCGGCCGGGAGGACGGCATCGACCCCGCGGACGGCAGGGGCCCGATGGACCCCACGGTCCGGGAGGCCGCTCGCGCCTGCCCCGTCCGGGCGATCACCGTCACGGAGTGACCCCGGATCCGGCCGGCCGTCAACCCGCTCGCGCGGTGCCGGCGTCTGACGCGGCCGGGGCCCGCAGCAGCAGCCGCGCGGCCGCGCGGGCCTCGCCGGCGGGTTCGACGGAGCCGGTGATGCCCGCCGTGACCATGGCGCCCTCGGCGAGCAGGAACAACTGCCCGGCGAGGGCGTCGGGCAGCCCGGCGTCGGCCACCAGGGTCCCGAGCCAGTCGCGGAACGCCCGCTTGTGGGCCCTCACCTGCTCGGCCACCGGCTCCGAGACGGCGCCCAGTTCACCGTGGGAGTTGATCCAGGCGCAGCCGCGGAAGTCCTCCGCTCCGAACCACCGCTCCAGCCAGTCGAAGACGGCCAGGATCCGCCGCTGCGGCTCGGGGTGCCGCTCCACGTGGCGCGCGAGTTCCGCCCGCCAGCGCACGTCGCGCCGCTCCAGATACGCCACCACCAATCGCTCCTTCGCCGGGAAGAGCTGGTAGAGCCGCTTGAGCGAGACCCCTGACGCGCCCCGGACGTCGTCCATGCCGACCGACTGGACGCCCCGTCCGTAGAACAGCTTCTCGGCGGCGTCCAGCGCCCGCTCACGGGCTGTGGCGCTGTCCATGCGGGACCCTCCTTGACCTGAGAACGCACGTTCTCCTACGGTAGCAGGGCAGGTTGAGAACGGCCGTTCTCCCTTGCGTCCGCCCAGCCCGGCCGCCCGGCCCAGCCCGTCGCACGGAGGTTCACCCATGACCGACCGCCCGCCCCTGCCCCCGTTCTCCCGGGAGACCGCCGCGCGGAAGGTGCAGGCCGCCGAGGACGCCTGGAACACCCGGGACCCGCACCAGGTCGCGCTCGCCTACTCGCCGGACTCGGTGTGGCGCAACCGCGACACCTTCCTCACCGGCCGCGCCGAGATCACCGCCTTCCTCACCGCCAAGTGGGCGCGCGAGCGGGAGTACGCGCTGCGCAAGGACCTGTGGGCCTTCGACGGCAACCGCATCGCCGTCCGCTTCCAGTACGAGTGCCGCGACGCCGGCGGCCGGTGGTGGCGCTCGTACGGCAACGAACTGTGGGAGTTCGACGAGCGGGGGCTGATGACCCGGCGCGAGGCGAGCATCGACGACGTGCCGATCGAGGAGGCGGACCGCCGCATCTTCGGCCCGCGCCCCGAGGCCGAGCGCGGACAGAGCTTCCCGCTGCGCTAGGGCCACCCTGGAACTCCGGGCGGAATCGTCAGTAGGGTCGTCCCCGTGATCGAACAGGACGCGAAGCCCTGCCTCTACGTCGTCGTCTGCGCCGCGGGTGCGGCCGCGGGCGTCGGCGAGCTGATCGGCGCCGCCCAGGAGCGGAACTGGGAGGTCGGCGTCATCGCGACCCCGCTCGCCGTGAGCGGCGGGTTCTTCGACGTGGCCGAGGCCGAGGCCCGCACCGGGCGCCCCGTCCGCTCGGCGTGGCGCCGCCCCGGTGACCCGCGCCCCTTCCCCGCCCCCGACGCCGTGGTCGTCGCCCCCGCCACCTTCAACACCCTCAACAAATGGGCCGCCGGCCTGGCCGACACGCTCGCCGTCGGCACCCTGTGCGAGGCGTCCGGACTGGGTGTTCCGATCGCCGTCCTGCCCTGTGTGGCCGGGGCGCTGGCCGCCCACCCCGCCTACCGGGAGTCCCTGACCCGGCTGAGCGCGATGGGCGTACGCTTCGGCGCGCCCTACGACGGAGAGGCGGGGGAGGACGGCCGGCCCCGCGGCTTCGGCTGGTCCCGGGCGTTCGACCTGCTGCCGGACACGGTCGGCTGAAGCGGTCCGCACGCTGCCGAGGGGGACCGGCAGTGGCACCGTCCTCGGTGGGGAGTGGTAACGGCCGCACGGTGGCGAGGCGGCCGCGGCACCCGCAGGCCCGGCACCCGCAGGCCCGGCGTCGGCACGGCGCGCGCGGGGCGGGCGGCGGTCGCGGGGGAGCACCGGAGGGTCAGGGTCGAGCGCGCGGTCGCGCCGCGGTGTACGTTCCCGGGGCCCTTCCGCCCACCGGTCCCGGCCGGGAGCGGCGAGGGCGCCCCGGGTGTCCAGGAGCGGTCCGCCGGGTCGGCCGGCCCTCGCGCTCCAGCTGGGCGACCGCCGGCCGGGTCCGGTCGGCGGCCGGTGAGTCGCCGCCACCGTGCGGCCGCGCGGAGGGCGGGCACCTCGCCGTCGTCCTCTCGCCCACGGCGTCCGCCCCCGGGCCGCGACGCCCCGCTCACTCCTCTTCCAGCAACCCCAGCTCGGCCCAGATGGTCTTGCCCTCGGTGGTGTGTCTGCTGCCCCACCGCCGGGTCAGCTGGGCGACCAGCAGGAGACCCCGGCCACCCTCGTCCCAGGTCTTGGCCCGGCGCAGGTGCGGCGCGGTGTGGCTGGTGTCGGAAACCTCGCAGATCAGCGTCGCGGTGTCGTGGATGAGCCGCAGCCGCACCGGGTGGGCACCGTAGCGGATGGCATTGGTGACCAGCTCGCTCACCACCAGCTCGGTGGTGAAGCCGGCCTCGCTCAGCCTCCACTCGTCCAGCTGGGCCACCACCTGCTTGCGGATCGGCGCGACCAGCGCCGGGTCCGCCGGGATGTCCCACGTCGCCACCTGCGAGGCGGGCAGCCCCCGGGTGCGCGCCAGCAGCAGCGCCACGTCGTCGGCGACGCCGCCCGGTGGCAGCACGGTGTGCAGGACCCGGTCGCAGGTCTCGTCCAGCGACTCGGAGTACGCCGCCAGCGCCCCGCACAGCATCCGGTGTCCGGGGCCGGTGTCCGGATCGCGCGCCCCGGTCAGCCCGTCCGTGTAGAAGGCGAGCACACTGCCCTCGGTCAGCCGTAGCTCCGCCGACTCGAAGGGCAGCCCGCCGACCCCGAGCGGCGGTCCGGCGGGCAGTTCCACCGGGTGCGGCGTCCCGCCGGGCGGCAGCAGAACCGGAGCCGGATGCCCGGCCCGGGCCAGTGTGCAGCGGCGCGACACCGGGTCGTACACCGCGTACAGGCAGGTCGCGCCGAGCTCGCCGGGGCTGCCCTCCCCGCCGGACTCCTGCGACAGCCGGACCACCAGGTCGTCGAGGTGGGTGAGCAGTTCGTCGGGCGCGAGGTCGATGTCGGCGAGGGTGCGCACGGCGGTGCGCAGCCGGCCCATCGTCGCCGACGCCTGGATGCCGTGCCCGACGACGTCGCCCACGACCAGTGCGACCCGCATCCCGGACAGCGGGATCACGTCGAACCAGTCGCCGCCCACCCCGGCGCGGGCGGCCGGCAGGTAACGGAAGGCGGCGTCGACGGCGGCGGTGCGCGGCAGGCTGCGCGGGAGCAGGCTGCGCTGCAGGGCGAGGGCGGTCTCGCGCTCGCGGGAGAACCGGCGCGCGTTGTCGACGCAGATCGCGGCCCGAGCGGTGATCTCCTCGGCGAGCAGCACGTCGTCTGAGGTGAACGGGTCGGGGCGGTCGAACCGGGTGAGGACCGCGACACCGAGGGTCACCCCGCGCGCCCGGACCGGCACGGACATCGTGCTGTGGATGCCGAACTCGCGCACCCGCGCCCGGCGCAGCGGGTCCTGGGCCAGCCAGGGGTCCAGGCCGCCGCCAGCCACCGCTCCGACGATGGTCCGGTCGGCCAGCAGAGAGTCGGCCTGCGGCGATCCGGCCGGGTACGCCTGCACGTCGCCGGGCTCGGCCACGGCCTGGGGGTTGCCCGGCGTCACCGACCGGTGCGCGACCCGGCGCAGGCGGACCGGGGCGGTCAGCCTGGCCGGGGGCTCGCCCTCCCGGGAATCCAGGAGATCGACGCTGACGAAGTCGGCGAGCGCGGGGACGCAGACGTCGGCCAGTTCCTGCGCGGTGCGGACCACGTCGAGGGTGGTGCCGATGCGCACACTCGCCTCGTTGACCAGCCGCAGCCGTTCGCGGGCCCGGTAGTGGTCGGTGAAGTCGTGGACGGCCAGGGTCACGCCCCGCATCCGGCCTCCGGAGTCGGTGACCGGGGCCATCCGGGCCAGCCAGGCGTGCGCGTGCTCCTCGCCGCCGGCCCGCAGGTACATCTGCACCTCGTCGGGGCGGCCGGTGGCCAGCACCCGCCGCAGCCGCGCCTCCAGCTCCTCGCTCTGCGGCTTGCCGCCGATCTCGGACAGCCGCAGCCCCCGGACCCGCTCCTCCGGCAGCCCGATGACCTCGGCCATCGCGTCATTGAGCCGGTACAGCCGCAGCCACTCGTCGTACACGGCGGTCGCGCACGGCGACTGGATCAGGCCCGCCTCGGCGAGAGGGTCGTCGGGGGAGGGCGGCAGGTCCGCGCGCAGCGGCGTGACCAGGAGCCACTGCCCCGGCCCGTCGTCCGGCGGCGGGCGACGGTGGGCGAGCAGCCACACCGCGACCGTTCCGCCCCGCCGGTGGCGCAGGGTGAGAGTGCCGTCCCAGCGGGGCCCGGCGGGCACCGGCATGGCGCCGTCGGCCAGCAGGAGGCCTGCGGGACGGCCGACGACCTCGGCCGCGTCCCAGCCCAGCAGCGCCCGGGCGCCCGAACTCCACTCGACGAGGATGCCGGCGTCGTCGACGACAGCGCGTGCCGTCGCGGCATCGTCGAACGGATAGACCGGGCTCATCCTCGCCACTCCATCGCGGACACTCACAGTGAGCAGGCACGTCACGTCGGGCTCCAGCCTAGTGCGTCATGCCCGCGGGTGGACGTCGACCCCCACCGCCGGGAGCGCCGGAAGCGCCGCGCCCGTGCCGGCCGGCGGACTGCCCGCTGAGGCCCTCGCTGACCGGCGTCGGACCCCGGCCACCCCCACCGGGCGGCGGGAATCAGCAGGTTCACGGCATAGCGGGATCCTCCGGTCCGGTCGGCGGCAAGTGCCGTCCGGACCGTTGACGGCATGTCATACCTCCCACAAACATGGCCTGCGTCCGTCCACTGGGAGCGCTCCCAATTCATGGGAGCGCTCCCAGAGGCTCAGCGCACCCGCACCTCCCCGAGGAGCCCAGACGTGCAACGACGCAGAACCAGCCTGCTCACCCTCACCGCCCTGCTGGGCGCCGCGCTCACCGCGCTGCCCGCCCAGCAGGCCGGTGCCGACGAGGTGGAACAGGTCCGCAACGGCACCTTCGACACCACCACCGACCCCTGGTGGACCAGCAACGTCACCGCCGGCCTCGCCGACGGCCGGCTGTGCGCCGACGTGCCGGGCGGCACGGCCAACCGCTGGGACTCCGCCATCGGCCAGAACGACATCACCCTGGTCAAGGGCGAGACCTACCGCTTCTCCTTCAGCGCCTCCGGACTGCCCGACGGCCACGTCGTACGCGCGATCGTCGGCCTCGCCGTCACGCCCTACGACACCTGGCAGGAGGCGGCCCCGGTCGTGACCGAGAGCGGGGACACCTACAGCTACACCTTCACCTCGCCCGTCGACACCACCCAGGGCCAGGTCGCCTTCCAGGTCGGCGGCAGCGCGGACTCCTGGCGGTTCTGCGTGGACGACGTCTCGCTGCTCGGCGGGGTGCCCCCGGAGGTGTACGAACCCGACACCGGGCCGCGCGTCCGCGTCAACCAGGTCGGCTACCTGCCCGCGGGCCCCAAGAACGCCACCCTCGTCACCGACGCCACCACCCGTCTGCGCTGGAAGCTGAAGAACGCCCGGGGCTGGACCGTCGCCCACGGCTGGACCGTGCCGCGCGGCACGGACGCCTCCTCCGGGCAGAACGTCCACTCCATCGACTTCGGCTCCTACCGGGGCCGCGGCACCGGCTTCACCCTGGTCGCCGACGGCGAGACCAGCCACCCCTTCGACCTCGGCACCGCCGCCTACGAACGGCTGCGCCTGGACGCCGCGAAGTACTACTACACCCAGCGCAGCGGCATCCCGGTCCGCGACGACCTGCGCCCCGGCTACGGCCGTGCCGCCGGCCACGTCGGCGTCGCCCCCAACCAGGGCGACTCCGACGTGCCCTGCCAGCCGGGCGTCTGCGACTACCGGCTCGACGTCACCGGCGGCTGGTACGACGCCGGCGACCACGGCAAGTACGTGGTCAACGGCGGCATCTCCGCCTGGGAACTGCTCAGCACCTACGAGCGCGCCCGGTACGCCCGCACCGGGCGGCAGGACAAGCTCGGCGACGGCACCCTCGCCATCCCGGAGAGCGGCAACCACGTGCCGGACCTCCTCGACGAGGCGCGCTGGGAGCTGGAGTTCCTGATGAAGATGCAGGTGCCGGACGGGCAGCCGCTGGCCGGCATGGCCCACCACAAGATCCACGACGAGCAGTGGACCGGACTGCCCCTGATGCCCGCCGACGACCCGCAGAAGCGCGAGCTGCACCCGCCGACCACCGCCGCCACCCTCAACCTGGCGGCCACCGCCGCCCAGGCGGCCCGGCTGTACTGCTCGTACGACAGGGAGTTCGCGGCCGAGGCGCTCACCGCGGCGCGCAAGGCATGGACGGCCGCGCTCGCCCACCCGGACGTCTACGCCGACCCGGACGACGGCACCGGCGGCGGCGCCTACCCCGACGACAACGTCGCCGACGAGTTCTACTGGGCCGCGGCCGAGCTGTACCTGACCACCGGCGAGAAGCAGTTCCAGGACCACATCCTGAACTCCCCGGTGCACACCGCCGACATCTTCGGCCCGGTGAGCTACGACTGGGGCAACACCGCCGCCGCCGGCCGGCTCGACCTGGCGCTGGTGCCCAACCGGCTGCCCGGGCGGGACAAGGTGCGCCGGTCGGTCGTCCAGGGCGCGAACCGCTACCTGGCCACGCTGCGGGCCCACCCGTACGGCATGCCGTACGCCCCCGCCGACAACCTCTACGACTGGGGATCCAACCATCAGGTCCTGCACAACGCGGTCGTCCTCGCCACCGCCTACGACCTGACGGGGGCCCGCAAGTACCGGGACGGCGCGGTGCAGAGCATGGACTACATCCTCGGCCGCAACGCCCTCAACACGTCCTACGTCACCGGCTACGGCGAGGTGAACTCGCACAACCAGCACGCCCGCTGGTACGCCCACCAGCTCGACCCGAGCCAGCCCAACCCGCCGGCCGGCACCCTTGCCGGGGGGCCCAACTCCAGCATCCAGGACCCGCTGGCGCAGAGTAAGCTCCAGGGCTGCGTCGGCCAGTTCTGCTACATCGACGACATCCAGTCCTGGTCGACGAACGAGCACACCATCAACTGGAACTCCGCCCTGACCCGCATGGCGTCCTTCGTGGCCGACCAGGCGTAGGCGCGCTACCGCTCACCCTCCACCGGTTCGGCCGGGCTCCCGTGCGCCACCGGCGGGCCCGGCCGTTCACGGGCGGTCAGGGTGTGGCGGCGGGCCGCGTCCAGGGGCTCGTGCAGCTCCACGTACTCGCCGTGCGGCAGCCGGACGATCACACCGGTCGCCCGGCCGTGCTCGACCAGTTCCCTGTCGCGCAGGCGCAGGCCGAGGCACACGCGGCGCGTGACGACGAAGACCAGGGCCGGGACGACGAACACGCCGATGCGGATCGCCCAGGTGACCGCGTTGACCGACAGGTGCAGACGGGTCGCCGCGATGTCGTTGCCGCCGCCCGCGAGGAGCACCAGGTAGAGGCTGATCCATGCCGCACCGATCGCCGTGCGGCCGGGCCGGTCGCGGGGGCGGTCCAGGAGGTGGTGCTCGTGCCGGTCGCCGGTGACCCGGGCCTCCAGGAACGGGTAGACGCCGAGGAAGACCAGCAGCAGCGGGAAGACCACGATCGGGACCAGTACCCCGAGGGCCAGGGTGTGGCCGCCCAGCGTGATCTCCCACCCCGGCATGATGCGCAGCAGCCCCTCGGCGAAGCCCAGGTACCAGTCCGGCTGCGCGCCGGTGGACACCTGGTCGGGCCGGTAGGGGCCGTAGGCCCAGACCGGGTTGATCGTCGCCACCGTCGCCACGAGGGTGAGGACCCCGAAGGCGAGGAAGAAGAAGCCGCCCGCCTTCGCCAGGTACACCGGCATGAACGGGGCGCCCACCACGTTGCGTTCGGTGCGTCCGGGACCGGCGAACTGGGTGTGCTTGTGGTACACGACCAGCAAGACGTGCACCACCACCAGGGCCGCCATGATTCCCGGCACCACCAGGACGTGCAGCGAGTAGAGCCGGCCGACGACGTCGTGGCCGGGGAACTCCCCGCCGAACAGGAACATCGACAGATACGTCCCGACGACCGGGACCGACAGCAGCGCCCCGTCGAGGAAGCGCAGCCCGGTGCCCGACAGCAGGTCGTCCGGCAGTGAGTAGCCGAACAGGCCCTCGAACAGCCCGAGGAACAGCAGCGCCCAGCCGAACAGCCAGTTCACCTCCCGGGGCCTGCGGAACGACCCCGTGAAGAAGTGCCGCATCATGTGGGTGAGCATCCCGGCCACGAAGACCAGGGCCGCCCAGTGGTGCAGCTGCCGCATCAGCAGACCGCCGCGCACCTCGAAGCTGATGTCGAGCGTCGACGCGTACGCCTCCGACATCCGGACGCCGTTGAGCGGCGCGTACCCGCCGTGGTACGTCACCTCGTTCATCGACGGGTGGAAGAAGAACGTCAGACAGACACCGGTCAGGACCAGCACGGCGAAGCTGTACAGGCATATCTCGCCGAGCAGGAACGACCAGTGGTCCGGGAACACCTTGCGCAGGTACCTGCGGCCCAGGGTGTGGATGCCGAGGCGTCCGTCGAACCAGTCGGCGACCCGCTCACCTCGTCCCCCCTCCCCGCCCGCGGATCTGCCGGTCACTTCCGGAACAGCGGTTTCGGACATGCGTGGACCTCCCCGGTGGCGCGCTCACCCCTGGGACACGGCAGCGGGCGGGAATGTGACAGGGGACGGCCAGGTGTGACGCGGGTCTCAGCGCCCCCCGTCGGCCGGTACCAGCGAGTCGCACACCTGACCTGGGGATATTTACGCCGCAGTACCCGAGCGGTACCGTGAGGTCATGCCAGCTCTCAACGTGGAGTTCAGCGATCGCGAGCTAGAGGACCTCCGCCAGATCGCCAAGGAGCGCGGTACGTCGATGAAGGCGCTCGTCCGCGAGGCGGCCGCCGCCGACATAGCCCGCCACCGCGCGTTGCAGGAGGGCGCGGAGGCCTTCCGGCAGTTCTTCGCCGGGCACGCCGACGAGTTCGCGGCCGCGTTCCCCGACGACGAAACGCCCGTCCGGGGCGAGGGGCGGGTCGCCTGACCGATGACACCCGTCATCCATATCGACGTGCCCTGGCTGCTGCAGCGCCATGAAGAGGTGCTCCCCGACCAGCCCACGATCAACGACTTCTCCGCGCTGGTCGCCGCCGTCGCCCGGCACCGGGTCGACCCGCCCCGCCTGGGCGTGGACTCGGACCCGGCCTGGCGGGCCGCCGCGCTGCTGCACACCCTCGCCGTGCTCAAGCCGCTGCCGTCGGCGAACGCGCGCTTCGCCTGCGCCACCGCCCTCGCCTACATGTACGTCAGCGGCGTCGGCATCGATCCGCCCTACGGCGCGCTGGTGGACCTCGCCCGGGATCTGATGTCCGGCAAGTCCGATGTGTACGGCGCCGCCGACCGCCTGCGCTCCTGGCAGATCTGAGCCCCGGGGCCGACTGCGCACGCCGCACTCCCGCGCCGCCGGCCCGGGGCGGGGGGAACAGGGCCGGCGGCCGTTTCGCGCGGAAGAGCCGCCGTTCCGCGCGGGGCCTCGGAGGAAAGGCCGGCCTCCAGTCCACTCCCCGGTCCGGCGGGCCGGGAGCGTGCGCGGGACTGCGGTGCGTGCGCTCGGTTCACACGGGGTGCGCGCCGGAGCGCCAGGGGGAGCGAACAAGTGCGCGAGGGGTCCGACTTGGCCCGCCCTGTCGACTTTCTTTCAATAAGGCCGATCTCGATCGAGTGCCTTGTTGCGCACGACTCCGCTGTGCAAGGGTGAACCACTCGCGCGGGGGTGACGGCAGGGCCTCCCCACCGTGCCGAACCAGGTTCGTACCAAAGGAATCCGCTCAGTGCCCACCCCCCACCCGCCCCGTCCGTCGTACCCGCCGCCGCCCGGCACCGCCGAGGCCGAGTCCGACGAGTCGCTCGCCCTCGGCGTGCGCGGCGGCCCCGACCACCAGGTCGCCCAGTCCACCGCCCTGCTCATCGCACGGCACTGGAAGCCGGTCCACGACTACGCGGTGATCTGCCTGGACTCCGCCGCGAGCGTCTCGGCCATGGTCACCGGCGCCGCCTTCCACCAGGTCCTCGACCGGCTCAAGCTGGGCGAGCCCGGCACCGCGCTGCGCCCCCGGCTGCTGGTGACCGTACGCGACACCGCCCTGCTGTGGGCCGGCACCGAACGCCTCACCGGCGTCCTGCCCGCGCTGCGCAAGCCGTCCGGTGCGCGCGCCCTGCGTGCCGTCGGTGCGCCGACACCGGACCACCGGACGCTGACCGCACAGTCCTTCGAGGGCCTGCCCGCCGTGGAGCGCTCGGTGCTGTGGCACGTCGAGGTCGAGGCCGAGCCGGTGGCCGTCGCCGCCGTGCTGCTCGGCATACCCGCCGACACCGCGGCCGCCGCGCTCGACGGAGCCCGGGAGAAGCTGCGCGACGGCATCGTCCGCGCCCACCGGGAACTCGCGCCGAGCAAGGACTGCCGCTTCCACAACCGCCTCCTCGACGTCCCCCTGCGACGCGGCCGCGAACTGCTCCCCGATGTGCGCCGGCACCTCGACGACTGCCGCTACTGCCGGGCCGCGGCAGAACAACTCAGCCATTTCGAGCGGGAGTTGGGGCTACTGCTCGCCGAGTCGGTGCTCGGCTTGGGCGCCCAGCGCTATCTGGAGACCCGCCCCGGCCGCCTCCGCCAGCAGCCGGCGCTGCTGCGCGGCTCCGCCCGGCACCGCGGCGGCCGCCCGCGCGGCACCCGACGGCGGCTGCGGGACCGTGTCCCCGCCTCCGTACGACGCGTGCAGGGCGCCAAGAACTCGCCGCGGGCGCTGCTCACCGGCGTCGGACTCGCCTCGGCCGGTCTGCTGGCCACCCTGCTCGCGGCCGGCATGTGGTCCGACGGCGGGGGCGCCGACCCGGCCGCCTCCACCAGTGCCACCGGCGGGGGCGCCCTCCCCGGCACCGGCGCCCAGGCCCCCGCCACCGGCGCCCCGACCACCCCCGGCACCGGGGGAGCGACCGGTGTGCCCAAACCGGCCAGACTGCGCAACACCGCCTCCGGACTGTGCCTCGCCACCGGCGGCGCGCCGCAGCAGGGCTCCGGCGTCGAACTGGCGGTCTGCTCCGCCGACCGGGCCCAGCAGTGGACGTACGAGAACGACGGCCAGCTGCGCAGCGTCGCCGCGCCCGAGCTGTGTCTGGACTCGCACGCCGACGCCGGGGTGGTGATCCTCGGCGCGTGTGCCGAGCCGGACTCCGCCCGGGGTGACGACGTCCGCTACGACCTCACCGTGCAGGGCGAGTTGCTGCCCCGTTGGGACGAGGCCCTCGCGCTCGCCCCCGTCGGCGGGGAGGCCGGCGCCGATCTCGTGGCCAAGGTCCGCGACGGCTCGTCCGGGCAGCGCTGGCGGACCGACCCGGTGGCCGCCGGCGCCGGATCGCTGTCGATCAGGGGTACCGCGGGGGCGTCGGCGCGGCAGGTGGACCTGACCGACCGCACCGCCTGACCGACCGCACCGCCTGACGTCGGCGCCCGGCCCCGGACCGGTCGGTCACCCGGCATCGACCAGGTCGTCCGCACCGACGGTGCCCGGCCGGGCGTGGCCCGACAGGGCCAGCGTGAGGTCGAACTCGGCGAGCAGGCAGCGGATCACGTGCTCGACGCCGGGCTGCCCGTCCAGGGCCAGGCCGTACGCGTACGGCCGGCCCAGCAGGACCGCCCGGGCGCCGAGGGCGAGCGCCTTGAAGACGTCGTCCCCGGAGCGCACCCCGCTGTCGAACAACACGGTCAGCCGGTCGCCGACCGCCCGGGCCACACCCGGCAGCGCGTCGGCGGCGGCGACCGAGCCGGCCACCTGCCGGCCGCCGTGGTTGGAGACCACCACGCCGTCCATCCCGGCGTCCGCCGCCAGCCGGGCGTCGTCCGGGTGCAGGATCCCCTTCAGCACGATCGGCCCGTCCCAGTTCTCCCGCAGGAACGCCAGATCCGGCCAGGTCTTCCCCGGGTCCGCGAACAGGTTGACGAAATGCAGCACGGCCGCGTTGAGGTCCTCGTGCACCGGCTTGGCCAGGCCCGCCCGGAACGCCGGGTCGGTGAAGTGGTTGGCGGTGCCCACGCCGTGCAGGAACGGCAGGTACGCCTGGTCCAGGTCGCGCGGCCGCCAGGCCAGCAGCGGGGTGTCCAGCGTGACGACCAGCACCGAGAACCCGCTGGCCCTCGCCCGGCCGAGGAAGCTGCGGGTGACCTCGCGGTCCTTGGACCAGTACAGCTGGAACCAGCGCTCGGCGTCCCCCATCGCCTCGGCGACCTGCTCCATCGGTGTGCTGGACGCCGAGGACAACACGAACGGCACGCCCTGCGCGGCGGCGGCCCGGGCGGCGGCCGGCTCCGCCTCCGGATGCATGATCGACAGCACGCCGATCGGGGCGAGCGCCAGCGGCGCGGGCAGTGTGCGGCCCAGCACCTCCACCGAGAGATCCCGCTCGCGCACGTCGCGCAGCATGCGCGGCACGATCCTGCGCCGCTCCAGGGCCGCCAGGTTCGCCCGCGCGGTGCTCCCGTCGCCGGCGCTGCCCGCCACATAGCCGACCGGACCCGGTCCGAGCCGCTGCTCGGTGAGTTCTTCGAGACGGCCCAGTTCGGTGGGCAGCCGGGGCACCGCACCCGTCATGCCGTTGAGGTAGATCTCGTACTGGAAGTCCGCCCAGTGCCTGGCCATGGGGCCGTCCCGCCTCTCGTCGTCGAGCATGCGCCGCGCCCGACCATACCGGCGGGTATGCGGGACCGGGGCGCCAGATCCCGACGGGAGTCGTGCTGCCCGGTGTCCGGGGGCTACCGGCTCCGTGCGCCCGCTCGTGACCGGTCCCCGCCGCCGCGCCCCGAGGGGCCGGTCCGGCCGACGGCCTCCGGCAGGGATGCCGGAGCGGTCATGCGCCGCACTCGCCCGCCGCACTCACCCGCGCGGTCACCCGGCGCCGTCACCCGCCGACGCGTCCTTGCCGGCTCGCCGACCGTCCGCCCTCGCGCCGTAGGGGTGTTCCACGTCCGGGCCCCGCTCCCGCACCCGGCGTACCTCCTCCAGCGAGGAGCGCAGGTCGGTGAGCCAGTCGCCGGTGTGGCGGCCCACCAGCCGGACACACCAGGCGAGCGCGTCGCTGCGGCTGCGGGCGACGCCCCCGGCGATCAGGGTGTCCAGCACCTGGCGCTCGGGCTGCCGCAACCGTGTCATCACCGGTGTGGTCAGCGGGGCGAACAGGACCCGCTCCCCGGCGCAGTCGACGCCCCACGACACCGTCCGGCCGAAGCGCTGCCGCGCCTCGCGGGCGACGGCGGTGCGGCTCTGCCGGGTGCGCTCCCGGAACTCCTGGACCCGGGCCTCGACCGCCACGACGCGCTCCGCGGCGGGTGTCCCGGCGGCGAGCGGGGGTGCGGGGATCCGCCCGATCACGGTGATCTCCTCGCGGTCGACGCGCACCTCGGTCAGCTCGTCGAACAGGCCGTGCGGCACATGGTCGGCGAACCAGCCGCGCACCGCCTCGCCCCGCCCGCTCGTCGGCTCGCTCATGGTCATGTAATGACCATTACCGCGCAGGTCCATGAACGCAAGGGGTCGCCAAGTGGTCCCCGGAGGGCGGAAGCTGAATGTTTCAGGACGATTAACGAGCATAGGGTTTTCGGCCAGGTGGCTGATCGGGCGGAGCGGGAGCCGCCTGGTTCCGGGGTTTGAACGTTCGAACTCCGTGACTTCGCGCCACTGATTCAATACGCAAGGTTACTGAAACCCGTGGGGTCGATGTGAGTTTCCGCCGCGGACTCGGCAGACTCGCGCTCGCCGCGTCCGGCACCCACAGGTGCGGGCCGGCCCACCCTCGAACTTCAGCGGAAGGATGCACACAATGCGGAACACCGCGCGTTGGGCGGCGACCCTGGCCCTGACGGCCACCGCCGTCTGCGCTCCCCTGGCCGGGAGCGCGGTCGCCGCCACCGACTCGCTCTACGCCCCGTCCGCCCTGGTGCTGACCATGGGCCACGGCGAGAGCGCGGCCCAGGTGAACCCGTCCCGAGCCGTCACCCTGAGCTGCGCGCCGACGTCCTCCGGTACGCATCCGGCGCCGGCCTCGGCCTGCGCCGAACTGCGCGCCGCCGACGGCGATCTGGACGCGCTGGCGGAGCCCGGGCCCGCCATCTGCACCAGGGAGTACGCGCCCGTGGTCGTCACCGTCGACGGTGTCTGGCAGGGTCTGCGGGTCTCCTACGAGCGCACTTTTGCCAACGAGTGCCTGATGAACGCGAGCGGCAGCAGCCTCTTCGCGTTCTAGAGACCGGGATCGCGTGGTTCCCCGTGAGTGCCGCGAGAGGCTCGTGACTGGGGAGTGCGAGTCCTGACACGGGACCGCAGCGATCTCGTTGCCCAGGGGTCGGACGGGCGGAGTGGGGCCGCCTGTCCGACCCCTGGGGTCATTCGTGTGCGCGGCTCACTCCCGCCGTCGGGCGGGAGCCCGGTCCCGGTGACTGGTGTCGCACCAGGGGAAACGCCGGCTGCGGCCGCAGGTGCACACCGCCACCCGGAACCGGTCGCTGGAGACGACCGTGCCGTCCTCCAGCTCGATCTCCACGGGGCCTTCCACCAGTAGCGGGCCCCGGCGTCGCGCGGCGATCCGGCGGGGGCGGTCAGCGGGGGAGTTCGGCACGGACGACCACCAGCTCTTCCCTCTCCTCGTCGGCGGGCAGCAGCCCCCGCTCCCGCAGCCACGCCGAGCGCTCCCGCAGGACGGGCCCGAACGGAACGCGCCGCCGCAGGGTCACCGACGCCTTCAGGCCGGATGCCCGCAGGTGCGTCAGGGTCCGGCCGGGATCGCTCAGCCCGGAGTGCACCAGCAGCAGGACCCCGCCGGGGTGCAGCAGGGCCGGCGCCTCGCGGCAGATCCGGTCCAGCAGCAGGCGCCCGTCGCGTCCCGCGTCCCAGGCCCGCGCCGGACCGTGCGGCACGGCGCCGTCGGAGGGCGGGGCGGGGACGTACGGCGGGTTGGCGAGGATCAGGTCGAAGGCCCGTCCGCGTACCGGATCGAAGAGGTCGCCGTGCCGGATGCGCATCGGCAGCCCGGCCCGCAGCGCGTTCAGCCGAGCGGTCCACACCGCGCGCCGGGAGACGTCGACGGCGGTGACGCGGGAGCCGCGCCGGGCCGCTGCGAGGGCCAGCGCGCCGGTGCCGGTGCCGACGTCGAGGACGTCCGCGTCCTCGGGGAGCGGTTCGTGGGAGAGAGCTCCGGCGAGGAGGGCGGTGTCCTCCTGCGGTGCGTAGACGCCCGGGGGTGCCAACGGATTCATCCGATCCCAGTACCCGGACAAAAAGGAAATATGGTCTGTTCAGGTGGTTCCGGTCATCCCGGGACCGGCTCCGGCCGCAGCCGCAGTGCCGAACGGCCGGAGCGCCACGCGGTGAGCAGCCGGTCGCCCAGCCGGCCCTCCAGCAGGCCGGTGGCGTCGATCCCGAACGCCACGTCGGGCGCCAGCCCGGGCTCCGCCCCGAGCAGACCGGCGATCACCTCGTGCCGGACCACCTGCTCGTGCACCGCGTCCGCCTCCACGTGCTCGTCGTAGAAACGCACCGCCGCCGGCCCCGCCCCGGTACGGCGCAGCGCGTCGGCGAGCCGCCGGGAACCGGGCGACGAGGTGATCTCGACCGCCGCGAAATGGCCCACCAGCGCCCCCCGCAGCGATCGGTGCAGCCCGAACAGGGACATCAGGTTCACCGTGGCGAGGACCTCGGCGCACGCGGCGTCCAGATAGCGGCCGTACGCGGTGTCCAGGCCCAGGTCCGCCATCAGGTCGGCGAACAGCACCGCGTGGACCCGGTCGGCGCGGCCGCCGCCGTACTCGTCGTACTCCACGGCGGCCATGGCCGCCTTCGCCCGGCCCCACAGCCGCGGCAGTACCCAGGCGTGCGGGTCGGCCTCCTTCAGGTGGTACACCGAACGCAGCGCCGCGTACTCCCGCAACTGCTCCAAGGTGCCCTCGTCCCGCAGGAAATGGCTGACCCCGTCGCCCTCGACCGGCTCCACCAGCAGCTCGGCGAGCGCGTCGTCGACGCTCGCACGGGCCGGTACGTCGGCGCGCAGCGCGGTCAGGAAACGGTCCTCCAGCGCGGCCCGGACCCGCAGCAGCGCGCAATCCCACTCCCGGTCGCCGGAAACTCCCGCGAAACCCCGGTAGTGCAGCTCGTAGCAGAGGTACAGGGCCAGCTGCAGGTCGTCGTCGTACGGCGGGGCGGCCGCCGCGGCCGCGGGGGACGGCGGCGGGCCGTCACCCGTCAGGTACCGCTCGACGGCCGCGGAGACCGGACCCCGGGCCGGGGGCAGGACGGGATCCCGATGGTCGTAGGTCATGTGCGGTGGGTACCCGGGGCGGCATGAAGGCACTCGTGATCAACTGCACTCTCAAGAGGTCGCCCGACTCCTCCAACACCGAGGCG
This sequence comes from Streptomyces sp. bgisy159, assembly GCF_057707805.1. Lineage (NCBI taxonomy): Bacteria > Bacillati > Actinomycetota > Actinomycetes > Kitasatosporales > Streptomycetaceae > Streptomyces > Streptomyces sp. bgisy159. The sequence continues at coordinate 146,695 of NZ_JBYIQX010000013.1, read as the reverse complement.
CTGGCCCGCGTCGTGACCGACCAGCTGGAGAAGGACGGCGTGGAGGTCGACGTGGTGCGGGCCGTCGACCTGGACATCGCCCCCGGTGTGACCAGCGAGGCGGTGCACGACGGCGACATGTGGCCCCGCGTCCACGACAAGCTGCTGTCCAGCGCCATCCTCGTCGTCGCCTCGCCGACCTGGCTCGGCCGGCCCTCCTCCGTCGCGCAGCGCGTCCTGGAACGGATGGACGCCATGATGTCCGAGACGGACGACGAGGGCCGGCCGGTCGCCTACAACCGGGTGGCCGGCGTGGTCGTCACCGGCAACGAGGACGGCGCCCACCACGTCATCAGCGAGATCTCCGGGGCGCTCGCCGACATCGGCTACACCGTCCCCGGCCAGGCCTGGACCTACTGGCACCTGGGCCCCGGGCCCGGCCCGGACTACCTCGACGACGAGCGCGGCCACGAACGGTCCGACCGCACGGGCCGGGCCATGGCCGCCAACCTCCACGGCGTGGCCCGGGCCCTCGCGGAACGTCCGCTGGGAGCGCCGCCCGGCTAGGGCCGGCCCCCGTCGCCCTGGGACTCCTCCTGGGCGCGGACGTTGGGCGTGATCGCCTCGCCCGCCTCACCGCCGTCCCGGCCCGGCTCGTCCTCCGGGTCGGTGACGCGGTGCGCGGCCTCCGACAGTTCCCGCATGACCTCCTCCAGCGCCGTCTCGGACGGTTCCCGGGGGTTCTTCTGCTCGGACACGTGCTGCTCCTCTCCTGATCGTTCGATTTCACCCGGATCTGCCGGGTCAGCGGCCCGCGACCCGCAGGGGTGCCGGCTCACGGGGCAGCGCCCCGTCGGAGAGCCGGCCGACCTCCGCCCACCAGGACGGGCCGTCCTCGATGTGGCGCAACAGCACCCCTTCCCGGAGCGCCCAGGGGCAGAGCGTCACCGACTTCAGCCCCGTCAGCTTCATCGCCGTGTGCCCGATCACCGCGCCGGCCAGGCTCTGTGCGGCGCGCGGCGCGGAGATCCCAGGCAGCGCCGCCCGCTCCTTCGCCGACAGCAGGGACAGTCGTTCGACCGCCCGCCCCAGGTCGCGCCGGTACAGAGTCCGCTCCACGAAGGGGCCGTGCCGGCCGGGCGCCGTCCCGCACAGCCGGCCCAGCTGCTGGAAGGTGCGGGAGGTGGCCACCGCCGTGCGCGGTCCCTCCCAGCGGATCCGGGCCGCGGCGTCCCGCAGTTCGTGCCGCAGCTTGCGGCGCAGCGCCCGGAGCGTTTCCGGGTCGGGAGGGTCCTCCGCGAGCAGGAACTCATGGGTGAGCCGGCCCGCGCCGAGCGGCAGCGCCGCCACGAAATCGGGCAACCGCCCCCGGCCGAAAGCCACTTCGAAGGAGCCGCCGCCGATGTCCAGCAGGGTCAACGGACCCGACCGCCACCCCATCCAGCGCCGTGCCCCCAGAAACGTCAGCTCGGCCTCCACCTCGCCCGGCAGGGTGCACAGCGCCACCTCGGTACGCTCCCGCACCGCGCGCAGCACCTCCGTGCGGTTCGGCGCGCCCCGCACGACCGCGGTCGCGAACGCCAGCGGCCCCGCCGCACCCCACCGAGCCGCCGTACGGTCCGCCGCCCCGACCGCGTCGACCAGCCGTTCCACGGCCTCCTCGGGGATGGGCTCCCCCGGCCGGACCAGCTCCGACAGCCTCAGCCGCCACTTGACCGTGTGCACCGGCAACGGCACCCCGCCCGTGGCGTCCGCCACCACCAGCCGGACCGTGTTCGATCCCACGTCCACCACACTGATTCTCATGGACGGGCGAGTACCCAGACGGCGCCCTTCCTGCCCCTCACGGCGGCCGCCGGGCGTGAAACCGGCCGCCCACGCTAAGCGAGTTGGCGCCGCACCAGTTCGTGCAGACGGCCCCCGGTGTCCGCGAGAAGCCGTGCCGGGGTGCCCTGTTGGATGATCCTGCCGCGCTCCATGACGACGACGCGGTCGGCGTCCAGCACCGTGGACAGGCGGTGCGCGATGACCACCCGAGTGGCCTGGATCTTACGGGTGGACTCGATGACGACGCGCTGCGTCTCGTTGTCCAGGGCGCTGGTCGCCTCGTCGAGGAAGAGGATCCGCGGGCGCCGGATCAGCGCCTGCGCGATCATCAGCCGCTGGCGCTGCCCGCCCGAGACCGATCCGCTGCCCGAGACGATGGTGTGCAGGCCCATCGGCATCCGCCGGATGTCCTCCGCGAGACCCGCCAGCTCGGCCGCCGCCATCACCTCCTCGGGACTGTAGGACTCGGTGCCGCAGATGACCTCCATCAACGAGCCGGTGAACGGCTGCGCGTGCTGCAGCACCACCCCGCACTGCCGGCGCACCGCCGACTGGTCCAGGGCGGCCAGGTCCTGACCGTCGTAGAGCACACTGCCCGACACCGGCCGGTCGAAGCCGATCAGCAGCCGCAGCAGCGTCGACTTGCCGCACCCGCTCGGTCCGACGACCGCCACGAACTCCCCCGGCCGCACGTCGAGGGAGACGTCGTCCAGCACCAGCGGCCCGTCGTCGGAGTACCGGAACGACAGCCGCCGCGCCTCCACCGCCCCCGACAGCGGACCCGGCCGGGTGCTCGCCGGGCGCACCTCGGGCGCCGCCTCCAGCACCGGCCGGATCTCCTCGTACAGCGGCAGCGCGGCCACCGCCGACACGAACGCGCCGGTCAGCGATGTCACCGAGGTCAGCAGCATCGTCACCGACGTGGTGAAGGTGAGGAACTCGGCCGCGGACAGCGCGCCGCGCGCCGGACCTGCCAGCAGCATGAACATCAGCAGCGAGGACAGCGGCAGGTACACCGAGCCCAGCACCGCGTTCAGGTTCCTGATCCGGCCCAGCCGCTGCTGCAGTTCGCGGCTGCGCGCGAACTGGGCGGCCCAGGCGGCGTAGGCGTAGTTCTCGGCCGCCGCCACCCGCAGCTTCGGCAGCCCGCGCAGGGTCTGGAACGCCTGGTTGTTCAGCTTGTTGGTGAGCGTGACCAGCCGCCGCTGCCAGCGCACCTGCCACAGCCCGAGCACCAGGAACACCGCCGCGATCACGACCAGCATGCCGATCGCCACCAGTGCCATCGGCACGCTGTACCACAGCAGCAGGCCCACGTTCATCGCGCCGACGGTGAGGGACTGCGCCACCGACGGCCCGAGGCCCGCCAGCAGCCGGCGGATCGAGCTGACCCCCATGGCGGCACTGGCCAGCTCACCCGTGGACCGCTGGGCGAAGAAGGCGGTGGGCAACCGCAACAACCGGTCCCACACGGCTGGTTGGAGCGTCGCTTCCACCCGGCCCTCCAGCCGCAGGATGGTCAGGTTCTGCAGCAGCGTGTACGCCGCCGCGACCACGCCGCCGACCATCACCGCCAGGCAGAGCCAGGTGATCGGGCCGGCCTGCGCCCTCGGGACGTACTCGCCGAGCACCTTGCCCGTCGCGATCGGCACCAGCGCCCCGACCGCCACCGTCACCAGCCCGCTCAGCAGCAGGTTGGCCAGGTCACCGCCCGTGCCGCGCAGCACGAACCGCGCCAGCCGCAGGGGACTCGGCGGCCGGTCCGGCAGCGGCCGGTAGAACATCACCGCGCGCGGCTCGAACTCGGCCGCGTTGGCCTTCTCCACCGGGGTCTCCCGCCCCGTCGAGGGATGGACCGCGACGTAGCCGCCGCGCCGCCACAGCAGTGCGACCGGCGCGCCCGACAGCGCCCGCCGGCCCACCAGCGGGCCCACGTTCTCCCGCCACCAGCGGTCCCGCAGCCGGACCGCACGGGTGCGCACCCGGGAGGCGAGGGCGATCCGCTCCACCGGATCGAGCCGGTCGCCGTCCGCCCCCGTGCGCGCCGGTTCGGCGAGGCTGATCCCGGCCGCCCGGGCGACCAGGCCGCATGCCGCGTACGTGGCGTCGGCGTCGGCGGCCGTGGGGCGCTTGACCGGTGACCGGCCGATCGAGGCCAGCAGAGTGCGGTCGGCCCGCGCCCTCACCGCCTCGCCCGCCCTGATCCCGGCGGCCGCACGGCTTTCGTGGGTGCGCTCCAGCTGCTCGATCCAGCGGTCCAGCGCGGTCAGCAGCCGGTACTGCTGATCGACCATGCCCTGCCACACCGCCGGGTCCATCAGCAGGTCGGCGGCGGCCTCCGCACCGTACAGCGACCCGTACTGCACACCGCCCGGCGGCACTTGCATCCAGAACACGTCGTCGTCCGCGACCGCCGCCGGGTCCTGCCCGGCCACCGGGGCCTCGAACAGCACCGACAGGCCACGGCCGACTCCCAGCGCGAGCGCGTGCTCCAGCGCGCTCGCCGCGGGCGGAACGCACCGGGCGGTGCCGTACTCGTCGTACACCCAGGTCCCGGCCGGTGCGGGCGAGTACAGCTCACGCAGCCCGACCCGGTGCACCACGCAGTCCCGCACCGGGCGGGCGACCAGCGTGTGCCGGGGGCCGGCGACCGGGCCGAGCAGCAGACAGCCCGGCTCCAGCCGGCCCAGGTGGTGCCAGTGCCCCTGATGTCCGGCGTCCACCGCGAACAGGTCCAGCGCCCCGGACGCCACCAGCCACAACGTCTGCGGCCCTTCCAGGTCGAGCCGGGCGAGGCCCGCGCAGTCGATCCGGGTACCCGCGCCGCCGAACGCGGCGAGCACCGGATCGCCGTCGTGGACGGCGCCGCCCTCGTACACGGCCGTCATCTCACCGCTCCCGGACCAGCGCCGCGTACGCCCCGCCGCGCACCACCAGTTCCTCGTGCCGGCCGCGTTCCACGACCGTGCCGTGCTGCAGGACGACGATCTCGTCGCTGTCCCGCACGGTGCTGAGCCGGTGCGCGATCACCACGCACGCGCAGCCGCGCCGGCGCAGGTTGTCCATGACCACCAGCTCGGTCTCCGCGTCCAGCGCGCTGGTCACCTCGTCGAGCACCAGGACGCTCGGCCGGCGCACCAGGGCCCGCGCGATCTCCAGGCGCTGGCGCTGCCCGCCGGAGAAGTTCCGGCCGTCCTGCTCGACCTTGCCGTGGATGCCGCCCGGCCGGCGCGTCACCACGTCGTACAGCGCCGCGTCCCGCAGCGCCTCCACCACCGCGTCGTCCGGGATCGACGGGTCCCAGAGCGCCACGTTGTCGCGGACGGTGCCCTCGAACAGGAAGACGTCCTGGTCGACGAAGGCCACCGAGGCGGCCAGCGCACCGCGCGCAATGTCCTCCAGGCGCTGCCCGTCGATGCGGACGACCCCCTCCCAGGGGGTGTAGAGCCCCGCGATCAGCCGGGAGACCGTCGACTTGCCGCTGCCGGAGCCGCCCACCAGCGCCACCTGGCGGCCCGGCCCGACCGTCAGGTCGAAACCGGTCAGCAGCGGCTTGTCCAGCGGGCTGTAGCCGAAGGTGACGTTCTCCAGCTCGACGTGCCCGTGCAGCCGGCGCGTCGAGTCCGCCTCGCCGCGGCGGTCGTAGCGCGGGTCGGCCCGGAAGTTCTCCACGTCCTTCAGCCGGGCCACGTCCGCCGCGAAGTCCTGGATGCGGCCCGCCACGCCGTTCAGCCGCGTCAGCGGAGCGGTGAACCGGGCGACCAGGGCCTGGAAGGCGACCAGCAGACCCACCGAGAGATGGCCTTCGATCGCCCGCATGCCGCCGATCCACAGGATCAGCGCGCTGTTCAGCGTCGCCAGCGTCGGCGCCACCACCCCCAGCCAGGCGCTCGGCACTCCCAGCCGCTGCTGCTCCTCCAACGTGGTGGCGTGCTGGCCGGCCCACTTGCGGAAGTAGCCGTCCTCGCCGCCGGTCGCCTTCATCGTCTCGATCAGCTGCAGACCCGTGTACGCCGTGTTGGTGAGCCGCGCGGTGTCCGCGCGCAGTTTGGCCGTACGGGTCGCCCGCAGCCGCACCACCACCCGCATCGCCACGACGTTCAGCAGCGCCACCCCGATGCCGACGAACGTCAGCTGGGGATCGTAGGTGTACAGCAGCAGCGCGTACAGGACCACCACCACCGCGTCCACGCCCGCCGCCGCCAGATCGCGGGCCAGGGTCTCGGCCACCGCGTCGTTGGACTGCAGCCGCTGCACGAGGTCGGCCGGGCTGCGCTGTGCGAAGAACGTGACCGGCAGCCGCAGCAGATGGCGCAGGAACCGTGCGCTGGACAGCGTCGAGGAGACGATCCGGCCGTGGTGCAGGTTCGCCTGCTGCAACCAGGTCAGCGCCACCGTCAGCAGCACGCAGACGGCCATGGCCGCGAACAGCGTGCCCAGCAGGGAGGACTGACCGTCGATCAGGAACATGTCGATGTAGGTCCGGCTGAGCGCCGGCACCGCCGCGCCCACCAGCACCAGCAGCAGGCTCGCCAGAACGGCCGCCGGGAGGGCGCCCGCCGTGCCGCGCAGCCGGGCCGGCAGGGCGCCCAGAACCCCCGGGCGGCGCCCGCCCCGTGTGAAGCCCTCGCCCGGCTCCATCACCAGCACCACACCGGTGAAGCTGCCGTCGAACTCCTCCAGCGGCACGAAGCGGCGGCCCGTGCCTGGGTCGTTGACGAACACCCCGCGCCGCCCGAGGCGGCGGCCCATGCCGTCGTAGACGACGTAGTGGTTGAACTCCCAGAAGAGGATCGCGGGCGCCCGGACCTCCGCGAGGGCCGCCAGGTCCATCTGCATGCCCTTGGCCGTCAGACCGTGACTGCGGGCCGCCTTGAGCAGGTTGCCGGCCCGAGAGCCGTCACGGGAGACGCCGCAGGCGATCCGCAGCTCCTCCAGCGGGACGTACCGGCCGTGGTGGCCGAGGACCATGGCGAGGGAGGCGGCACCGCACTCGACGGCCTCCATCTGCAGCACGGTCGGGGTGCGCACGGCCCTGGACCGGACCTTGGGGAGGGCACGCCGGGGCGGAGCCGCTCGGCGCCGGCCGCGGGTCTGCCGTGCGGTGGTCTGCCGTGCGGTGGTCACGGGAGCAGCCAATCGACGGGATGCCGGTCGGCCAGCCGGATCGAGCCGGTGGCCAGGGTCATGGAGGCGAGGGGGTACGGCGGGCCGTCCTCGGAGGACCAGCGGTAACCGCTCCTCGTCGACGCCGAGGTGTCCAGGCGGACCAGCACGGCGACCGGGCGGCCGCCCGCGGTGAACTGCTCGCCGAGCTGGGTGTCGCCGAGGAACGCCGCGATGCGCCGCGCCGACTGGGCGGTGCGGTCCACCGACTCCACATGGCCGCGCAGCACCCCGTACCGCTCGGCCGGCACCGTCTGCACGGTCAGGTCGACGGCCGCGTGTTCCGGGATCGCCGCCGCGTTCCGCGCGGGCACGTACACCGTCGCGTACAGCGGGTCGTCGGCGTGGGCGACCTTCTCGACGGCCGCCACGTCGGCGCCGGTGGCGATGATCTGCCCGATCGTCGCCGCGAGCGTGGTGATCCGGCCCGCGGCGACCATGCGCACGGTCGCCTCGCCCTCGCCGGTGCGGACCCTCAGCACGGGGGCGTCGGCGGGCAGGCGCTCGCCCTCCTCCGCCAGGACGGCGGTGACCTGGCCGGCGGCCGGGCTCTGCAGGATGTAGCTGCCCTGGCCGTGGGTGAGGACGGCGGGCGCGCCGACCGTGGCGGTGACCGAGCCGGTGACCGCCCACAGGGACGCGGCCGCCAGCGCGACGACGGTCACGGCCAGCACCAGCCGGCCCTGCGGGCGGGCCAGCCGCACCGGGAGGTCGAGCTCCTCCGGCGACTGGAGCTTGGCGAGGGCCTGTTGGCGGAACTGCATGGAACCTCCTCTGCGACGGCACGACGTGGGCCGGGGCACCGAAGAGTCCCGGAGCCGGGAGGCGGCTCCGGGACTCGACGATGACGCGGGCGCGATCAGAGACCGGCGACCAGGTTGGTGACCGGCGCCGTGTTCAGACCGGTGACACCCTCGACGGTGCCGACGGCCGTGTCGACCAGGCCGTTGACCGGGGCGATGCCGTCCACCAGGCCGGTGACGGTGCCCAGGGCGTTCACGGACAGGCCGCCGGAGACGTTGTCGAGGTCGGCGTCGGAGATCTCGGCGGTCTCGACCTGGGGGGTGGAGTTCATGAGGAACTTCCCTTCCTATGGATCATCAGGGTCTTTCACAAAGGGGGAGCGCGGGTGTCTGGCGGACCCCCGCGGTGCGATGGATCAAAGCAGGTCCCCGGCCGCCGACTCCACTCAACGCCCCTTCCCACCTGCGGTCTTGCGTCACGTCGCCGTCAAAGCGTGAGGGTGTGGGCACGGCTTGGCGGCGACTTCTTCACAGCTCGGGCCGGCTCCGCTCGGACGAGCGCGGGACGTCGGCGCGGCGAAACCGGCACTCCCGTCCCAAAGGCGCGGTCGCCGTCGCGGAGTTGTGCAGGAGTGCCGACCGCGGTGACCCCGGTGGGCAATCGGTGTGCAGATTCCCTGAAGCGGTCATTCCGCTCCTCGTGCGCGACGTTCCGTCAGGGAACGGTCACCGAACGTCGCGCACCGGGCGCCGGACCGGCCGGCCGGTCACCGATGCGTTCAGGACATCCGGGGCGGTCACCGCAGTCCTGCGGGCCGTCGGCCGTCGCCCCGCCGCACCGGCGCGCGGGGCGGTGCGTCAGACCTTCGGCAGGGACCGTGGGATGGCCGGATCGCGAGGGCTCGGACCGCGCGCCGAAAAACGGAATTGAACGCACCGCGCGCCTCCCTCGTACCAACGGCCGACCAGGCGCCGCTGTACGGAGCTGCCGCAGGGCAGCAGACCCCGTTCCCCCCAGGAGGTCGAGAAGTTGAGTCACAAGCGAATGCCGAAGCGCAAGGCCGCGATAGCGGTGGGCGGTGTGGCGGCGCTCGGAGCCGCGGCGCTGCTGCTGCCCAACGCCAACGCCTCCCAGGACGGCGGCGCCTCGGCCGCGCCGAAGACCCTCAAGGCGGCGGACGCGTCGGAGGTCGCCGTCCAGGTACAGCGGCTGCTCGGCGACGCCTTCGCCGGCTCCTACTACGACAGCGGCAGCCGACGGCTCGTGGTCAACGTCGCCGACGGCGCCGACGGCAGCGTCATCGACCGGGCAGAGCGGGCAGGCGCCACCGTCCGCCAGGTCGAGAACAGCACCGCCGAACTGGAGTCGGCCGCGCACACCCTGGAGAGCCGGGCCGCCATCGCGGGCACCGCCTGGGCCGTCGACCCCAGGACCAACAAGATCCTCGTCACCGCCGACAGCACCGTCACCGGCGGCAAGTGGAACCGGCTGGAGAGCACCGTCCGGAGCCTCGGTTCCGGCATGGCGACCCTCAAGAAGTCGTCCGGCACCTTCAAGCCCCTCGTCTCCGGCGGCGACGCCATCTTCAGCGCCGGATCACGCTGCTCCCTCGGCTTCAACGTGGTGGCCGGCGACGGCAGTCCCGCCTTCCTGACGGCCGGTCACTGCGGCGTCGCCGCCGAGCGGTGGTCGGACTCCGCGAACGGGCAGCCGATCGCCACCGTCGACCAGGCCACCTTCCCCGGCGCCGGTGACTTCGCCCTGGTGAAGTACGACGACCCGAACACCCAGGCGCCCAGCGATGTCGACGTCGGCAACCAGCGCGTCCCCATCCTCCGGGCCGCCGACGCGACCGTCGGCCAGCAGGTCTTCCGGATGGGCAGCACCACCGGCCTGGCCAACGGCCAGGTGCTCGGCCTGAACGCCACCGTGAACTACCCCGAGGGCACCGTCACCGGCCTCATCCAGACGAACGTCTGCGCCGAACCGGGTGACAGCGGCGGCTCCCTCTTCACCCAGGACGGCCTCGCGATCGGGCTGACCTCCGGTGGCAGCGGCGACTGCACGAACGGCGGTGAGACCTTCTTCCAGCCCGTCACCACCGCCCTCGCGGCGGTCGGCGCGACCCTCGGCGACAACGGCGCCCAGGGCGGCGCGGGAGCCGGTGACCAGGCCGGCGGCGACCAGGCCGGCGGGAATCAGGCGGGGGACAACCAGGCAGGCGACCAGGCAGGCGACCAGGCGGGCGGCAACGAGGCCGGCGGGGGTCAGGCCGGCGACGACCAGGCGGGTGGCGGCCAGGCCGGCGGTGATCGGACCGGCGGCGGCCGGGCCCGCGGCGGCGCCGACCAGAACGCCGTGACGACGCGCTAGACGCCTCGGCCACGGCCCTGTGACGCGGCCCGCGGGACACTGCGTCACAGGGCACCGGTACCCGCGTGCCCGGCCCCGGGCCCGGCACCCGCGGGGCACGCCCTGCGACGGGCCCCGGATCACTCCGTGCCGTCGGCCCGCGCCCGCAGGAGCAGCAACGCCACATCGTCCAGCCGTTCCTCCGCCACCGCGTGATGTCCCACCAGCCGGTCGGCGACCTCCTCCAGCGGCCGGTCGCCCGACACCGCCAGCCGCCGGGCAAGGACGGCCACCGCCTCCTCGATGTCCGTGCCCGGCCTCTCGACCAGCCCGTCCGTGTACAGCACGAGCAGAGAGCCGGGCGGCAGGCCGACCTCGGTCGTCGGGTAGGACGCGGTGCCGTCGATGCCCAGCAGCGGCCCACCCGGGAGGTCCAGCACCCGCACCCGCCCGTCGGCGTCACGCAGCAGCGGCGGCGGATGCCCGGCCCGCGCCATCAGCGCCCGCCCGCGCCGCGGGAGGAGCCTCAGGTACAGACAGCTCGCGAACAGGTCGGAGCCGAGGTCGACGAGCAGCCGGTTGGTGCTGCGCATCACCTCACCGGGCTCCTGGCCGACGGCCGTGTACGCCCGGACAGCCGTACGGACCTGCCCCATCAGACCCGCCGCCGTCACGTTGTGCCCCTGGACGTCCCCGATCACCGCCGCCGGCGGGGGAGTGGCCACCAGGTCGTAGAAGTCACCGCCGATGTCCATGCCCCGGGTGGCCGGCAGATAGCGGGCGGTGGCCTCGAAACCCGGCACCTCCGGCAGCGAGTGGGGCAGCAGCGCCTGCTGCAGCCCGTGCGCCAGCCGGTGCTTGGCGTCGTACAGCAGCGCCCGGTCCAGCGCCTGCGCGACCAGCCCGGCCAGACTGCTCAGCACCGCCCGCTCGTGGGTGGAGAAGACGTGCGGCTCCGCGTACGCCAGCACGCACGCGCCCACCGGCCGTCCCGAGGCGATCAACGGCAGGTAGGCCCAGGCCGCGAAGCCGTCCGATGCCGCGTGCCGCTCCGGGTACAGCCGCTCCAACTGCTCCCACGAGTCGAAGAACGCCGGCACCCCGCTGGTCAGCGCCTGGGCCCCCGGGGAGCGCGTGCTCAGCGGCGTCCCGTCGCACCGCTCCAGGGCCCGCGGGTCCGGATACCCGTGGTGCCCCAGCACGTGCAGCCGTCCCGCCCGTGCCGCGAGCAGTGCCAGCGCCCTGCTCCCCACGGCCGGCGCGATCTGGTCCGCGACCAGCCGCACCACGTCCTGCACCCCCACCGTCTCGGTCAGCGCCCCCGCGATGTTGAGCGCCTGCGCGATCGTCACCAGCGGGTGCTGCTCCGTGGCGGCGGGGCCCACCGGCCACCGCCCGGGCCCGGCGACCGACGGGGCACGCGCGATCCGCACGGTCAGCCCCGTCGTGTCGGGATAGAGCCGGAACGACAGCCAGTCGGCGGGCGGCCGCAGCGCCACGAAGGAGGTCGGCCGTTGGCTGACCAGCGCGGCCTGGTAACGCTCCTCGTACACCGGGTCGTCCAGCCACGGCACCGACGCCCACAGCCGGGTGCCCGGCAGCCGGTCGGCCGGCACACCGAGCAGCTCGCCCGCGGCCTCGTTGGCGAAGCCGATCCGGCCGTGCACGTCCAGCGAACACATCCCGTACGGCAGCCGGGCGACCATCCGGGCCGCCTCCATCGTGCCGAGCGAGTCGGCGGCGCCCGACACGGGCACCCGGCCCGGCAGGTCCGTCCCGGCACGCGGGGAGCGGTTCTCCGCCGCCGCGGCCTCCAGCAGCCGCGCCAGCCGGTCGCAGCCCTCCACCAGCTCCCGGCGCTCCCGCTCCGACAGCTCCAGCGGACGCGTGCCCGGCCACGTCACGAAGACGGCGCCGTACAGCCGGTCCTCGGTCGCCACCGGCAGCGCCGCCAGCGCGAACGGGTACGGCAGCACCACCGCGATGCGCGGATAGCTGTGGGCCATCTCCTCCTCGCCGTCCACCCACACCAGACGCCGCTCGCGGGCCGCCACGGCCACCGGGACCGGCGTGTTCAGGCCCACCCGCTCCCAGGGCGCCGCGAACGCCCGCGGCAGCCCCGCCATCACCGCCATCTCCAGCACCGGCTCACCGTCCGCGAGCAGGTACATGGCGCCCGAGTGGGCGCCCGTCGCGTCCATCAGCGACCGCAGCGCGGACGACAGCAGGGGCCCGTCGGCCGGCGGGCCGGCGATGGCGGTCGCCCGCCGCGGGGTCTGCTCGTCACGCACGCGATCATCTCCTCGCCCGGGCCGCCCGCGCGGGGCGCTCGGCCATGTCACTGCCCGGCGCACACGACGGAGCGCACCGGCGCCGACCGATGCCGGAACGCCCGGGTACCCCGACAGACCTGGGCATATGCCAGGCTGCCGTCGAACGGGCCCACGGCGGCAGCCGGGTGCGCGCACGCGGCTGCACCGAACGGTCCCAGGGGCTGCGCGCACGCCCCATACGCGCTGTAATTGCGGACGTGGTCAGTCAGGGTGCGACAGGACGCGGGACGAGGACGCCCCGCGTCGAGGCCGCCCTCAGGGCGATCACGGAAGGACCCCTCTCGCCCGAGCGGACTCGGCGGGTGCTGGAACAGGCCCTGGTCTTCGCGGGCGCCTCCTTCGCCGGCGTGTACGTCGCCGTGGAGAACAGTGACATGCTCAGCCTGGCGGAGTCGGCCGGCGTGCCCCGCACCGTCTACGGGCTGCGGGAGAGCTACACCCTGGACGGCGGTTCCCCGGCCGCCGAGGCGCAGCGCGGGGGAAGGCCGGTGTGGCTGGGGCCGGAGGAGCTGGCCGACCGCGCCGAGTCGCGGCGCATGCCGTCCGGCGACGTCCATGTCGCGGCCCTGCCGGTGCCCGACGAGACCGGCGGCTGCCTGCTGGCCGTCACCGAGCGCCCCGACGGCTTCGACCCGGACGGCCGAACCTGCCTGGAACTCGTCGCCGAGGCGGTCACCCGGCCCCCCGGCCCACCCGTGCCCCACGAGGTCGGCGTGCCCCGCGCGGACTCCTTCACCCTCGCGATGGACACCGGGCGGGCCGACGTGGGCGACGAGATCCTGGAGCTGTTCGGGGTGACCCGCGACGAGTTCGACGGCCGCGTGGAGACCCTGCTCGGCCTGACCGTTCCCGAGGACCTGCCCGCGCTGATGTCGGTCGTGGAGGCCGACCACATGACCATCGGCGAACGGGAGCTGGAGTTCCGGGTCCTGCAGCCCGCCGGACCGCCCCGCTGGCTGCGGCTGCGCGGCCATCTGCTGCCCGGCGGCGAGGGCCGCCCGGCCCGCCTGGTCGGCACCGTCGCCGACGTGTCCACGCTGCGGCCCGAGGTCACCGACGTCGCCCGCGTCCAGCGTCTGGCCGCGGCCCTCGCCACCGCCGGCACCGTCCGCGACGTCAGCCAGGCCGTCGTCGCCGCCCTGCGCCGACCGCTGCACGCCGACCGGATGGCCCTCGCCGAACTGGAGGGGGACCGCCTCGTCGTCACCGTCCTCGACCCGCCGGAACCGGATTCCTGGCCCGAGCTGTGGCGACTGGAGTGGCGCACCGAATGGCCCGACGCGCCGGTGCGGGCCATGCCCACCCTCGCCGCGGCGCTGCGCGAGGGCCGGGCGCGGATCTGGCCCGCCGGCACCCCCCTGGAACCCGCCCTCGCCGAGGTCGGCCCCGGCGGCCTCGCCGTCCTGCCCCTGCCCGCCGCGGGCCGCATGGCCGGCGCCTGCCTCATCGGCTGGGACACCCCGCACGACTTCGGCGCCGACGAGCGCGCCCTGCTGACCGCCTCCGCCGGCCTGGTCGGCCAGGCCCTGATGCGGGCCCACGCCTTCGACGCCGAGCACGAACTCGTCGGCATGCTCCAGCGCCAGCTCCTCCCGCGCCGCCTGCCCAAGCTCCCCGGCGGCGTCGCCGTCGCCCGCTACCTCCCGGCCACCGCGGGCCTGGAGGTGGGCGGCGACTGGTACGACGTGATCCCGCTGCCGGACAACCACGTCGCCCTGGTCATCGGCGACGTGCAGGGCCACAGCACCGCCGCCGCCACCCTCATGGGCCAGATGCGCACCGCGCTGCGCGCCTACGCCGCCGAGGGCCACCCGGCGGACGTCGTCGTCTCCCACGCCAACCGGCTGCTGATGGAGCTGGAGACCGACCTCTTCGTCACCTGCTGCTACGTCGACCTCGACATGGAGGCGGGCACCGCCTGGTGCGTGCGAGCCGGGCACCCGCCGCCCGTGCTGCGTCACCCGGACGGCGTCACCGACATCGTCGAAGGTGAAGGCGGGCCGCCGCTCGGCGTGCTGACCCAGGCCGACTTCCCGATGACCCCGCTGCGGCTGCTGCCCGGCACCGTGGTGGCGCTGACTACCGACGGGCTGGTGGAGTCCGCCGACTCCGACATCGACGCCGGCCTGGACCGGCTCGCCTCGGAACTCGCCGTCTCCGACCCCGCCCACCTCGGTCTGGTCGCCGACGCGCTGCTCGGCGGCGCCCACCGCGGCGACGACGTGGCGCTGCTGCTGATGCGCTACGACGGCATGGCCGTCCGGCCGCTGCGCGAGGGCTGGACGGTGTGGCGGGTCCCCGAGGCCGCCGGTCACGCCCGCCGCTTCACCCGGCGCGCCCTGCGCGCCTGGGGTGTGCCCCGGGACGCCATGGACGTCCCGCTGCTCGTCGTCTCCGAACTGGTCACCAACGCCCTCGTGCACACCGACGGCCGGGTCCGCCTCGACCTCACGCTGATCAACCACCGGCTGCGCGTCGTCGTCACCGACGCCTCACCGCGCACGCCCGTCAAACCCACCAGCCTCGGCTGGGAGGCCACCGGCGGGCGCGGCATCCTCCTGGTGGAGGCCATGTCCGAGGCCTGGGGCACACTGCCGGTGAGCGGCGGCAAGCAGGTGTGGTCCGAGGTGGTGCTCGGGCGGTGAGGGGGACGCGCGGGAAGCGCGGGGCGGGGGCGCATCGCCCGGCGAGCGGTGGGTACCCGGGCCCACATGGACATTACGGTCACCGAAGCCGCCGACGCGGGCAATGCGCTGGGCCTGGTCGCCGTTCTGGTCGCGGGCGTCATCGTCACCGGCGCGCTGATCTGGGCCGTACGGCTCGGCATCGGCGTGCGTCGGCGCGAACCCACCCCGCCCGGGGCGGCCGAGCAGCCCCGGCCGCCCGCGAACGGACCGGTCTACGAGACCCGCAGTACCCGGGAGCCCAACGAGATGCCGGATCCCGCCGACGACATCCGGCTGACGCCGCACGAGCTGCGGCCCACCGGGGGCCGGGACAGCCGCGAACAGCGCCGGCCGCGCTGGGAGGACGGCACCGGGGGCTCCTTCGGCAGCGGCGGGCCGGGTGTCCGCTGACACGCACGGAGAACGGTGCCGCTCGCACCGCAGGAAGGTGATGAACGTCGTGACCGCGCACGCCGAGGAGAAGCCCGCCGCCGCCCGCCGGCCCGAGACCGGCTGGGCACGCGCCCGTCGTCTGCGCCGCGCCGACCGGGCGCTGCGCACCTGGATACCCGCCGTGATCGGCCCGGACCCGGCTCAGGGGACGCGACGGGGCGTGGAGGGCACCATCGTCCGCGGTGAGGACTGATCCCGGCCCCCACTGGCCCGCGGCGCCCCCGGCGAGGTAGAGATCAGGCCATGAACCTTCTCGTCACCGGAGGCGCCGGCTTCATCGGCTCCGCCTACGTCCGCCACCTGCTCGCCGCGGACGTCGCGGACGTCACCGTGCTGGACGCCCTGACCTACGCGGGCTCCCCGGCCAACCTGCCGGCCGGCCATCCGCGGCTGGACTTCGTGCACGGCGACATCTGTGACGCCGGCCTCGTCGGCAGGCTGACCGCCGACGCCGACCAGGTCGTCCACTTCGCCGCCGAGTCCCACGTGGACCGCTCGATCGAGGGCTCCGCCGCCTTCGTGCGCACCAACGTGCTCGGTACGCAGACACTGCTGGACGCCGCGCTGCGGCACGGCACCGGCCCGTTCGTGCAGGTCTCCACCGACGAGGTCTACGGATCCACGCCGCACGGCTCCTGGACCGAGGACCAGCCGCTGCGGCCGACGTCCCCGTACGCCGCGTCGAAGGCGTCGGCCGACCTGATCGCCCTGTCCTACCACCGCACCCACGGCCTCGACGTGCGGATCACCCGCTGCTCCAACAACTACGGCCCGCGCCAGTTCCCCGAGAAGCTGGTCCCGCTGTTCGTGACCAACCTCCTCGACGGGGAACGGGTCCCGCTCTACGGCGACGGCGGCAACGTCCGCGACTGGCTCCACGTCGACGACCACTGCCGGGGCGTCGACCTGGTCCGCACCCGCGGCCGCCCGGGCGAGGTCTACCACCTGGGCGGCGGCACCGAACTCACCAACAAGGAACTGACCGGTCTGCTCCTTGAGGCCTGCGGAGCCGGCTGGGACCGGGTGGCCCACGTCGCCGACCGCAAGGGCCACGACCGGCGCTACAGCCTCGACTGGACCAAGGCCCGCACGGAACTGGGCTACCGCCCGCGCCGCGACTTCGCGACCGGCCTCGCCGACACCGTGGCCTGGTACCGGGACCGCCGGGACTGGTGGGAGCCGCTGAAGCGGCACCGCTGACGGAAGGAGGGAGACCCGCGTGGTACGTCTGCTGCTGATGTCCGACACCCACCTGCCCCGGCGCGCCCGGGAGCTGCCCGCGCCGCTGCCGGCCGAACTCCCGCAGGCGGATGTCGTGGTGCATGCCGGGGACTGGGTCGACACGGCCACCCTCGACCTGCTGGAGCGGCGCTGCCGACGGCTCGTCGCGGTGTACGGCAACAACGACGGGCCCGAGCTGCGGGCCCGGCTCCCGGAGGTGGCGCACGCCGAGCTGGCCGGCCTGCGCCTCGGTGTCGTGCACGAGACCGGACCCGCCCGGGGCCGCGAGGAGCGCTGCGCGGCCCGCTTCCCCGACCTGGACGTCCTGGTCTTCGGGCACAGCCACATCCCGTGGGACACCACCACGTCGACGGGCCTGCGCCTGCTGAACCCGGGGTCGCCGACCGACCGGCGCCGGCAGCCCCACTGCACCTACATGACCGCGGAGCTGGCCGGCGGCCGTCTCGCCGACGTGACCCTGCACCGGCTCCCGCCGCGCTGAAGCAGCGCCCGCCCCGTCCGCCGGCATCACACCACGGTCTATCTGACCATCAGTCAACTTACTGATGGGTCAGAAGCTATTGACGTGGTACGCACCTCGCCGGACGGTGGGGGACATGCCGCATACTCGAGCCCGTCTGCTCGTTGTTCTGGTCGTCCTCAGCGGATTCCTGACGGTGGCGGGCTCCCCGCCCGCCACCGCCGCCACCCCACCCGACTCCCTCTGGTTCGACGGCACGGCGCTCACCGTGTCGAACGGCCGCTTCACCGACGCCACCGGCCGCGAGGTCGTGCTGCGCGGCTACGACGTCTCCGGCGAGGCCAAGCTGGCCGAGAACGGCGGCCTGCCCTTCGCCTCCGTCACCGACGCCCGCACGTCGGCCAGGGCGCTGCGCGCCCTCGGCGGCGGCAACTCGGTGCGCTTCCTGCTCTCCTGGGCCTACGCCGAACCGGTGCGGGGCCGGGTCGACACCGCCTACCTGGCCGCCGCCACCGACCAGATGCGCGCCTTCCTCGACGCCGGTCTCCGGGTCTACCCCGATTTCCACCAGGACCTGTACTCCCGTCACCTGTTCGACCCGGACAGCTGGTACACGGGCGACGGCGCTCCCCGATGGGCGGTCGACCTGGGCGGCTACCCGGACGAATCCTGCGGCATCTGCTTCTTCTGGGGCCAGAACATCACCCAGAACGGTGCCGTGAAGGCCGCCCAGTACGACTTCTGGCACAACCGGCACGGCCTCCGGGACGCCTTCCTCACCACCGCCCAGCGGACCATGACGTACATCCGCGAGCACCTGACCGAAGGGCAGTTCGCCCACATCGTCGGCTTCGACCCGTACAACGAGCCGTTCGCGGGCACCTACGACCCCGGCCAGAGCAGCCGGGTGTGGGAGCGCGACCTGCTCTGGCCCTTCTACACCGCCTTCCGTGCCCGCATGGACGCGGCCGGCTGGCAGGACAAGCCCGTCCTGGCCGAGCCGAACCTCTTCTGGAACTCCAACATCTCCTTCCAGCGGCACGAGGGCGGCCTGCTCGACGCCGGCCGGCTCGGCCCGCGCTACGTCCTGAACACCCACTTCTACGACCAGAAGGCCATTTCCGGGATCCTGATGTGGGGCAACGCCTCCGACGGCCAGTACGCCGGTGACCTCGGCGCCGTCCGCGACCGCGCGGCGGCGGCCGGGACCGCGGCCGTCGTCAGCGAGTTCGGGCACCCGCTCTCCGGTACGGTCGCGGGCAAGGCCCCCACCGTCCTGAAGGCCATGTACCAGGGCCTCGACTCCCGCGTGAAGGGCGCCGCCTGGTGGTCCGACCCGGCCGCCTCGGGTCCGGTCCTGTCCGGCCAGCAGTGGCAGTGGGACATCTACCACGGCCGCCACCAGGAGCCGATGAACGGCAACCCGGACAAGGTCCTGACCGCCGCGGACGCCTGGAACGACGAGGACCTCTCCGCCGTACGCCTCGACGACAGCGGGGCGGTGACCCTCCGCCAGGACGCCCGGCTGCTGGACCGCCTCTACCCGAGCGCCACCGCCGGCACCACCCTGGCCTTCACCTACGAGGACCGCTCCCGCGACGGTTCCACGGTCCTGACCTGGAACCCGGTGCCGGGCTCCCTGCCGAGCGTGGCCCGGCTGGTCGGCTCCGGCCAGTACGGCGTGCTGGTCTGGCGCTCCGACGGCACCGCGGCGCCCACCGAGCTGCACCTCCCGGCGTCCTTCCCCGCCTCGGCGACGACCGTCGTCTCCGACCTGGGCACGGTGTACGCCCCGCCGTCCTACACCCCGGCCGCACCGGTCGCGGTGGCGCCCGAGCCCGGCGGCACGGGAAGCCGCCGCCTGCTGCTCACCGCGCCGGAACCGGGGGTCCACTACGCGCTGGTGACCAACGGGGCGACGGCTCCGACCGCGGACCTGCTGGCCGCGGCCCGCGCCGAGCTGACGGCGTGGGCCGCGCGGATCAGCTAGCCGACGGGCTCGTCCAGTCGGCGGCCACGTGGCCGACACGCACCCGCTGCGGGTGGTCGCCGACCGGGACGGACACCGTCTTGCGCCCGGTGGCGAAGCTGATGGCGGTGACCTGGTCGGCGCCGCTCTCGGAGATCACACAGCTCTTCCCGTCGCCGCTGACCGTGGCCCAGTACGGCTTGGCCGCGGTCACCAGCGGGCCCTCCTGGAGGGTGGCCCGGTCGACCACCGTCGCGTAGTCGTCCATGGTGCCCGCCACGCACAGCTTGGCGCCGTCGGGGCTCATCGACAGCCCGTGGTGGCGGGAGTCGTTGACGAACGTGGTGCGGTCGTCACCGGTGGCCGGGTTCTTCGGCAGCGTCTTCGTCCGGGTGATCCGGTCCGTGGCGAGGTCGTACTCGAAGAAGCCGTTGAAGAACGACACCTGGAAGTACAGCTTGGACTCGTCGGGGGAGAACACGGCCGGGCGCACCGCGTCCGAGTAGTCCTTGAGCCCGATGGCGTCCAGGCGCGAGCGCATGTCGATGACCTTGACCTGCTGGTAGGTGGTGGCGTCGACGACGGTGATGTGCCGGTCGCCCTTCGTCCAGTCCAGCCAGGGGGCGTCGGTCGCCGTGTTCACGTCGCCGATCGACATGTTGTAGATGTACTTGCCGTCCCTGGTGAAGATGTTCTCGTGGGGCTTGTCGCCGGTGGCGAAGCGGCCCAGCTCCGCGCCGGTGTCGATGTCCAGCACGTGCACGGTGTTCGACAGGGAGGCGGAGACCGCGACGCGCTTGCCGTCCGGTGAGACCGCCATGTGGTCGGAGCGGTAACCGGACACCGGGAAGCGCCAGTTGACCGCCCCGGTGGCCAGGTCGATCGACACCACGTCGGCGAAGCTGGGCCGGGACACCACCACCGAGGTGCCGTCCGGCGTGGAGTACATGTCGTCGACGAACTGGTCGTGGCCCTCGCCGACGCTGTTGCGGATCGCCATGAAGTAGATCCACCGGATCGGGTTGGCGTTGATCTCCGCCATCCGCGCGTCCTTGTCGGGGACGACGTCGATCCGCCCGATCCTGGCGAAGTCACCGGAGGACTTGATGACGTCCGCGGTGCCGTCCCAGTTGTTGCCCACGAACATCACCTCCCGCAGGCCGCCGGCGGAGCCGGCACCGGAGTCGGACGCGGCGCCGGCCGAGGTCGCGGGGACGGCGGCGGTCAGGACGAGGGCGGCGGCTACGGAGCGCAGGTACCTGGGTCTGAAGGCAGGCATGCGGGCTCCCTCCTCTGCGGGCGATGGTGTGTGGGGGCAAGGCGGTACGGCTCTTCCGTCACTGAACACGGCTGCGTTCACGCGGATTTACTGGAAAGTAAGGAAGGGGTGCCCTCCGCCACAAGACTGCGGACACGACAAAATCGATCCGTGACCGACATGGCGGGGGCGGATGGGCGGGGTGCCCCGCACGAGTGGTTCGAGCGCTTGGCTGTCGTGGAGGATCGCGCAGCGCGACCAGTCCAAGTCTCCCCGCGAGCCGACTTGAGCCTTCAACGACCGGCCGGGGCCGGGCTGCCGTACCTGGTCCTGCACAAGGACCTGCGCCGGCGCTTCAGGCCACGGCAGCGAGCAGCCGGCCGAGCGGTCGTCACCGAAGCTGAACCGTCTCGGCGGTGCGGGGTGCAGTTCTTCCGGCAGCGCGGTGGCCGATGAGTTCACCGTCCTCGAACGGTCTACCCGGCGATACGACCGTTCTCGACAGGGGTGCCATGTCCACCATCCAGCCAGTCATCCTGACCGCCGACCACGACGTCCTGCTCGCCTTCTACACGCAACTGTTCGACGCCGAGGAGATCTTCCGGGTACCGGAGGAAGGCCCGGTCTTCTACCTCGGCCTGCGCATCGGCGACACCGACCTCGGGCTGGTGGCCAAGGCGAACCCCGGGGACCGGGAGTCGTCGCGAATCCTGCTCAGCATCTGTGTCGACGACGTCGATGAGACGCTGGCCCGGGTGACAGCCTTGGGCGGCTCGGTCAGCGGTGGCCCCAACGACATGCCGTGGGGACAGCGCGTCGCCCACATCCAGGACCCCGACGGTAATCCGGTGAACCTCACCCAGCCGATCCCGGCCCAGTGACGCCGTTCTCGTCACCCGGGCGCCGGACGCTGGTGACGGACACGTCGTCGCCGTCGGCCGCCAAGCGCGGGTCGTGCCGCAGCACGGCCAGGACAAGGGGCGCGATCCTGCAGGTCGCCGGCGCCCGCCACGCGGACCGTATCGCCGTCGGACCGCCACGCAGAGAATCGGCGAGGTGGTGAACCGCCCTGGCTCCGGTGGAGATCCACCCGCGCACCGGGGCGGTGCGTCGAGACGGCGGTCCCCCACCCGCGACAGCCGGGACGGACGTGTGGAGCGGGCTGCGGCGTGGCGGTGGCATCCGGGCCCGGCGTGAGGCCGGTCGGGGGGCGGGGATGATGCCGGCCCCCCGGGTCTGCCCGACATACTCCGACCTCTGCGCACCCCGCGCGCCGGAGCCCGCCGGCTCACCCGAGCTGCCGGACCGCCGCCTGCACCGTCTGTTCCAGCAGCACGGCGATGGTCATCGGGCCGACGCCGCCCGGTACCGGCGTGATCAGTGAGGCCCGTTCGACGGCCGAGTCGAAGTCGACGTCGCCGACGTTGCCCGGGTTGTATCCGGCGTCGAGCACGACCGCGCCCGGCTTGAGGTCGCGGCCCGTGATCAGCCCGGGACGGCCCACGGCGGCGACCACGATGTCCGCCTCGCGCACCGCCGCCGACAGGTCCCGGGTGCGGGAGTGGCAGTACGTCACGGTGGCGTCCCGGGCCAGCAGCAGCATGCCCGCCGGCTTGCCGAGGATGGCGCTGCGGCCCACGACCACCGCTCGCTTGCCGGCCGGGTCGACGTCGTACTCGTCGAGGAGCCGCATGATGCCGCCCGGGGTGCAGGACACGAAGCCCGGCAGGCCGAAGCTCATCGCCGCGAACGACGCGAAGGTCACCCCGTCGACGTCCTTGTGCGGAGCGATCGCCTCGAACGCGGCCCGCTCGTCGATGTGGTCGCCCACCGGGTGCTGCAGCAGGATGCCGTGCACGGTCGGGTCGTCGGACAACGCGCCCAGCGTGTCCACCAGTTCCTCGGTGGTCGTGGCGGCGGGCAGCGCCACGTGCCGCGAGCCGATGCCGGCCTTGCGGCAGCGGTTCTGCTTCATCCGCACGTAGGTGACGGACGCGGGGTCCTCGCCGACCAGGACGGTCGCCAGACAGGGCGTCGTACCGGTGCGGCCGGTGAGGTCGGCCGCCTTCTTCGCGGTCTCCTCGACGATGCGGCGGGCGAGCGCGGTGCCGTCCATGAGCCGGGCCTGAGACATGATCCACTCCTGAGCTGGTCGAGCTTGTCGCCCAGGCGCACGGCATCGGATGTCTGTCCGGCCGCTCCCCGGTGGTGCTCCACCTCAGCGCCAGTCACGGCCTCGAACAGGATAGCGGCACGTGAGAAGGCCCGGATCGCCGGACGGGCGACCCGGGCCCGGACGACCGGCCCTCCTCGTTCGGCTACTCCTCGTCCCACGCCTGGATCATGATCTGCTGGGCGATCTTGCCGTCCCGCAGTGTGATCATCGACTCCGACAGGACCCGGACGCCGTCCGCGTACTCGCACGACTCGCTGTAGGCGGCCCGGTCGCCCTGGACCACACACCCCTCCATCCGGTGCGTCATGTCGCGGCTGTACACGTCGTCGAGCATCCGGGCGATCTCACCCCGGCCGTGCAGCACTGTGGGGTGGCTCGGCTGGCTGTTGCGGTCGACGATGCGCAGCTCCGCGTCGTCGGCGTACAGCGACAGCAGGTTGTTGCCGGTGTTTCCCTCCACAGCCCTGCGCAGCGTCTCGCTGTCGAAGCTGGAGCCCGTCGCGGTGCCCATGGTGACCTCCCTGAGAGGGCCGCGGACCGAGCGGAGACATGCCGCGTGACCCTCACCTCCGAGCGTCCTCCGCCCCGACCGGGTCGGCAAGCGCAGGGCCGCCTGTGCGCCTCACGGGTGAGCGGTGCGGCCCGGCCGTGTCCGCGGCAGGCCTCCGCGCGTTGCTGAGGGCATGATCTCCACTCGACGCATCGTCGCCGCCGCCTGTCTCGCCGTCGGGGCCACGGGCCTCGGCGCGCCGATGGCGAACGCGGCCGGCGCCCCGGAAACCGGCCAGATCAACCCGATCGCCACGCTGGACTCGCTCGCCGTCAGCGACATCCCCGCCGAGCACCGGGACGACATGCCCCGCGTGTCCCGCCAGCTGGCCGAGCTGAACAAGGTGAACGAGCTGAACCGGCTCAACGAGCTCCACCAGGTCACCGACCTGGTCGCCCCCGTCACCGGGCTGCTCCCCGCCGTCCAGGCCTGACCGCCGCCCGCACCGCCCCAGGGGCCGTCCGGCCGGGCGGCCCCTCTCAGCGTCCGACGCCGCTCCGCTCCTCCGTCCGTACGAGGTCGCGGGGCGATACGCCCAGGGCCCGGGCCGCCCCCGCAGGCGGACGGCCGTGATGGTCCCCTCGGCGATCAGCGGCGTCTAGGGTCGTCGCAGGGACAGCAATCCGCGACGGAAGGGGCAGCCTGATGGCGCAGGAAGTGCGCGGCGTGATCGCACCGGGCAAGAACGAACCGGTACGGGTGGAGACCGTCGTCGTACCTGACCCCGGACCCGGCGAGGCCGTGGTGCGGGTGCAGGCGTGCGGCGTCTGCCACACCGATCTGCACTACAAACAGGGCGGCATCAACGACGACTTCCCCTTCCTGCTCGGCCACGAGGCGGCGGGCGTCGTCGAGTCGGTCGGCGAGAACGTCACCGACGTGGCGCCCGGCGACTTCGTGGTCCTCAACTGGCGTGCGGTGTGCGGGAACTGCCGGGCCTGTCTGCGCGGCCGCCCCTGGTACTGCTTCGCCACGCACAACGCCGCCCGGAAGATGACCCTCACCGACGGCACCGAGCTCTCGCCCGCCCTCGGCATCGGTGCGTTCGCCGAGAAGACCCTGGTGGCCGCCGGCCAGTGCACCAAGGTCGACCCCGCGGTCTCCCCGGCGGTGGCCGGACTGCTCGGCTGCGGAGTCATGGCCGGCATCGGCGCCGCGATCAACACCGGCGGCGTGGGCCGCGGTGACTCCGTCGCCGTCATCGGCTGCGGCGGCGTCGGCGGCGCGGCCGTCGCCGGAGCGCACCTGGCCAGCGCCGCCCGCGTCATCGCCGTCGACCTCGACGACCGCAAGCTCGACACCGCCCGTACCCTCGGCGCCACCCACACCGTCAACGCCGAGCAGACCGATCCCGTCGAGGCGATCCGCGAACTGACCGGCGGTTTCGGCGCCGACGTGGTCATCGAGGCGGTCGGCCGCCCCGAGACCTACCGGCAGGCGTTCTACGCCCGGGACCTGGCCGGCACGGTCGTCCTCGTCGGCGTGCCCACGCCGGAGATGAAGCTGGAACTGCCGCTGCTGGACGTCTTCGGCCGGGGCGGGGCGCTGAAATCCTCCTGGTACGGCGACTGCCTGCCCTCCCGCGACTTCCCCATGCTGATCGACCTGCACCTGCAGGGCCGCCTGCCGCTCGACGCGTTCGTCACCGAGACCGTCGGGCTGGACCAGGTGGAGCAGGCGTTCGAGCGGATGCACCACGGCGACGTGCTGCGCTCGGTGGTGGTGCTGTGATGGGCGCCCGCGTCGAACGCCTCGTCACCTCAGGCCGGTTCACCCTCGACGGCGGCAGCTGGGACGTCGAGAACAACGTGTGGATCGTCGGAGACGACCACGAGGCGATCGTCATCGACGCCGCCCACGACGCCCGTGCCGTCGCCGAGGCCGTCGGCGACCGCCGGCTGACCGCCATCGTCTGCACCCACGCCCACAACGACCACATCGACGCCGCCCCCGCGCTGGCCGAACTCACCGGCGCCACCATCTGGCTGCACCCCGACGACCTGCCGCTGTGGAGGCTCACTCACCCCCACCGCGAGCCCGACGGGCACCTCGTCGACGGTCAGGTCATCGAGGCCGGCGGCGCCGACCTGACCGTCCTGCACACCCCCGGCCACGCTCCCGGCGCGGTGTGCCTCCACGACCCCGGGCTCGGTGTCGTCTTCACCGGCGACACCCTCTTCCGGGGCGGCCCCGGGGCCACCGGACGGTCGTACTCGCACTTCCCGACGATCGTCGCCTCGATCCGCGACCGGCTGCTCACCCTGCCGGCCGGCACCAAGGTGCTCACCGGCCACGGCGACTCCACCACCATCGGCGCCGAGGCTCCCCACCTGGCGGAGTGGGAGCGGCGCGGGCACTGAGCGGTCCGCCCGTCCGGTGTCCCTCCGGAAACGGCGACAGAAGGTGTCCGGTTTCCACGCCACCCTGAGGGGACACCGCAGACAAGGGACCGGGAGGCAGCAGGACATGTCAGGACCGCTCGACGGCAAGGTGGCACTGGTGGCCGGGGCGACCCGCGGCGCGGGCCGCGGGATCGCCGTGGAACTGGGCGCGGCCGGCGCCACCGTCTACGTCACCGGCCGCACCACCCGAACGCGTCGCTCGGAGTACGACCGCCCCGAGACCATCGAGGACACCGCCGACCTGGTGACCCGGGCCGGCGGCCGGGGCGTAGCCGTAGCCACCGACCACCTCGAACCCGACCAGGTGCGCGCGCTGATCGCCCGCATCGACGAGGAACAGGGCGCACTCGACGTCCTCGTCAACGACATCTGGGGCGGCGAACACCTCTTCGCGTGGGACACCCCCGTCTGGGAGCACGACCTCGACAACGGGCTCAGACTGCTGCGGCTGGCGGTCGACACCCACGCGATCACCAGCCACCACGCGCTGCCGCTGATGCTGCGCCGGCCCGGCGGACTCGTCGTCGAGGTCACCGACGGCACCGCCGAGTACAACCGCGACACCTACCGCAACAGCTTCTTCTACGACCTGGCCAAGACCGCAGTGCTGCGCATGGGCTTCGCCCTCGGCCGGGAACTCGGCCCGCGCGGCGCCACCGCCGTCGCGCTCACCCCGGGCTGGCTGCGCTCGGAGATCATGCTGGACCAGTTCGGCGTCCGCGAGGACACCTGGCGCGACGCCCTGGAACAGGTCCCGCACTTCGCCATCTCGGAGTCGCCCCGCTACGTCGGCCGGGCGGTCGCCGCCCTCGCCGCCGACCCGGACGTGGCGCGCTGGAACGGACAGTCCCTCTCCAGTGGCGGGCTCGCCCGGGTGTACGGCTTCACCGACCTCGACGGCAGCCGGCCGGACGCCTGGCGCTACCTGGTGGAGGTCCAGGACGCGGGCAAGCCGGCCGACACCACCGGCTACCGCTGAGCATCACCGGCCCCGGCTCCCTGCCGTCCGGTCACCGGCCAGCGTGCCGAGTGCCCCGGCGGCAGGGCGAGGTCCTCCCGCACGGCGGCGTAGTAGCCCTCGCGGCCGGCCCGCTGCCGGTCCAGCAGGGCCTGCCAGGCGGCCCGGTCGCGCTCGCCGGCGCGGACGGACCCCTCCATCTCCATCACCACGGTCACCCACGCCCGCGCCCGTTCCACCACCTCCCGGCTGCCCAGCATGATCAGCGCCTCCCCGGCCGGATCACGGACGTCCGCCGCCGCCACCAGCAGCGGCTCCGCCTCCGCGGGCGACAGGGGATGCGGATGCGAGCCGCTGCCCAGGTGGGCGGCGACCCGGTAGGCGACCGTCACCGACTTCTTCACCGCCCGCGCGTAGTCGCTGTAGACCATGAGCCGCCGCTCCTCCCAGTGTGCCGCCCGCTCCCGCCGGAACCGCGCCCGGTCACCCCGGACGACGGCCAGGTAGGATCCGAGCGCGCCGATCACGACGCCGATGAGTGCGGGCAGTTGCTGTATGAAGGCAGACATGGACGCACGGTATCCGCAGCGTCGGCCGGCGCGGGCCTCGCACAGCGGTCACGGCACCGCGACGGTCGCCGGGCGGCGAAGTTCACCGTTTCGTCACGGCTCGCGGCCGGGGCAACCCTGGGCGCCGTCCGGCTGTCTAGGAATACGACATCGCGGACGACACGCCGGAATGAGGGAGCAGCATGGGGGACGTACGCAGACGAGGGGTGGTCGCCCTCGGGGTGGCGGGGCTGGTCGCGCCGCTGACCATGGTGCTGGGGGCGGCGCCGGCCGAGGCCGCGAGCTGCACCACGAAGGCGGGGCCGTACCAGAAGCAGGTGGAGAGGTTCCTCGGCCGTCCCGTCGACGGCCGGCAGTCCACCGCCGACTGCAAGGCCGTCCAGGCCTTCCAGACCAAGCACGGCATCAGCCCGAACATCGGCTACGCGGGACCCGTCACCTGGGGCGTTATGGATCTCATGAACAAGCAGAAGGCCGTGGGCA
Source organism: Streptomyces sp. bgisy159 (assembly GCF_057707805.1). NCBI lineage: Bacteria > Bacillati > Actinomycetota > Actinomycetes > Kitasatosporales > Streptomycetaceae > Streptomyces > Streptomyces sp. bgisy159. Next base: position 119,108 of record NZ_JBYIQX010000013.1, on the reverse strand, counting down.
AGAACCCCAACCGGGACCGCAAGTGCCCCACGAACAAGGGCCGCATCGCCTGCGTCAACCTCAGCCTGCAGATCAGCTGGATCCAGGACGGCAGCCGGCTCGTCTACGGTCCGGTGCCGGTGCGCACCGGCCGTGACGGGTACGAGACCCGCACCGGGCTGAAGAAGGTCTACTGGCGCAACAAGAACCACTTCTCGACGATCTACCACGTGCCCATGCCGTACAGCCAGTTCTTCGACGGCGGGCAGGCCTTCCACTCGGTCGGCGTGTCCATGTGGAACCCGCCGGGCTCCCACGGCTGTGTGAACATGACCAAGACGGCGGCCGCGAAGTACTGGTCGCTGCTCAGGAACGGCGACGACGTCTACGTCTACGGGCGCAAGCCCGGCACCTGAGCACCCTGAGCCGGCCAGGCCGGGGCGGTCCGACCGCCCCGGCCTCTCGGTGCAGGGGCACGGTGGTGCGCGTGATCAGTAACACGGTCCGAAATGTCTGGAATATTACGTATTAACTCACACGGCCTTCACCTCCTACCCCGTAAGATTCACACCATGTCCACCAGTGTTGAATCCGTTTCCGAGCGATCGGCCGTGGAGGTCAACGAGGAGATCCGGGCCCTGTGGCTCCGGTCGGGCGGGACACTGAGCGTCGAGCAGCGTGAGGAATACCAGCGGCTCGTCATGGAGTGGGCCGCCGTGGCCCCGCAGCGGGCGAAGGCGGCCTGACCACCGCCTCACCGCGCGAGGCCGACCCCCTCGCCACGACCCCCGGATCCCTCGGATCCCTCCTCAGCCCCACGTCGTCGAGTAATGGCGTTGGTACGCCCTGCGATCCTGCTCCGTGCGGATGTAGCGGGTGGCGGCCAGCGCCACCAGACTGCCCGCGATCACCAGCAGACCCGGCCCGAGGTTGCGCGGGTCGGTGAGTCGCGCGGCCAGCGTCCGCCCGGCCGTGCCGTCCGTCACCGGAGCCGAGGCCCCGGGGGAGACCGCGTCCGGCGCGCTCGCCGGTGCCGACGGCTGCGGAGCCGCCGCCGACGGCGCGTTCTGGCTGCCGGCCCCCTGGCCGCCCGCGCCTCCCGCGGACACGATCAGCTTCACCTTCAACTGGCTCAGCGCCGTCGTGACCGGCTGGAAGAACGTCGTGCCGCCCGACGCGCAGTCGCCACTGCCGCCGGACGTCACGCCGAGTGCGATCCCCTCCGAGAACAACGGTCCACCGCTGTCCCCCGGTTCGGCGCACACGTCGGTCTCGATCAGCCCCGTGACCGTGCCCTCCGGATAGTTCACCGTCGCGTTGAGCGCGGTCACCCGGCCGTCGCGCAGCCCGCTGGTACTGCCGCTGCGGAAGACCCGCTGCCCCACCGACGCGTCGCCCAGGCCCGTGATCCGCACCCCCGTGCCGCTGCCGATGGCGACCACGTCGGCGCCCTCGCCCGCCGTGCCGCCCGCGTACTCCACCAGGGAGAAGTCCCCGCCGGGAAAGCTCGCCGCGACCGTGCGCCCCACCTGCCGGTTGCCGCCGGTGTCCGCGAACCACACCGAACCCTGCGGCCCGCAGTGCCCCGCGGTCAGGATGTAGTCCCGCCGCCCGTCGGTGACGTTGAACCCGGCCGAGCAGCGGCCGCCGGTCGACAGGATCGGCTGGGCGCCGTTGAGACGCGGCGAGAAGGTCCCCTCGGAGCGCTCCATCCTCACGAAGCTCCCCACCCGGTCCGCCACCCGGGTCAGCCGCGCCCAGTCCGCCGCCGACACCGTGCTGTCGCCGCGCACCACCACCCGGTTGTGCTGATAGTCCATGGCCCAGGCGGTCCCCGGCACCCGGGGCGCCGAACGCAGCGCCTCCGTGGCCGACCTGAGCTCGTTCATGCTGTGCCCGACGACCTTCGCCTCGGCGCCCGAGCGCCGCACCTGCGCCGCCGTCCGCTCGTCGGTCACCGCGACCACCGTCCGCCCGTCGGCCCCGACCCAGCTGCCCGCCGTACGGGAGTCACCGAGCCGGGCCACCAGCTCCGCGCCGGTCTCCGCGAAGGTCCGTGCCGCGCCCCGGGGGAGCGCCGAACCGTCCGCCGGCTCGCTCGCCAGCGCCGCCTGTGTGACCATCGCCCCTCCCAGGAGGAGCCCGCCGACGGCCGCCAGCCGTGTCACCCGCCGGACGATTCGTCGTCGTACGTGCCTCATGCATGGCTCCCGAACACCGAACGCGCGGCCTCGACACCGCGGGGCGCTCCGGTCGTCGAGTGCCCACATTCCATACGGGCCGAGGCCCGGCCGCGTTCAGGCGGCGGCGATCATCGCTTGACCGCGACCCCGCCGAACATCGCGACCTCCTCCGGCTCGGTGCCGTCGGTGCCCTCGGGGCGCCAGCGGGAACAGGACACCACGCCCGGCTCCAGCAGCTGAAGCCCGTCGAAGAACCGGGCGACGGCCTCCGGGGTGCGCTGGGTCAGCTTCGGCGTGCCGTGCTCGTTCCAGAACTTCACGGCCTCGTCCACGTCCGGCATCGACGGGCTGGTCACCGTGTGGGACAGCACCAGGTGGCTGCCCGAGGGCAGCCGGTCGACCAGCCCCCGCACCAGGCCGTAGGGGTCCTCGTCGTCGCCGACGAAGATGACCACGCCCAGCAGCATCAGCGCCACCGGACGGCTGAAGTCCAGTATCTCGGCGGCGTGTTCGAGTATCACGTCGATGTTGCGCAGATCCTCGTCGAGGTAGTCGGTGCGGCCCTCCGGCGTGCTGGTGAGCAGCGCGCGGGCGTGCGCCAGGACCAGCGGGTCGTTGTCGACGTAGACGATCCGCGACTCCGGGGCGAGCCGCTGCGCGACCTCGTGCGTGTTGTCGGCGGTGGGCAGCCCGGTGCCGATGTCGAGGAACTGGCGGATGCCCGCCTCGGTCACCAGGTGGCGCACGGCGCGGCCCAGGAAGAGCCGGTCCTCGCGCGCGTAGTCGCCGATGCCCGGGTGGAGCTGCCGGATCTGGTCCCCGGCCGCCCGGTCGACCTCGTAGTTGTCCTTGCCGCCCAGCCAGTAGTTCCAGATCCGGGCGGTGTGCGGCTGGGTGGTGTTGATACGGTCGCGCAGCTGCTTGGCGGCGTGGGCTGCGGACGGCGAGGTGTCGGTCACGGCTGGGCTCCTGCGGATGCTGGTGAATCAGAGGTCAACGAGCAATCTAGACCCAGCAGTTGATCTCCACAGCACATATCCGACGGCCCGGCCGCCGCGCTCGGCCCAGGGGCTCCCCTCCGGCAGCGGCGGCGCCGGCCACGCACGGCTGGATCCGGCCACCTCGGCGGCAGTCCCCGGCGAGGCCGTACACCGGACGGCCGCAGCCCCGCGCGCTGAGCGGCCCCCTCCGGGGCCGGGATCCGCCACGGCCACGCCCGCCGGCAGGCGGTCGCCCGTCGTCGCCGCCGTACCGCCTCGGCCACCCGGCGCCGTTGACCCGGACAGGCGCGGGGGCGTCGGCCTAGACTGCCCGCCATGGACGACACGACGCTGGACGCGCTCAGCGCGGGCAAGTACCTGCTGATCACCAGCTACCGCAAGAACGGCACCGGCGTCCCGACGCCGGTGTGGGTGGTGCGCGACGGGGACGGCCTCGGGGTGTGGACCGCGGCCGACTCCTGGAAGGTGCGCCGGATCCGGGCGCGCGGCGACGTCCTCGTCGGCCCCTGCGACATGCGCGGCCGTCCGACCGGCGAGCAGGTCCCGGCCACCGCCGAGGTCGTGGACGCGGCCACCGCCGGCCGCTACCGGCAGCTCATCGCCCGCAAGTACGGCATCATGGGTCGGCTCACCCTGCTGGGCAGCCGGCTCCGCGGCGGCGCCGACCGCACCGTCGGTATCCGCGTCACCCTGTGACACCGGTACGCCCGCGCAGCGCGCGGCGCTGACGCGCACAGGGGCCCGGACCGCGTGGCCCGGGCCCCCTCGGCACCTACGGACTACGACGCGTCCAGCACCGTGCCCGTCAACACCAGGCCGCCGGGCCGGGGTTCGTCGTCGTCCCAGCTGATCTCCTCGAACCGCACCGACTCGGCGCGCTCCCTCACGTCGTCGACGACGGTCGGCACGCTCCAGTCGACGCCGGTGCTGCCCGCGGGAACGGACAGCCCCACCCACAGGTCCGCCTGGGACAGCGGCCGCTCGGGGTCGGGCTCCGAACCGGTCTGCTCCCGCAGCCAGTTCGCGTCCACGTCCTTGGTGGACAGCTCGTCGGCGACCGGCTGGGTCCGGAACAGCTTCCAGATCTCGGTGTCGGCGGCCTCCGAGAGCGTCAACCGCCAGGCGAGGGCCTGGCCCTCTGTCACCCGGTCGGCCACGGGCGTGATCGTCACGGTGGGCATCGCGTCGTCGTTCTCGACCAGGACCCCACCCCGGTAGGAGCCCACCACGGTGCCCCGCACTGCCTTGACGAGGATGTCGTGCCGGACGTCCTCGGAGTAGCGGGTGTTGCCCCGCACCTCCACCGACACGTCGATGTCCTGGCCGCCGGGCCGGACGGTCACCAGCTTGTCCCGGGTCTCACCGGTCACCGGGTCGACGGTGTAGACGCGGACCTGGCCGCTGCCGCGACCCGACACCCGGACGGGCATCCGGTAGGTGCGCACGCCCTCGTCGCCCTCCTTGACCACCGTACGGCCGACGTCGACGCGTGACAGAGCGGTCGGCCGCACCGACGGGGTACCCGGGCGCCAGCCCCAGGCGTCCATCAGCCAGGCCTGCCCCGACGGTGAGCGCGGCGTCAGCTCGAGGGAGCGGACGTGCCGCAGGTCGAGTCCGGCGCGGGCGGCGGCGGTGAGCGGGACGCGCAGCTCCCGGGCCCAGTAGGAGGCAGTCGACTCGCTGCCGGGCAGACCGTCGACGGTGATCCGGCCGAGTGCGGCCCGGCGTCCGGAGGTGTCGGTGACGGCCACGTCCAGCCGGGTGCCGGTGGTGTTCGGCGGCACGAAGACCCGCAGCGCGAGGCTGTGGGACCCGGCCAGCGACAGCGGCTCGGGCGGGCGGACGGTGGTGGTGGCGCCGGGCGCCGACCACCCCAGCGCCACGGCCCGGCGGTCGGTCTCCCGGTCGGTGTCCCAGCGCGCGAAGTGCGGCGAGCGGCCCTGGCCCTCCGGATCGAGGCAGGCGGCCGCGGGGTCGGGGTCGACAGCCGCGCAGAGCCGGCCGCCGGTCACCCGCACCGGACCGTCGGGCAGGAACCCGGCGCCGCGTGCCGCACCCACGGCGTGCGTGAGCACCCGGGCGGGATCGGCGGACGGCGCGCGCAGTCCGGTGCCGTCGAGCAGCGGACGCGCCCGGTCGTCACCGGCGACGAACAGCCGCGCCGCGGCGGCGATGTAGGTGGCGCCCGCCCGGTGCTGCTGGTCGGCGGTCAGCCGGGTCGGCGCGTTCGCCGAGCAGACCGGGTCCGGCTGCTCCGGGTCGCTCCAGAAGTCGTCCGTGGCGGGCGCCTCGGCCTGGCCCGGCGTCCACTCGGTGTTGAAGAAGTTGTGGTTGGCGCCCACCACGTAGACCGCGCTGTGCAGCGCGGTGCCGCGGCTCACCCCTCGCGTGCCGTCCACGAACACCTCGCCCTGCAGGTCGGACACATCGCCGTCGCACCCCGGCAGGATGGTCGTGGAGGGCACGTCGGCGACCGGGTTCTGGCCGAAGATCGTCGGTCCGATGAGGACGGTGCCGCGCACCGTCCAGCGCACCCTGCCCCGGTAGCCGTCCTGGTCGGCGGGCGGCGGGTAGAGGCTGTCCATCGCGGCCCGGTTGACGCCCTCGCCGCCTCTGGAGTGGCCCACCAGCAGAACCCGGCGCAGATCGGCCCGGGTGAGCCCGCGCAGGGCGGCCGGGGCCTTCGCCGGGTGGGCGGACCAGTCGGCCCAGCGGTCCAGGTGCCGGCGCACTAGCGAGGAGCGGGCCTGGGCGCCGCCGTCCTCGGCCTGCCAGTCCTGGCCGTTGATGCCGTTCGCGGAGATCGACACCGTCAGATATCCCTGGGATGCCAGCAGTTGCTGGTCCCGCAGGTAGCCCCTGTGGCTGGGGATCGGCCGGTAGCCGTCGGCGCAGGGCCAGTCGCCGGTGACGTCGTCCTCGGTGCCCGGCTTGTAGCAGGTGGCGTGGCGGCCGTGCAGGAACAGTGCGAGCGGCCGCCTGCCGACCGCCCCGGCCGGCGCCACCACCTCGGCGCGCATCTCCACGGGCTCGGGGAAGCCGGGCAGCCGCACCGGGTCGAGGTCGTACGCGGCGCGCTGCGTGCCGTACGGGCCCGGTGAACCGGGGTCCACCGCGCCCGCGGGCGCCTTCCGGGCGCCCGCCGCCGGTGGGGCGGCCGCGGGGGAGCGACGGCCGCCGCGGGCGTCCCGCGGCGGCCCGTCGGGCGTGTCCAACCGCCGCCCCGCAGCGATGACTTGGAGGTCTCCGAGGTCCTGGAGGTCGGTGGTGGCGGCGTCGTCCAGGCTGAGCCGGAAGGTCCGGCCGTCCTCGCCGGGCGCCGGGACGCCGAGGAGCCGGTCGTTCGCGTGGAACTCCACGCGTGCGTCGCCCATGGGCACGGGCGACGGCGAGCGCCAGATCAGCTGTTCGCCGGACATCTGCCAGCCTGGCGGCAGTTCAGTGCCGGACACCGTGGTCAGCGGTGCGCTTCCGGGCGGTTGCTGGGCCTGTGCCAGCCCCGGTGATGCCGCCAGCGCCGCGAGCGCCGCGACGGCGGTCACACCTATTCGCCGGGCACGGATCAATGGTCGTCCCCTCTCCACACGAGGTGCGCGGGCGGCCCGTCGGTCTCGGGAGCCCCGCACGCCCCGGAGGATGCGGAGGACGATCTGTGGGTTGCCTGTGCGCGCGGGCGCGGCCCGGCGTGCGCAAGGATCCGGACACCGGGGCCGGCGGTCCGCACGGGGGCGGTCGGCGACCCGCTCGACCGGCGGCCGGCCGAGGGCCGGTCAGGTCCAGGCGCGGTAGGGCTCGTCGATCAGCTGGAAGACCGGCTCGCCCCGGACCGGGTCCTGGGCGGTGGACAGCCGTACCCGGTCGCCGCTGTGGATGCCGATCGGCGGGCCCATCACCCGGCCGCGCAGCACGAACCCCTCGGCCATCTCGATCAGCGAGACGTTGCGCGCGGCCGGCGTGTTGCGGTGCACCACCGTCGAGTGGCGCACGGTGCCCACCCCCTCACTGCGCTCGGTGCGCAGTTCACTGCCCCGGCACACCGGACACAGCACCCGGTGGTACATGGCGGTGCCGCACCAGGTGCAGCGCTGGAACACGATGGTCTCGCCGTCGCCGCGGCCGCGGTCGAGCACGCCCGCCGTGGTTCCGGCCTGCTGCGACACGGCGCTTGTCGAGTGGTGGTACACGCTGGTCAACTCCCTGCGCTCGCCCTGGGACCGCGCGCGGGACGCGACACGCACGCGGGTGCGCGGTTCACCGTGCCACCGTGCACGGCCTCAGCGTATGGCACTGAGTGCCACCCGTAAAGGCACTGCGTACCCCGAATCTGCGGGAGCCGGGCCGGTGCTCAGCTTCGACCGAGGGTCGTCTCGATCTCCTGCACCACCCGCCACAGCGGGGCGTCGCGCCGGGAGACGACCACCACGACGTCCTCGGGCCGCTCGTCGGCCGGCGGCACGGGGGAGGCGCCGAACGCCGACTGCACGTACGCCAGCGCGTGGTCGACGGTGGCCGTCGCGTCCCCCCGCCCGTCCGAGCGCAGCCAGGAGCGCAGCGCGTTGTTGTGCGAGGCGACCACCGCCGCCGCGATCACGTCTGCCTGCAGTGTGCCGTCGCGCCGTCCGGTGAACCGCCCGCGCAGATACTCCGCGAGCGCGCGCTCGTAGCGCCACACCACGCTCAGTTCGTAGGCCCGCAGTCCCGGCACCTGCTTGGTGAGCCGGTAGCGCTGCACCGAGAAGGAGGGGTTCTCGGCGTACATCCGCAGCACCAGCCGGGCCGCGTCGCACACCCGGCGCACCGGGTCCGCCGCGTCGTCGCCCGCGGCGAGGAACGCGGTCATGTCGGCCAGGCACCGCTCGTGGTCGGGGAAGACCACGTCCTCCTTCGAGGGGAAGTAGCGGAAGAACGACCGCCGCCCGACACCGGCCAGCGCGACGATGTCGTCGACCGTCGTCTGTTCGTACCCCCGCTCCAGGAACAGCCGGAAGGCCGCCGCGACGAGGGCGTCCCGCATCGGCGGCCTGGCCTCCGCCTTGTCACTGGAGATCATGGTGGGAACGTAGCACGCCATGGCACTCAGTTCCCTCGGCGCAGGGAACTGAGTACCTCCCGGACCGGGCGCGGGCCGGGCCCAGGGCCCCGGCATACCCTGGCCGTCCGCAGGAGACCACCCCGAGCCCGATCCGGAGAACCGCATGGCCGTCGCCCGCCCCCGCCTCCTCTACGTCACCGATCTGGCGTACCCCGCGCGCGGGCGCCGCTACTGCGACGAGGACATCTTCCTGACCTCCCGGCTGCGCGCCGACTTCGACCTCGCACTGTGCCACCCGTGCGACGCGGCCGCCCTGATGGACGCCTTCGACGCCGTCGTCGTCCGCAACAGCGGCCCGGTCCTCGCGTACCGGCGGGAGTACGACGCCTTCCGGGAGCGCGCGCTGCGCGAGGGAACCCCGGTCTACAACCCGCTCACCGGGCGGGCGGACATGGCCGGCAAGCAGTACCTCCTCGACCTGACCACCGCCGGGTTCCCCGTCATCCCCACCGTCGACCGGCCCGAGGACCTCGGGCTGCTGCCCCCCGCGGACCGTTATGTCGTCAAGCCGAAGCTGGGCGCCGACTCCATAGGCCTGCGGATCGTGCCGGGCGAGGAACTGCCCGGCCTCGCCGACGGCAAGGTTCTCGTCCAGCCGCGCGTCGACTTCTCCTACGAGGTCTCCTTCTACTTCGTCGACCACGCCTTCCAGTACGCGCTGTACACCCCCGACCCTCGCCGGCGCTGGGAGCTGGCCCCCTACGAGGCGTCCCCGGCGGACCTGGAGTTCGCGCGCCGCTTCATCGAGTGGAACGGGCTCGCGCACGGCGTGCAGCGCGTCGACGCCTGCCGTGCGCCCGAGGGCGGACTGCTCCTCGTGGAACTGGAGGACCTCAACCCGTACCTGTCCCTCGACACCCTCGACGACCGGGGGCGGGACGCCTTCGTGGCCGCGCTGACGGCCTCCCTGTACCGCTTCCTCGCGCGCTGAACCCTCCCCGGGCCGCACCCGTATCACTCCCCGGGGAGCCACGGCAGCGAAGGAGACAAGGGTGCCCACACCGCCCGAACCGGGGGAGTCCCGGCAGCGAGAAGTCCTCGAACCGATCCGGGTGATACGGCACCGGAGCACCGACGCCCTCGCGGAACTCTTCCGCGAACTCACCGAGGACCCGCCCGCCGCCGCCCCGGCCACGCCTCGCGCTCCGTCCGTCCGGGACGCCGGGCCGCCGCGACCGGGGCCCGCGACGCGGAGGCGGCGCGCCGCCGTGGCGGCCGGCGCGGCGCCGGCCGCCACCGTCCCCGCCGTGCTCCCGGGCCGCCGGCGCGCCGCGGTCGCCGGCGGGATCCTCGCCGCCGCCCTGGCCGGGTTCGGCAGTGCGCTGCTGCTTCCGGACCGGGGGGACGCGACGGCGACTCCGCCGCCGTCGACGCCGGCCGGCCCGTCCGCCCCGGTGACCTCGGACCGGACCGGCATCCTCCGGGAGGGTGACATCGGGCCGGAGGTGAGCGAGCTGCAGCGGCGCCTCGGACGCATCCCGGACGTCTACGACGCGCGCGCCGCCGACGGCCGCTACGACAGCGCCCTCACCGAGGCCGTCGCCCGTTTCCAGCTCTGGTACGGCGTCCGCGGCGACGAGACCGGTGTGTACGGCGACGACACGCGCCGCGAACTGGAGGCGCGGACGTAGGGGACCACCGGACCGGGGCGGGGCCGGTCGGCCCGGCCGGGAGAGGTGTGGCGCGTGTCACAATGAGGGCCGGGTCGACGGGCGTTCGGCACCTCGGCCCACCGAACCGAAAGCCCTCTGCATGGACGTCTCCCGCATCCCCGGTCTGCTGCTGCCCGTCGTGTTCCTCGTGGCCCTGCTCGTCGGAGTGTTCTGGTACTGGCGGCACCGCGGCGAGTGACCCCTCGGACCCGCCGTCAGGCGGTGGCGGCCTCACCGGGCTGCGGGACCCGCAGGTCCAGCACGCAGAGGTCGTCGCGCTGCTCGCCCTCCAGCACCGTACCGAGCAGCCGGTCCAACGAGGCGTGGCCGCCCCGGGCCTGCGCCTCGAGCGCGCCCATGAGCCGCTCCAGCCCCTGGTCGATGCTCTCACCGGGCCGCTCGACCAGTCCGTCGGTGTACAGCACGACCCGGTCCCCGGCTTCGAGCCGGCACTCCGCCTCCTCGTAGAGCGGGGTGTCGCAAGCCCCCAGCAGCACGCCGGCCGGCCGGTCCAGGCAGCGGGCCCGGCCGCCGCGCACCAGCAGCGGCGGCAGGTGGCCGGCCTGCGCCCACACCAGCCGCCGTTCGGCGGCGCGGTAGCGGGCCAGCACCATGGTGGCCGAGCCGTGCGGCCCCCGGGAGTGCAGCAGCAGGGTGTTGAGCCGGGCCAGCGCGCCGGTCAGGGTGGAGCCGGTGATCACCATGCCCTTGGCTGTGAACCGCAGTTGCGCCATCGTGGCCACCGCGTCCATGCCGTGTCCGGCGACGTCACCGACCACCAGCAGGGCGTCCCCGTCGGGTAGTTCGATGGCGCTGAACCAGTCCCCGCCGACGCTCAGTCCCGACTGCGCTGGCAGATAGGACACTTCGACGCGCAGCCCGGCCAGCCGCACCGCCCGGCGCGACAGCGGCAGCAGCGCGTGCTGCAGCCGCGCCGCCACGGTCCGCTCGGCCTGCAGTACATGGTGCTGGGTCAGCATCGCGCGCTCACTGGCGACCAGCGCGAGTTCGGCGCTGCGCTGTGCGGTGAGGTCCTGCACGCAGGCGTGCACCTCCACGGTTGCGCCGTCCGCGCCGGCCGCCGCCTCGGCGACCGCCCGCAGATGCCGTATGCCGCTGCGGGTGGCGATCCTGAACTGCAGGTCACACGGCCGTCCCGCGTGCACCAGCTCGTCGACGGCCCGGGCGAGGGCGGCCGCGTCCTCCGGCAGGGCCAGCTCGGCCAGTCCGGTCAGCGGCACCGGGCCCTGCGCCGGGTCCCGGTCGAAGAGGGCGTAGAGCTGGGCGGACCAGGTGGCCTCCCGGGCGGCCAGGTTCCAGCTGGCCCAGCCGAGGTTGCCGAGCCGCTGGTCGTCGGCCGGCCGGTGTTCCCGGCGGCCCGTGAGGCCGTCCCGGAACCAGCTGACCACCAGTTGGTCGCCCAGCCGCTCCACCCGTGCCGAGAAGGTGGACAGCTCAGTGCCGCCGGCCACCGCCCGCTGTCGGGTGAAGGGGTCGCTCCGGTACGGCCGTCCGTCGGCGAGCGTGTTCAGGAAGCCCTGCCACAGCGGCTCGTCGGCCACGGTCGGCCAGCACTCCAGCAGTCGCAGCCCGAGCAGTTCGCGACCCTGTCGGCCGAGGCCGTCGAAGGCCTCCGCGGTGGCCGCGTCGATCCGGAAGTCTTCCACCCGGCCCGACGCCGCGCGCAGCGGCGTCAGCAGGAACGCGACGACCGGCAGCCGCTCGAACACCGCCTGCAGGGCGTCCACGGCCGGGCCGACGGGGGACTCCCTTCGGGTCCCGAACATGCGCAGCGGACCGGCGCAGAGCCGGGCGACGGCCACCAGATGCCGGCGGTCCCGCGAGGTGAACGCGCTCCCCGCACCCCGCAGCACCCCGATGACGACGTCCGCGTGCTCCCCGACCCACACCGGCACCCAGGCCTGGGAGCGCCACTGTCCCGGGGCGCCCCCGAGCAGGGGGTATCCGGCGTGCTCGGTTCCGGTGCCGTCCAGCCAGCGGGGCTGCCCGCTGCGGAGGGCGTCCAGAGCGGGTATGCCGGGCAGCGGGGGCACCTGGTGCCACTGGCGGGCCAGCGCGTCGTCGATCCCGGCGTATCCCACCAGCTCCAGGCCGCCGCCGGGCAGCAGTGCGAACAGCATGACCGCGTCGGTGCCCAGGCCGGGGCCGAGATGGCCGAGCAGGCAGTGGGCCAGGGCCTGCGGGGTGCCGACCCGGACCAGGGCCCGGCCGAGCCGGCCGAGGGCGTCGGAAACGTCGTCGGCGAGGGCGGGCACCGGATCCGCCTCCGGGTCCACCAGCTCGTCCCCGAGCGGCGAGCGGTCCGGGCGGGGGGCCGGCGTGAGATTCCCCAGGACGATCCAGCACTCTTCCAGCAGGGTGCGGCGGGCCGCCTTCGCCCGCTGTCGCAGAATCTCGTCGGTGGCGTCCGGCGAACAGCCCGTCTGCGCCATGACGGCGCCCTTGGCCCGTTCCACCACGGCGGCGGTGGCCGCGATCTCCTGCAGCCGGTCCATCTCGGCGCGCTGGCGCGCGACCTCACGGGTCAGCGCGGCGAGCTCCGACACGTCGCCCGGCTCACCCGGCACCGCGGGTTCCCTCGTCACGTCTTGAGCATCGCACACAGCGGGGGATCCGATGAGGTCCTGGCGGGCACCGGCCCGGAGCACCCGGTCCGGCGGCCGGGGCCGGCGGCGCCGTCAGCGCCCGGCGGCGCGGTCCACGAGGGCGTCGGTGACCGCGCGGACACTGCGGGCGATGTGCTGCAGCTGCATGATCTCGGCCGCGTAGAGCTTGATGGTGTGCTCGATGACGGACTCGGGCATACCGAGCCGGGGCAGGTCGGCGCGGGCGGTCTGCAGGGCGGTGCGGGCGACCCGGATCTCCTGCTGCACCTGGATCTGCGCGTGGCGGGCGAGCAGCACCGGGTGGCGCAGCAGCGCGGGGTAGCTGGCGTAGCGCGCGGGCACCAGCTCGCGCAGCCACTTGGCCGCCGACCGCTCCCAGTCGTAGCTACCGGGGGTCTTGACCTGGCAGGGCCAGTCCGGGCTGATGCGCGTCGTCGTGAGGGCCATGTTCATCGCTTCCGGTGTACGACGTCGGATCGGGTGGTCCGACGGGTTCGGGGCGGCCCCGGCCTAGGGGATGGCCGGGACCGCCACGGGCGCTCGCGCAGGCGATGCCCCGAACACCCTGGGACCGTCGTGGGTAGGGGACGGCGGCTCCGGGTGCCCGTTCAGGTGCCCTTATCGGGCGGTGCGGACGTGAGCAGTATTTATATATGCCGTCTCCTTTGCAAGACGTATGAAAACATTCATGCGTGATCTGTTGTGAATAGTCGCAGTGAGTGAAGGCGCGGCCGGGGTGCGGTGGGGGCGGGGGAGCGGAGCTCACTCCCGCAGGAAGAACTGGTGCTGCTCGGCGATCTGCTCGTACTCCTCCAGGCGCGCCTGGGTCCGCTCGGGGCCGGCGTCGGTCATCGCCTGCAGCAGCGCGGCGGCCATGAGGCCGGGCGCCGCATAGGAGTCGAACACCAGCCGGGAACCGGTCCCGGTGGCGAACGTGACGTCCGCCTCGTCGGCGATCGCCCCGAGCGCCAGGTCGGTGATCAGCGCGACCTTCAGTCCGGCGCCCCGGGCGACCCGCACCGCCGTCAGGGTCTCCTGGGCGTGCCGGGGCATCGAGAACGCCAGCACCCAGCTGCCGCCGGCCTCCCGGGACTGCAGCAACGCGTCGTACGCGACGGTGCCGCCCCGGGTCACCAGCCGAACGTCGGGGTGGATACGGCGGGCCGCGTAGGCGAAGTACTCGGCGAGCGAGGCGGAGATGCGCAGGCCCAGCACGGTCAGCGGCGCGGACCGGGACAGGCTGCGGCCGATCTCGATCACCTGGTCGGGGTCGGCGAAGTCCCGGCGCAGGTTCTCCAGGTTCTCGAGCTCCGCGTCGACCGCCGCCTGGAGTTCGTTGCTGCGGTTCACCTCGGCCGCGGCGCCGCCGCTCGCGAGGGTGCCGAGCGCGATCGACTGCAGCCTCTCCCGCAGCGCCGGGTAGCCGCTGAAGCCGACGGCCCCCGCGAAGCGGGTCACCGACGGCTGGCTGACGCCGACCCGCTCGGCGAGGTCGGTGATCGACAGGAACGCGGCCTCGGTGATGTTCTCGATCAGGTACTGGGCGATGCGTCGCTGCCCCGGGGACAGGTGGGGCCCGTCGAAGAGCGCCCGGAGCCGTGACGTCGGGGAGCCACCCTCCTCCGGAGCCGTCCTGCCCGAGGTGATCGCTGACGCCTGCGCGCGTGCCTGCTGCGGCGATGGCACGGGGGTGCTTCCTTTGTCTCCCACGACCACTCAACATAGCTCACGCAGCGTGGTCACCCAGGGGCCCCGGACCTCCCCGGGCACCGGTTCGTACCCCCCTCACCTGCGACAGAGCAGGGCCGGGAGGCGACCTCGGCCTCCTGCCCGGCTGCCCCGTCACCTCCCGGTCGAGGCGGGAGCCGCCCCCGGCGGCTCGGCCCGGGGCAGCCGTGGCCGGGGCGGACCGGTGGGGCGTGTGGGGGCGCCCGCACCGGTGCCCGCCGCCGGGGCGGATCAGCGGTTCAGGAGGCGGACCGAGACGCCGTGGGCGGTGTACACGGGCTCGGCGCGCAGGGTCTCGGAGCACACGTCGATCCGGTCGAACTGGCCGCGCAGTCCCCCGGCCCGCAGTACCGGGACGGTGGTGCCGGCCCGCGGGGGGCGCTCCGCGTCCAGCCGCAGCGTGAGCGCGCTGCCGCGGTCCAGACGCGCCCGCCCGGAGACGCCGAGCACCGGGCCGTGGTCCCTGCGCAGAGCCAGGTCGAGCGTCCCGCCGCACTCCTGGAGCCATGCGCCGCGCACCCGCACCGGACGGTCCGCGCGCAGGGTGCCGCCGCGCAGCAGCACGTCGCCCTGGCCGAGGGCGTTCGCGTGCCCGGCGACGAGCGTGCCCGCCGTCACGACGGTGGAGCCGTGGTAGCGGTTGTGCCCGGTCAGAGTGAGCGTTCCGGAGCCGCCCTTGGTCAACCCGCCCTCACCCGCGATGTCGTTGCGCCAGACGTCGGCCGCGTGGAAACCGCCGCGTGCCGCGTCCAGGGTGACCGTCACGTCGGAGTCGAACGCGCCGTAGCCGTCGGCGGCCGTGAACAGGTCCAGCCGGCCCCACTGTTCGGGACCGTCCAGCAGTACGTAGCCCGACGGCAGAGCGGTGGTGCGCAGCACCTCGCGGCGCTGGGCCGCGCTCAGGTACGGCAGTCGCGTCTCCAGCAGCACCTCGGCGCCCTTCGGCACCGTGAGCGGCCGCTCGCGGCCGTGCCGGGTGAGGACGTACGTCAGCTTGGGCCGCACCACGCGTGCGTTGGCCGCCCGGTCGGCGTACGGGTCGTCGGCGCCCGGGTGCGCGTACGCGAACAGCGTGTCGGGGTCCGTCCCGGTGCGCTCGGTGAAGTAGGCCAGCGCCTGCGCCCGGGCGGCCGCCTTCAGCTCGGCGTTGGCCGGGTCGGCCAGGGTGGCCGCGGCGAGGGCGGTGGCCATGACCCGGCCGCCGACGACGTCGACGGGGGAGTGCATGCCGGCCACGATCCGGGTGTGTGACAACTCGAAGGCGCGGGTGACCAGTTCCTGGAAGCGCTCCGGTACCGCGTAGGCGAACGCCAGGCAGGCCAGGTGGTAGGCGTTGGTGTGGCCGCTGGGGAAGCCTCCGTCGTCCGCCGGTGAGGTGCTGCGCTGGCGCAGCAGTTGCGGCGCCACGACCACCCGCGAGTCGTACACCGGGTAGCCGAGGTCGTCGGTCCGGCCGGTGTCGACGACCTCGCTGTCCTCGTTCATGCGCCAGGGGCGCGGGTACTGGTGGGCGTACTTGGCCGGGTTGCCGGAGGCGAACGGCCCGCGGACCGTGTCCACCAGTTCGGCCACCCTGCCCAGGGCCGAGTCGTGCGCCCCCGCGCCGAGTGCGGAGCCCGCCGGGGCATCGGCCGGCACCTCGTCGTGGACCTTGCCCGCGGGGGTGCCGTCCGGCGCCCCGGTGATCGAGGTGACCGCCCGGGCGCCCTCCCGGTACAGGCCGGCCAGCGGGCCCAGAGCGGCGATCACGGCGTAGCTCTGGTGCTGGCGGTCGTAGACGAACGACTCCTTCGCCTGCTCCTCGGTACGCCCGGCGGTCACGCGGGCGCAGTAGCGCATGTTCGCGCGCAGCACCTCCGGCCGCAGGGGACTGCCCGTGTTCCAGGTGTCCCCCGTCTTCCACACCCGGGCGAACCCGCCCAGTATCCGCACCACGGCGTTCGTCTCGGCCGTCTGGTGGGCGATGACGTTGGATCTGTAGTCGTCGACGAAGTCGGCGAGCGCGGCGCCGTCGGCGGCCTTGGCGTCCGCGGCGGCCAGCCAGGACACCAGGGTCGGCGCGGCGACGAGCGCGGCCGAACCACCGACGGACGCCTTCAGCAAGCGCCTTCTGTTCACGGACGCGGAGGGCTGGAGCCCGGCGCGGGACGACGGCATGCGTGTGCCTCTCTGGAGAGTGGACCGGCCCTGCGGCCGGGGGCTGAGGTCGTGCGAACGAGTGCGGTCCTGAGCGGTCGTGACGGCTCGACGAGCCGGTCGCCGCCTCTGCGCGAAGATCTACGGCCGGGGCGTGTCGCCTTCCGGATCACCGGGCGGCCGGTGCGTGTCCCGGGGGTGAACGGGACGTTCGGGGGTCACAGGATCGAACGGGCCAGCGCCACCGCGCCCTCGACCGGCGCCACCGCCAGCGGCCTGGCGCGGGCGCCGGGCACCGCCTCGGCGAGCGCCGCGGTGAAGGCGCCGTACAGTGCCGGCCGTCCGAGTACGGTGCCGCCCGCCACCACCACGTCGTCGACCGGCACCCCGCGCGCGGCGAGCCCGGCGACGAGGGCGGCCAGCGCCCGGCCGCCCTCGGCGATCACGGAACGGGCGAGCGGGGAACCCGCCTCGGCGGCGGCGAAGACGACCGGGGCGTGCCGGCCCCACTCGGCGGAGACGTCGGTGGCGCTCTCCAGGGCCGCGCCGAGGGCCGGGACCTCCACCACGCCGAACGCCCCGGTCAGGGCGAGCGTGAGCGGGTCGGGCGGCTCGCCGCGATCGTGTGCGGCCCACACCGCACGGGCGGCCTGCCGGACCAGCCCGGCCGCGCCGCCCTCGTCTCCGAGGACCGCGCCCCAGCCGCCCACCTGCACGGACGTGCCGTCGGGCAGCCGGCCCACCGCGACGGAGCCGGTGCCGGCCACCAGGCCGACACCCTGGTCCAGACCGGCGGCGGGGACCAGGAGTTCGGCGTCGCCCACGACCCGCGCGGGCACCCCCAGGAGTTCGGCCACGGCGGCACGGAGCCGCGCGCACTGACGGTGGGTCTCGCAGGCGTGCGCGCCCACGGCGACGGCCGCGGGCGTGCTCCCCGCGGGCAGCGCCTCGCGGACCGTCTCGGCCAACCGGCGGGCGGCGGCCGGCGCGTCGTGCGGGCGCCAGCCGGTGCTCGGCCGGACGTGGTCGGCGACCACGGCGTCCCCCGCGAGCGCGCGCAGGTGCGTCTTGGTGCCGCCCACGTCGATGCCGACCACGAGCGGGGACGAGGACAGGGCGTCGTGCACGGATCCTCTTTCGTCGTATGCGCACAGCGTCATGTGCGCTGGGCCGCGACGGCGGGCGAGCCGTGCCTGGAGCTGGAGCAGAGGGTCGGGGAAGCCCCGGGACGGGCTTCCGGCGGACCACGGCAGGCGAGTACCGTGGGATTCGTTAGGAAATTAACTAACGAAGTACGGGGCGTCAAGGGTCCTTGAACCCCCCACACACACACCGCACCGCCGACGACCTGTGGGAGAACCGTGGAACACGTAGTGACGAGCGCTCCCCGTCTGACCGAGAGCGCGAACACCGTGTTCACCGTGCTGGCTCAGGCGGGCAGCGCGACCCGGCCGCAGCTGGCGAGCCTGGCGGGGCTGTCCAAGCCGACCGTGTCCGCCGCCGTGGCCGAACTGGAGGGCGTCCGCCTCGCCGCCCACTCCGGCACCGCCTCCAGCGGTACCGGCCGCTCGGCCGCCGTCTACCGCCTCGGCCCGGCGGCGGGGGCCGTCCTCGCCGTGGACCTCGGACCCGCGCTCACCCGGGTCCGGGCCTGCTCCCTGGACGGCGCCCTGCTCACCGAGGCCGACGGCTCCCGGGCCGACGCCGTCGACGTGGTGCGTGACGTGCTGCTCGCGCTGCCCGCCGACGCCCCGCTGCGCGCCATCGTCATGGCCGTCGGCGATGTCACCCGGCCCGAGGGCACGGGCGCCGGGATGCGTCCCGCGACGGCCAAGGCCGGGCCGGTCTTCGACGCCGTGGCCGTCGCCCTGCCCCCGGGCGTCCCGGTGCACCTGGAGAACAACGTCAACTGCGCGGCCCTGGCGGAGCTGCACGAGGGCGCCGCCCGGGGCCGCCACACCTTCGGCTACCTCCGGGTCGGCGTCGGCGTCGGCCTCGGCATCGTGGTCGGCGGCCGGGTGCTGCGCGGGGCGAACGGTGCCGCCGGTGAACTCGCCCGGCTGCCCTACCCGTGGGACGACGACCGCGTACCCCGCCATGAGGCCCTGGAGCAGTACCTGGGCGCCCGCTCCCTGCTGCGGCGCGCCCGCGACACCTGGCCGGACACGGACGGCCCGTGCCCCCGCACCACCGAACGGCTCTTCGCCCTCGCCGGCGCGGGCCGGCCGGCCGCGCGGGCCGTCGTCGACCGCCACGCCGTGGACGTGGGCCGGCTCGCCGCGGCCGTGACGGCCGTGCTGGACCCGGGGCTCATCGTGCTGGGCGGCAGCACCGGCGCGGACCACCGGCTGCTGCCCGGGGTGCGTGCCGAGCTGGCGCGGCTCAGCTGGCCCACCGAGGTGGTCAGCAGCACCGTGGGCGATCTGGGTACCGTCGTCGGGGCCGCCCGCCTCGCCGTCGCCCGGGGAGTCCAAACCGTGACCCGGGGAGCGCGGGTGGAGGATTGACGCCCTCCCGCCCGGTCTGCCAATGTCCGGACAAGCGCTTTCTAAGTCGGCCGGGACGCCGACTTGAGGGGAGTGTCCCGCCCGTACCCGAGGTACGGCAGCCGCGCGAGGGCGTGCTCGCGTGACGACGGCCATGGCGCCGGGGGCCGGTACCCGTCAGGATGGCGCGACCGGGCGAGGTCGCGCACAGAAAGCGCCTTCCGCAAAGGACCCGAGCCGTATCGACCGGCCGGACGATCCGTCACGCACATCCAGGGAGGACCCGGTGGGTCACCACATCTCGCGCAGAAGCCTGTTCCGCGCCGCGAGCGGCGTCACCGTCGCGGCTGCACTGGGCGGTTCGCTCAGCGCCTGCGCCGGCGGCACCGGCGCGGGCTCCAGCAGCGACAAGCTCACCATGATCTGGTGGGGCAGCGACCAGCGCCACGCGGCGTACAAGAAGGCGCTCGCCACCTTCCAGAAGAAGAACCCGAAGATCGAGGTCCAGGAGACCTACTCCGGCTACGACGGGTACTTCGACAAGTTCAACACCAACGTCGCCGGCGGCAGCGCGCCCGACCTGATGCAGATGGACACCGCGCTGGTCGCCCAGTACGCCCGCAAGGGTGTCCTCGCCCCGCTGGACTCCTACGTCGGCAAGACCCTGGACCTCACCGGCTTCTCCAAGACGCTCCTCGCCGCCGGCACCGTCGACGGCAAGCTGTACGGCGTCCCGTCGGGCATCGGCGTCAACCAGCTCACCGTCAACCGCAGCGGCCTGGAGGCCCTCGGCCTGAAGCTGCCGGACCGCGAGTGGACCTGGACCGACCTGAAGAAGATCTCCCAGGACGTCCACAAGAAGAGCGGCGGCAAGACCTACGGCGTCGACGACGGCGGCGGCTCCACCCTCCAGTGCTTCGAGATCTTCGCCCGCGAGAAGGGCGAGACCTTCTTCACCGACGACGGCAAGAAGCTCGGCTTCACCCCGGACACCCTCCAGGAGTGGTGGGAGTACTGGGCGGAGATGCGCGCCACCAACGCCTGCGGCCCCGCCGCGATCACCTCCGCCGCGCACAACGACCTCACCAAGAACGCCGTCGTCATCGGCAAGGCCCTGTTCACCTTCGACTCCGGCGTCTACGGCGCGGGCGGCTCCATCACCGACGCCCAGCTGGACTTCCTGCCCACCCCGCAGGGCGACTGGTCCGGCGCCCGCGAGGGCAACTTCGTCAACGGCGGCGTGCTGCTCAGCGCCACGAAGAAGAGCAAGAAGATCGACGACTCCGTCAAGATCATGTCGTTCTTCGCGCAGGACGACACCGCCATCAAGGACATGCAGCTGCTGCGCGGCATCCCGCCGACCGAGAAGGCCCGCGACCTCATCGCCTCCGGCCTGACCGAGACGGACAAGCTGAACATGGCCAACGCCGACTACATCTCCCAGCGCGTCTCCAAGGCCGGCAACGCGCTCCCCGCACCCGTGCCGCCGCCGCAGGGCGCCGACCAGGTCTGGGACCTGCTGTTCCAGTCCAACCTCGCCATCGCCTTCGGCAAGAAGTCGATCAAGGCACAACTGGGCGCGTTCTTCGACCAGGCGGCCGGAATCCTGGCCAAGTAGGCCGCGCCGTACGTCTGAAACACCGGGAGAGGGCCAGGGAGATGAGTATGACCACCGTGAAGACCGACGCGGTCGTGACGGAGCCGGCGGCTCCGACCACCCCGTCCGACCTGCGGGAACGCGAGCGCCAGCGTCGCCGCCTCGCCAGACGGCGGGGTGGCGGATGGTGGCCGTACCTCTTCCTGGCCCCCTGGTTCGTCGGGCTGTTCGGCCTCACGATCTACCCGATGCTCGACTCGCTGTACCTGTCCTTCACCGACTTCGACCTGCTCACCCCCGCGCGGTGGGTCGGCGCGGACAACTACTCGCGGATGTTCGGCGACGACCCGGTCTTCTGGGACTCGGTGCACGCCACCCTCATCTACGTCGTCGTCTCCGTGCCCCTCAAACTCGCCCTCGCACTGGGGGTGGCGATGCTCCTCAACCGCGACCTGAAGGGCATCGGCCTGTACCGGGCCGCCTTCTACCTGCCCTCACTGCTGGGCGGCGCCGTCGCCGTCGCCATCGTCTGGCGCCAGGTCTTCGGCGGCGACGGCCTCTTCAACGACTTCCTCGCCTGGTTCGGCATCGAGGGCCAGGACTGGATCTCCAGCCCCGACAGCGCCCTCTACACCCTGGTCCTGCTGGCCGTCTGGCAGTTCGGCACCCCGATGGTCATCTTCCTCGCCGGCCTGAAGCAGCTGCCGAAGGACGTCTACGAGGCCGCCGCCATCGACGGCGCGACACCCGTCACCCGGTTCTTCCGCATCACCCTGCCGCTGCTCACCCCGATCGTCTTCTTCAACGTCGTCCTGCAGATCATCGACGCGTTCAAGACCTTCACCCCCGCCTTCGTCATCAGCAACGGCTCCGGCGGCCCCCTCAACTCGACGATGCTCTACTCCCTCTACCTGTACAAGAAGGGCTTCACCGACCTGGAGATGGGCTACGCCTCGGCGCTGGCCTGGGTGCTCTTCCTGGTCATCGCCCTCTTCACGGCGGTCAACTTCATCGCCAGCCGCTACTGGGTCCATTACGACGACTGACGCCTGAGCGAGGAAGAGGAACCACCTCCCATGTCCGCCATCACCCCCTCCCCGACGCCGCTGCAGAAGTTCCGCTCGCTGCCCGGGCCCCGGCGCATCCTGATCCACACGCTGCTCGTCGGTGTCGCCGTCGTGATGCTCTACCCGCTGCTGTGGATGCTCAGCAGCTCCGTCAAGCCCGACGGCGAGATCTTCACCCACCCCGGGCTCATCCCGGGCGAGATCCGCCCCGAGAACTACTCCGAGGGCTGGAGCGGCTCCGGCAACTCCTTCTCCCTCTACATCACCAACTCGCTGATCGTCACCATCGGCGCGGTCATCGGCAACGTCATCTCCTGCTCACTGGCGGCCTACGCCTTCGCGCGCTTCGAGTTCCGCGGCAAGAAGGTCTGGTTCGGGCTGATGCTCGGCACGCTGATGCTGCCCACCCAGGCCGTGCTGATCCCGCAGTACACGATCTTCTACAACCTGACCTGGATCAACACCTTCCTGCCGCTGATCGTGCCCAAGTTCCTCGCGGTGGACGCCTTCTTCATCTTCCTGATGGTCCAGTTCATCCGCTCCATCCCGCGCGAGCTGGACCAGGCGGCCATGATGGACGGCGCCAACCCCTTGCAGATCTACTGGAAGATCATCCTGCCGCTGATGAAGCCGGCCCTGGTCACCACCACGATCTTCACCTTCATCTGGACCTACGACGACTTCCTCCACCAGCTCGTCTACCTCCAGCAGAACGACCGCTTCACCGTCCCGCTGGGCCTGACCCTCTTCCTGGACAAGACCAGCGGCTCGTCGTACGGCGCCATGTTCGCCATGTCGACCCTCGCCCTCCTGCCCACCCTCATCTGCTTCCTCGTCTTCCAGAAGAGGCTGGTGGAAGGCCTGGCGACCTCCGGAATGAAGGGCTGACGCGACATGCACCTCCCCCGCCAGCGCGGCCCGCTGCACGACCTGCCCGACACCCCCGAGGCCTACGACGCCGTTCTCGCCGACGTCACCGAGCAGGCGCTGGCCCGCCTCACCCCCGAGGGCGGGCTGGAACACCCGGACTGCACCGACGACGTCGGCGACACCTCCCTCGGCATCACCTCCCTGCTGGCCCTGGCCTGGCAGCGCGGCAAGGACCCCCGGCTGCCCGAGGCCGTGCGCCGCAGCCTCGCCTTCCATCTGGAGCGACGGGTGTACCGGGACGACAACCCCGGCTACCCCAACCTGAGGGTGCGCGACTCCGGTCTGCCCTACGCCCGCTACGTCCTTCGACCCGGTGCCCACCCCATCGGCGACTGGCCGAGCACGGTGTGGGCGCTGCTCCAGGCCGTCGACGTCCTCGACCTCGCGGACGGGCTGGTGCCCGACGAGCAGCGCGCCGCACTGCTGGACGTGGCGCGCGGCTACTGGCGCTGGCTGACCGAGGCGACGTTCTTCAACCCGCAGGAGGCCGGCAACCAGGCGATCGGCTGCGTGGTCGGCGGGCTGATGCTGGCCCGCCACCTCCCCGGCCACGAGGGCACGGCGGTGCGCTCCCGGGCGCTGGAGCTGTACCGCGAGGAGATCCGCGCCCACCGGGTCCGCGACCGGGGCGCGCTGCTGCCCCCCGAGCACGGCGGCGCCTACGACAACAACTACGGCCCGATCTCCCTGTCCTTCCTCGCCCAGGCCCACATCGTCAGCGGCGAGGAGGTGTTCGCCGAGGACGGCGACACCCTCGCCCGCTACATCGACGCCCGCCTCACCGGCGGCGGCTTCGACAACGGCGGCCCCCGCTACAGCGAGCAGCACTCCGGTTTCGAAGCGATGCTCGGACTGCGCTACTTCGGCGCCCGCGTCGGCGCCGACCTGGGCCGCTACCGGGGCGACACCCGCTGGGGACGGCACGCGGTGAAGGCCGACGGCGGCGTCGACGGCCACTTCGCGTGGATGCTGGTCTGGCAGATCCAGGACCCCACCCGCTGGCACCGCACCCCGTCGAACGGCTTCTCCCGCCATCAACTGCGCTCGGGCACGGTGTCGGTGGCCTTCGACGACCGGATGACCCCGGCGGTCGTCGAGGCCGGCGGCACCTACTGCCTGCCGGCCGCCGTGAACCGCCAGCACGGCCACGGACCGGTCGCCGACGGCTTCCTGCTGTGCCGCCCCATGGGCGAGGTGCGCGTCCGCGACGCCCGCGCGGGCGGCCTCACGGCCAAACTGGTCACCAAACCGGTCGTCGGCCGCGACCACGTCCTGCGCCACGTGCGGTCCCTGTACGTCACCGACGGCACCCTCCTGTGGGTCACCGTGGCCGTCGAGCGGCTGGACGGCACGCCGTACCTGCTCGCCGGGATGCCGTACGCCGCCGACGACGGCGACCGTGTGCGCCGCACCGCCGAGGCGGCCGTGGGCGCGGCCGGCGCCCTGCGCCTCACGCACCCCGCGTCGTCGGGGCCCGAGCACTTCGACGCCCGCGCCGAACTCACCCAGGAACAGGCGGCCTTCGCCCTGGCGGCCGACCCGCGCGGCTATGGCGACCCGGACGAGGGGTGGCGGCACCTGGTCTCCTCGACGGCCCTGGAGGCGGACCCGCTGCCCGGCGACCCCGAGGACCTCACCGTCTTCGCGGTCCGCTACGGCAGTGCGGAACCCCTCCGGGTGTCCGTCGAGCACGCGGAGGCGGGTCTGACCGTACGCACCGACGCGTTCACCGCCGTACTCGGCGACCCGGCGGGCGACGCCCGGGGGGAACCGGAACTGACGCTGCGCGCGGCACCGTGACCTGACGCGCCCCGAGACGGCGAGCGGTCGGACCGCCGCTCACCCACGGCGGTCCGCTCCGGCTTCCCCCGGTGCGGCACCGCTACGGCGCGGTCCGCTCCCGTCCCGGCCGGCCCACGACGCCCCGCACCACCAGGTCCGCGTGCTCCCGGGTCGCCGCCACCAGCTCGGCGTTGCGCTGGTCCGAGCGCATGACCCAGGCCACCGCGTCCTCGTGGCTCTTGCCGAACTCCTCGTGCCGGGCGATCAGCCCGCGCAGCCGCGACTCCTCGTCGGCCTCGCAGAACCACACCTCGTCCAGGAGGGGCCGCACCCGCGCCCACGCGCCCGTCTCCAGCAACAGGTAGTTGCCCTCCGTCACCACCAGCCGCGCGGCCGGCGCCACCGGGAGGGCCCCGGCGATCGGCTGCTCCAGGACCCGTTCGAAGCCGGGCGCGTAGACCACGTCCTCGGTGTCGTCCCGCAGGCGCCGCAGCAGCGCCGCGTACCCGGCGGCGTCGAACGTGTCCGGCGCCCCCTTGCGGTCACGGCGGCCCAGCCGGTCCAGTTCGGTGTCGGAGAGGTGGAAGCCGTCCATCGGGACGTGCGCCGCCCATGGCCGGCCGGCGCCGTTCAGCGCGGCCACCAGCCGCTCGGCGAGCGTCGTCTTCCCCGCGCCCGGGGCACCCGTGATGCCGAGGAGCGCCCGCCGCCCGTCCCGCACGAGGGAACGGGCACGCAGGACCAGATCGTCGAACAGAACAGACACACCCGCAGTGTGTCACCCGGAGGAAGGAGGAGGACCGTGCCCGACGACGAGACGCAGATCCGCACCCTGATCACCCGCTGGGCCGACGCCGTCCACCGGGGCGACCTCGACGGCGTGCTGGCCGGCCACGCCGAGGACCTCGTCATGTACAACGTGCCGCCGCCCCCCGAGGGCCTGCGGGGCCTGGCCGCCTACCGGGCGCTGTGGCCGCCGTTCTTCGCCTGGCAGGCCACCGGCGCGCGCTTCGAGATAGACACCCTGGACATCACCGCCGGCGCGTACGTCGCCTACGCGCACGCGCTGCTGCGCTGCGGCAGCCCGGAGGAGCTGGCCGCGCACCCCGGGCTGCGGCTGCGGCTGACGTTCGGGCTGCGCAAGGAGCGCGACCGCTGGCTGATCGCCCACGAACACCACTCCTTCCCGCACGACTGAGGCCCGGCCGACGCACCGCGGAGCCATGCGGCAAGGGTGCCGGACGCACGATCGGCCCCCGGAGGGGAACGGTGTCCTCATGACGACCGAATCGACGACCTCGCTCGGACTGCCCGACACGATCCAGGCCTGCCTGTTCGATCTCGACGGCGTGGTGACCCGCACCGCCCTGGTGCACGCCGCGGCCTGGAAGGAGACCTTCGACGCGTTCCTGCGGGAGCGCGACGGCGGCTCCTTCCGCCCCTTCGACGCCTCCCACGACTACGACGAGTACGTCGACGGCCTGCCCCGCGCCGACGGCGTGCGCACCTTCCTCGCCTCCCGGGGCATCGAACTGCCCGAGGGAACCACCGACGACCCGCCCGACGCCCGGACCGTCCACGGCCTCGGCAACCGCAAGAACGCCCTGCTGCTGGACAGGATCCGCAGCCAGGGCGTCGAACCCTACGAGAGCACCCTGCGCTACATCGAGACCGCCCGCGCGCACGGCCTGCGCACCGCGATCGTCTCCTCCAGCGCCAACACCCTGGCCGTGCTGCGCTCCCTCGACGCGGAGAGGCTCTTCGACGTGCGGATCGACGGCGTGGTGGCCGCCGAGCGGCGGCTGCCCGGCAAGCCGCGCCCCGACACCTTCCTCGCCGCCGCCGCGGACCTGGGCGTCGAGCCGTCCCACGCGGCCGTCTTCGAGGACGCCCTGGCCGGCATGGACGCCGGCCGCTCCGGCCGCTTCGGGTACGTGGTGGGCGTCGACCGCGTCGGTCAGGCCGACGCCCTCTACGCGCACGGCGCGGACATCGTCGTCCGGGACCTCGCGGAACTGACGGGCTCCGGCTGAGTCACCACGCCCCGCGCGTCCTCCGCACGGGCGCACCGGACGGGACGGCCCGCGGAAGACCGGGTTAATTTGACCGTGATCCGCGCACTCCGCAGGGACGCCGGATGCTGGCCGCCGCGAGCCGACCGTCGAGAGGGGCAGCGCCGCATGACGACCGAGCCGTGCGTCGCCGCACCCGTCCGGCGGGGCGTTGCCTGGCACACGCCGCTGTCCGTCGCGGTGCTGTGCGCGGCCGTCTGGCTGGCCCACAGCCACTGGCCGCTGCTGCGCGGCGGCGCCGGCCGGCTCGCCGCCGCCGACCAGGGCTGGCTGTTGCTCGGCGCCACCGCCACCCTCGCCACCTGGGCCTCGGCGGCCCTCGCCCAGCAGGGCGCCGTGCCCCGGCGGCTGCCCGGCGCCCGGCTGGTGGCCGCCCAGTTCGCCGCCTCCGCCGCCAACCACGTGCTGCCCGCCGGGGTCGGCGCGAGCGCGGTCAACCTGCGGTTCCTGATGCGCTGCGGCCTCCCGGCGGCCCGCTCGGCGAGCGCGCTGGCCGTGAAGGCGGCCGCCGCCGCCCTGGTCCGCGTCGCCCTGATCGCCGTACTCGCTCCGGCCTGCCCCGGAGTCGTGCGGCTCCCCGGGGTCTCCCCGACCGGCGCCGCCGTCGTCGCCGCCACCGCGGCCGGGCTCGTCCTGCTGCTGTGCGGCCCGCTGCGGCCCCGCTGCCGGCGCGCCCTGGCGGCGGTCGGCGGCGATCTGCGGGCCGTGCACGCCCGCCCGGGCCGGGCCGCCGCGCTGTGGGGCGGCTCGCTCGCCTTCGCCGCCCTGCACGCGCTGGTGCTGGTCGCCGTCGCCCGGTCCGTCGAACTGCCGCTGCCCCCGGCTCGGGTGGCGCTGCTGTACGTCGCCGCGAGCACGGCCGCCGCCCTGCTGCCGACACCCGGCGGTCTGGGCTCCCTGGACGCGGCCCTCGTCCTCGCCCTCGCCGCCGCCGGGGCACCGGGCGCGACGGCGGCCTCGACGGTGCTCGGATACCGGCTGCTGACGGTATGGCTGCCGCTGGTCCCGGGCCTGCTGGTGCTGGGGGTGCTCGTCCGACGCCGGGCACTGTGACGGGTGCGGGGGCGTGCGCCCTGTACGAGAAGCGCCGCTTCCACGCGGAGGGCTCCGGACTCCGTGGGCCTGCGGGAGTGGGGAAGCCGTGATGGCCCGGGACGGCGCGCCGCCCCGGGGCGCCGCAGGCCGCGCAGCGGGGGCCGCCGACTCCGCCACCGGCTGCCCGGACGCCACCGCCGCATCCACCCCGTGGCTCCGGCGAGCAACGGGAGGGTGGGCTTCGAGCGCCCCTGCGGAGAGCCGCGGCCGGCTGCCCTACGCCGGCACCGCCAACTCCCTGCGTCGCCGCATGATCTGCTGGGCGGGGTCGCCCGTGCACGACCAGGGCGTACGGGTGACCCGTCGGCCCAGCATCCGCAGCAGCGCGCCCGCGATGTCGTCCGCCCCCGCCCAACAGGCCGCGTGGGCCAGACAGTTCAGGTCGCGCAGCTCCGCGGGCGCGACCGCGCCGCCGGGCCGGACGGCGATCCAGCGGTCCCAGGTGCGCCGTACGTCGCTCACGGCGCCGTCGTGCTTCCAGTGCTGGCAAGAGAGCAGCCCGGGCGCCCGGCCGCCCGGCATGTCCCGCGCGTACCGGTACTCCTCCACGCGCGCGTACTGCACCAGCACCGGCAGCGGGCAGCCGGGCGGCGCCACCCCGGCCGCGTCGCGGGCGAAGTCGTACATCAGCCCGTGCGTGCCGTGCCAGCGGGCCGCGTAATAGTGCAGCACCTGCAGGTGGCCCTCCATGCTGTACCGGTCACGCCGGTGCAACTCGTCCCACCAGCGGGCCAGTTCCTGCCGCCGCACCCCGGCCGGGTACAGCCGCGCCACCGAGATCAGCGAGATCCACGGCGTCGGGTCCGCCGGGTACGCCTCGGTCGCCGCCAGGCACGCCCGCACCGCGGCGTCCACGCGTTCCTGGTCGATCGGCACCCCGCGTCCCGCGGCGATGGCCAGGTGGAAGGCCCGGGTGGTCTCCGTGGCAGCCCACAGCACCAGCGCGTCCGCGCTGCGCGGCTCGGCGGCCAGCCAGGTCTCCACCGTGGACGTGCCCGCGCAGGCCTGCGCCAGCTGCCGCACCCGGAAGCCGCGCACCGTCCAGTCGGGCCCGGTGGCCCGCAGCAGCTCCCGCAGGCCCTGCCAGCGGCCGATGACGATGTCGTGCCGGGCGGCGGAGACGGCCCGGTCCCCGCAGTCGGGGTCGAAGTCGAGGGCGAAGCGGTCGCGCGCCATCGGACCCCCTCAGAAGTCGGTGGGAAGGCCCTCGTACGACGCCGAGCGCGCGGCCGGGGAGAGTCCCGGCACGGACCGCGCCTCCACCGTACGCGAGGCGTCCAGCCGGGCGGGCCGGTAGTACTCGCTGCCCCGCCGCCAGAACCAGAGCATCGGCACCACACCCGCCGCCAGGCCGCCCAGACCGATCGCCACGGCGGACGGGCTCAGCTCGCCCAGCGACTCGGCGAACACCCAGAACATGAACAGCGACCCCGACAGCGGCCACACCCCGCCCAGCAGGAACGCGGCCGGCGACGACAGCAGCGTCCTGCGGTAGGCGACCACCGCCGCCAGACCCGCCAGGCCGTAGTACACGGCGATCTGCAGGCCCATCGCCGAGATCGCGTCGCCGAGGATGTCGCCCACCGTGCCCAGCGCGTTGGACGCCACGAACAGTGCCAGCGCCACCGTGCCGACCACCGCGCACGCCACCCACGGCGTGTTCCACCGCGCGTGCACCCGGCCCAGCGCGGCCGGCATCGTACGGTCCCGGCCCATCGCGAACAGCGAGCGGGTCACCTGCACCAGGGTGGTCTCCAGCGTGGCGATGGTGGACAGCATCACCGCGACCGTCAGCAGCCGGCCGCCCCAGCCCGGCCAGATCTCCTCGCCCAGCACCGCCAGCACACCGGCGCCGCTGTGCTGGACCTGGTCCGACGTCAGGATGACGTTCGCCGCGACGGTGAACACCTCGAACAGCACGAAGACGGCGCCGAGGCCGATCAGCCCCGCGAGCCCGCAGGTGCGGCGGCTGTCGCGGGTCTCCTCACTGAGGTTGCCGGTGACGTCCCAGCCCCAGTAGAAGAACGCGGCGACCAGCGCCCCCGACGCGAACCCGGAGACCCCGTCGAAGTGGCCCGGACCCAGCCACGACGGGTCGAACGAGCGCGCCGTGTCCTGGTGCAGGAAGGCCAGCAGTGCGAACAGGACCAGGATCGCCGACTCCACGCCGGTCATCAGCAGTTGCGCCCGCACGGTCAGCCGAGCCCCGCCCAGCACCACCCCGAGCATCACCAGGAACCAGGCGGCTCCGACGACCGTCGACAGCGCCGTGTCGTCGGCCAGGTCCGCGTCGAACAGCGCCAGCGTCATCGAACCGGCGGGCAGCGACCCCGCCACCATGAAGATCGTGGCCGACACCACCAGCGCCCAGCCGCTCAGGAACCCGAGGAACGGGTGGAGCGTGCGCCCCACCCAGGAGTAACTGGCGCCCGCGTTCACGTCGATGCGGCCGAGCCGGCTGAACGCCAGCGCGATGCCGGCCATCGGTATCGCGCAGTACAGCAGCGCCGCCGGGCTCGCCAGGCCCACCGCTCCGGCCAGGACGGCGGTGCCGGCGGCGATGGAGTAGGCGGGCGCACTGCCCGCCACCGCCATCACCACCGTGTCGGACGTGCCCAGGGCATCGGCCCGCAGGCCGCGGCCGCTGCTGTAGCTCATGGTGCGCTGCTTTCCGTCGTGCACGCCTCGCGGACACCAGCGTCCGAGCGGCGTCGGGGGGTGGGGGGTCGAGCGACCGCCGCGCACCGCGAGGGGTGGCCTCGGGGTGCCGGCGGAGCGGGGCGTGGCGGCGACCGTCACACGGTGCGTCGGCGGACGGTCACACGGAGTGTGCGAGTGATGATAGTGCCAGCCTTTGATCTTTCAAGATTGGCGGAGCGGAATTCTCCGTCCGGACCGTGCGCCCGGCACATGCCGGGATTGGGGGACCTCAGCCGGGAAACGCGAACCGGGAAACGGGTACCGCGACACCGCACACCCGGCGAGCGAAGGAGGCACCCATGGGCAGCGAGCCCCAGGCGATGGGCGACGACGCCTACCAGCCCACCGGAAGCAACGAGGAACAGCAGGACGCGGCGCCGCTGGACCTTCAGGACGCCGTCGACGAACGCACCTACGACGACATGCTCGACGAGGGCTACTCACCGCCGGAGAAGCCGCTGGGCGTCACCAAGCACGGCGTCACCGCCGCCGAACAGCACGACGGCGAGACCCTCGACGAGCGCTTGGGCCAGGAGGTCCCGGACGTCGGTGAGCCCGTCGGGGACGGCGTCGGCGACCTGCCCGGTGGCGAGGGCGAACCCGTGGACCCCGAGGCGGGCGAGGAGCGGGCCGGCCGGCTGGTCGCCCCCGACCAGGGCGCCCACCCCGACACCACCAAGGAGGAGATCGCCGAGGACAAGGGCGTGGACGGCGGCGCCGCGAGCGCCGAGGAGGCGGCGGTCCACGTCATCGAGGAGTGACGGGCCGGGGGAGCGCGGACACGCGAGGACGGAACGCGGCCCGCGAGGGCGGAGCGTGGCCACGACGTGAGCGCGCGGCCCGGGGATGAGCGCGGCCCCGGGATGAGCGCGCGGCCCCGCGGCGCGACAATCGGAACGTGGGCCAGGAAAACGGAATCGGCGGGGCCAGCACTCCCGCCCGGCTGGCCGCCCCCGACGAGGGCATCGGCCGGGACGAGCTGGCGCTGGCCGCCCGCAACCACGGCCTCCCCCTGGAGGCCCTGCGGTACGACCTCACCCCGCCGGGCCTGCACTACGTCCTCACTCACTACGACATCCCCTGGGTCACCGACGCCACCGTGTGGCGGCTGACGCTCGGCGGCCGCGTCACCCGCCCGCTCAGCCTCACCCCCGACGACCTGCGCGCGCTGCCCTCCGTCACCACCCGCGTCACCCTCGAATGCGCGGGCAACGGGCGCGCCCTGCTCTCGCCGCGGCCGGTCAGCCAGCCCTGGCTCGTCGAGGCCGTCGGTACGGCCGAGTGGACCGGCGTACCGCTGCGGCTGCTGCTCGCCGAGGCGGGAGCCGACCCGTCCGCCGTCGACGTGGTCTTCACCGGTGCCGACCACGGCGTGGAACGCGGCGTCGAGCAGGACTACCGGCGCGCCCTTCCCCTGGCCGCGGCCACCGGCACCGACCCCGAGGTGCTCGTCGCGTACGCCATGAACGGCACCGCGCTGCCCCCGCAGCACGGCCACCCGCTGCGCCTGGTGGTGCCCGGCTGGTACGGCATGGCCCACGTGAAGTGGCTGCGTGACATCACCGTCGTCGACGCTCCCTTCACCGGCTTCCAGCACACCGTCGCCTACCGGCTGCGCCAACGCCCCGACGACGAGGGCGAGCCGGTCACCCGGATCGCCCCCCGCGCACTCCTGGTGCCCCCCGGCTTCCCCGACTTCATGTCCCGCACCCGGATCGTGCGCCCGGGCCCGGTGCCGCTGGAGGGCCGCGCGTGGTCCGGGCACGCCCCGGTCACCCGGGTCGAGGTCAGCTCCGACGGCGGGGACACCTGGCGCGAAGCCGCCCTCGCCCCGGACGAGGGTCACCCCTGGGCCTGGCGGCGCTGGCACCTGACCTGGCCCGCCACCCCCGGCGACCACGTCCTGTGCGCCCGCGCCACCGACGCCGAGGGACGCACGCAGCCCCCGAGCCCGCCCTGGAATCGCGGCGGCTTCGCCAACAACGCGGTCCAACGGGTCGCCGTGCTCTGCGCCGACACGGCACGGGAGCCGGGACAGGGGCGGGAACGAGGGCCGCTGGGGCCGGGGGAGCCCGGCTAGGGCAGCAGCTTCTCGATCACACTGGTGCCCTCCTTCTCCAGCTTCCGCCGGGCCCATTCGAGGTTGTGCGGCGTGAGGTCCCGGCCGGCGGCGAGGACCACGTCCTCCGGCGACACGTCGGTGCCGGTGCGCGCGTGGAGCAGACGGTCCGGAGTGATGCGGTTCTGGGAGGGTCGGGACTCTCCCGGCTGTGACGTCGACATTTCTCTGCTCCTCGCGTCCGGGGGACTGCTTCGGCCCCGGTGCGGTCACCGGGCCCACTATCACCATTCATCGCGGAAGCCCACCGTGCATCCCGAAGCGGTCGGAGACCGTCCGGACCCGGTCCCTCCGCCACTCAGGGGTACCGTGCGGCGCCCGTGTGTAACCCCGTGACCTGCCTGGGAACGGGCGCACTTCGACGCCTCGGGGCCCGGCGGCCCGTGATCCGAGCCCGCCCGGCTGACCAAGGGGACGGCCGGCACGGACGTCGCCCTCCGCGCGCCCCCGTCCACGTCCCCGTCCCCACGAGACCGGTGACTTCGCCGGTCCCCGGGGCACGACCCAGCCCCGACAGTGGCACCGCCATCACCCGACGGCGGTGCCACGGCCTCGCTCCGGCCGGGCGGCACCCCCCGACCGAGAGGACGACTCGTCGTGCAACTCCCCACCCGCACCGGCGCCCCCCACCGCCCCACCCGGCGCCGCGCCGGACGCCTGACCGGCGCGGCCGCCGCGCTGGCCGCCGTGATCGGTCTCACCACCCTCAGCGGGCCCGGCGCCCACGCCGCCGACAACCCCTACGAGCGCGGCCCCGCGCCGACCACCGCGAGCATCGAGGCCCTGCGCGGTCCGTACGCCGTCTCCGAGACGACGGTCCCCTCGTTCTTCGTCACCGGCTTCGGCGGCGGCACCATCTACTACCCGACCACGACCAGCGACGGCACCTTCGGAGCCGTGGCCGTCTCGCCCGGCTACACCGGCACCCAGTCGTCCATCGCCTGGCTGGGCCCGCGCCTGGCCTCCCAGGGCTTCGTCGTCTTCACCATCGACACCATCACCACCCTCGACCAGCCCGACTCCCGGGGCCGCCAACTGCTCGCCGCGCTGGACTACCTCACCCAGCGCAGCAGCGTGCGCTCCCGGGTCGACAGCTCACGCCTCGGCGTCATGGGCCACTCCATGGGCGGCGGCGGCAGCCTGGAGGCCGCCAAGTCCCGGCCCTCCCTGCAGGCGGCGATCCCGCTGACCCCGTGGAACCTCGACAAGACCTGGCCCGAGATCAGCACCCCCACCCTGATCTTCGGCGCCGACGGCGACATCATCGCGCCTGTCGCCACCCACGCGCAGCCCTTCTACACCAGCCTGCCGTCCTCGCTGGACCGGGCGTACCTCGAACTCAACAACGCCACGCACTTCAGCCCGAACACGTCGAACACCACCATCGCCAAGTACAGCGTGTCCTGGCTGAAGCGCTTCATCGACGACGACACCCGCTACGAGCAGTTCCTGTGCCCGCTGCCGCGGCCCAGCTTCACGATCGAGGAGTACCGGGGCAACTGCCCGCACACCTCCTGACGGACTGTCACCCACGGTCCGCCCGGCGGCGGTCGCGCTTCCCGCGCGGCCGCCGCCGCGTGTTGTGCCGGCGCACGGCGCGGCCCGCCCGGTGTTGGGCGCCGGCACAGTCCACACCGCGCCCGGCACCCGTGAACGCACAGGTGGCACACGGGATGACGGCTCCCGAGAGCACGGACGCGCGGCTTCCGACGGGCGTTACCCGCGCGTAACGTCGCGGGAATGACCGGAGACACGACCGTGCGCGTCGTGACCGGGGAGCCCGGCTGCGGGCGCACCCGGTACCTGCACGAGGCTGCCCGATCCTTCACGGCGGGCCCGGTGGTGCACCTCACCGCCGACCCCGCGCGCCCCGCCGTGCCCTACGGCGACCTGCGCATCCTGCTGCGCGCCCTGGGGCACCTGATCGGGCGGGCGCCCGCCGAGGTCGGCTCCCTCGACTCGGCCAGGACGGCCCTGTTCCAGGCGCTGCGCGCCGCGGCCGCCCGCGCGCCGGTGCTGGTCTGCGCCGACGATGCCGACCTGTGGGACCCGCAGTCCCGCGCCGCGCTCGGCGAGACGGCCCGGCTGCTCCAGGCGGCCGCCGAGGGTTGCCCGGCAGCCGGCGTGGTGCCGCCGGGGCGGGCGGGGGCCGGGGGCGCGCCCACGATGCCGGTGGGGGTGCCCGGGGCCGGCGGCGGTTGCGCGGTTGTGCCGCGGGGGGTGGTCGGGGTCGGCGGCGGGGGCACGGGCGGGCCGCGGGGCACGCCGGTGACCGCGTGCGGGCCCTTGAGCGGGTCGCGGGGTGCGCGGACGGCGGGCCCCCGGGCGGAGGGCGGGTCGTGGGGTGTGCCGACGGCTGGTCAGGGTGCCGGAGGCGGGTCGTGGGGTGTGCCGACGGCCGGTCACTGTGCCGAGGGTGGGTTGCGGGGTGTGCCGACGGCCGGCTGCGGGGCCGAGGGCGTACGCCTGCTCGTCGCCGTCGCCGGGCACGTGGCGGTCGGGCCGGAGTTCGCCGGACTGCCCGTGCTGCGACTGGACCCACTGGCCCCCGTGGACGCGGCCGCGTTGCTGGACGCGGTGACCGAGGGAGCCGTCGACCCGGCGGTCCGCGATGTGCTCGTGGACGAGGCCGAGGGCAATCCCGGGCTGCTGCTGGCCCTGGCCCGTTCGCTGTCCCCGGCGCAACTGCTCGGTCACCGCCCGCTGCCGCACCCCGTGACCGACACCGGGCTGTCGGCGGGGCCGGCCGACGGGCGCCTGGGCGATCTGCCGAGGGCGCAGCGGGATGTCCTGCTGACCGTCGCCGCCGCCGTACGCGCCTCGGCCGACGGCGGGGCGGCCGTGGGCGTCGTGCTGAGGGCGCTCGCCGGGCTCGCGGGCGACTACACGGTGCCCGGCCTCGATCCGCCGCCCGGGCCGCTGACCCTGGTGGACGGCCGGCTGCGGTTCCGGAGCGGCCTGCTGCGCAGAGCGGTGTACGCCGGGGCGGACGGCGGGCGTCGACGGGCCGTTCACCGGGCACTGGCGGGGGAGGAGCACGGGCTCGCGGCGCTGCTGCACCGCTCGTGGTCCCGGACGGTGCCCGAGCCGGAGACGGCGGCGCGGCTCGTGGAGGCCGCCACCGACCCGGCGGGCCCCGCCCCGCACCGGCTGCGGTACGCGGCACTGGCCCGCGCCGCCGAACTGGCCGAGAACGACTCGGACCGCGCCCGGTACGGCCTCGCCGCCGCCGAACAGGCCCTGCTCGCCGGGCGCCCCGGCCGGGCGCTCCGCCTGTTGGCCACGGCCCCGGTCACCACGGGTCCCACCGCCGTCCACGGCCTCGCCCACCTCCTGCGCGGCACCGCGCTCCTGCACGACGGCCCGGTCGGTGAGGCACACGCCGCGCTCCTGCTCGCCGCCGGGCTCCTGCACCCGCACGCCCCCGACCGTGCCCACGCGGCCGCCCTCGCCGCCGTCGACGCGGCCTGGGCGGCGGGCGACACGACCGGCTGTCTCCGTGCGCTCGGCGCCACGGGAGCGGACGGCGCAACCCCCGGCGCCGGGGAGGGAGGGCGAGGAGCGGTGGGCGGTCGCCGACCGCTCCCGGACCCGCCCGGCCGGGGCTACGGGGCCGTGCCCGGTGGCCGGTCCCCGTGCGGTGCGGCAGGGGAGAGGACTCCGCGGGCCGGCCTCTCCCCGGACGAGCCGTCGGGCGACCCGCCCCGAGCTGCCACCGGCGAGGCGCGTCACGGGGCCGCGACCGGTGCGCGGGCGACCAGCGGGCCGGGCACCGCGTTGGGCGGTTCCCGCCCTGACGCGACGGGCGGGGCCGCTCCGGGTGCCGCGGGTGCCCGTGGGGAGGACGCGGGCGGCGAGGGCGAGCCGGGGGGCGGGGCGCGGTGTGAGGCCGCGGGGGATGCGGGGGCGGGCCGTGCGCGCGGCGCGGCGGGAGTGCCCTCCAGCGGCGTGGGCGAGGCGCTCACCCACCACCGGCTCGGTCTCCGGGCGCTGCTCGAGCACCGGTTCGGCGCGGCGGTGGAGTCGCTGCGGCGTGTGGTCGAGGCCGGGGGAACCGGCGGCGATCCGGAGGGCGCGTTGCGCGGCGCGGCGGCGGCCCTGCTGATGGGCGACCTCGCCGCGGCCCGGCACAACGCCGCCGACGCCCTGGTTGCCGCCCGCGCCCACGGCACGGTCCACGCGGTGGCGCCTGCCCTGGAGTACCTCGCCTACGCCGAACTGCGCGCCGGACGGCACGCGGTGGCGCGTACCCACGCCGAGGAGGGGCTGCGTGCCGCGCACCGGGCGGGCCAGCGCAACATCGCCGCCCACCACCACGCGGTGCTGGCCCTGGCCGCCTCCATCGACGGGGACCGCGAAGCGCTCGGCCGGCATGTGTCGGCGGCGCTGCGGATCGCGCTGAGCCACGGGCTCACCCAGACCGCCACGCTCACCGAGTGGGCCGCGGCCCGCGCCGACCTGGGCGCCGGGCGCCCCTCCGAGGCCGCCGACCGGCTGGCCCCGCTGGTGCGGCCGGGCCCGCGGCGTGGGCACTTCGCGGTCTGGATGCTGGCCGTCCCCTGCGCGGTCGAGGCGGCCGTACGCGCCGGCCGACGCGACGGCCTGGCCGCTCTGGTCGACGAGTTCGCCCTCTGGGCCCGCTTCGGGGCCGACCCGCAGGCCCCCGCCCAGCTGCTGCGCTGCCGCGCCCTGCTGGCCCCGCCCGACCGCGCCGACCTCCTCTACCGCCGCGCTCTCGACCTGCACGAACGGGCGGGCGGCGACTTCGAGCGGGCTCGTACCGAGCTCCTGCACGGCCAGTGGCTGCGCCGCCGGCGTCGGCTGCGCGAGGCCAGGGAACACCTCGGTGCCGCCCTGGTCGGCTTCGAACGCTGCGGCGCCCGCGCATGGGCCGAGCAGGCCCGGGCCGAACTGCGGGCCAACGGCGTCTCGGCGGGCGGCGCCGGGGCCGGTGACCTCACGGCGCTCACCCCGCAGCAACTGCGCATCGTCCGCCACGTCGCCCGCGGCGCCACCAACCGGGAGGTCGCCCAGGCCCTGACCGTCAGCACCCGCACCGTCGACTACCACCTGCGCAAGGTCTTCGCCGCCCTCGGTGTCCGCTCCCGGGTGGAACTCGCCCGGCTCGTGGAGCTGACCGAACAGGCCGGACGCGCCGGACCGAGTGAAAAGACCGCCGCACACCCCTAGGGACCGACCGGACGGTATGTCATCCTGCGGGTCAGGACGCACCAGCCCGGACACCGACCCTGGGGAGGACCGTCATGCAGCACGCCGTACGGCCCCGTGCAGCGCTGCGCCCCGCGCCGGCCGCGCCGGCTCCGCGCTCGCGCGCCCGGCGGGTCCGGTCGCTGATCGACGCCGACGCCCTGCACGTCCTGCACCGCGCGGCCCGTGTCCTGCTGGACGACCTGCCGGAGCTGACCGACCGGCTCCTGGCGGCGCTGCAGGACCAGGAACCGGCCTACCGCCTCTGCATGGACCAGGACGCCGGCACCACCTGGCAGGAGGTGAACCGCTCGCTGCGGCACAGCGTGGCCTCCCTGCTCGACCCGCGCGGCAACCGCGACGCGGCCCACCGCTGCACCTGGCGCATCGGCACCACCCGCGCCGAACAGGGACTGCCGCTGGACGCGCTGCTGCACGCCTTCCGCCTCGGCGGGTCCCTGGTGTGGCAGTCCCTGGTCGAGGAGACCTCGCGGACCGCGCCCGAGGACGTCCGGCTCCTGGTGCACGTCGCCGCCGACGTGTGGCACTTCGTCGACGAGCACTGCACCCTCGTGGCCGACGCCTACCGCCAGGCCGAGCGGCAGCTGGCCTGGCGGCGCGAGAACCGGCTGCGGGTGCTGACCGGGGCCCTCCTCGACGGCAGCATCCGCATCGCCGACCTCCCGGAGACCGCCCAGGCACTGAACCTGCCCGAGCACGGCCGGTACGCCGTCGTCGCGGCGGCCGGCGGCACGGCGGCGGTCGGCGCCGCGGCGCGCGCCGTCCTGGGGGAGGGCACCCGGGCCCACTGGCACACCGGGCAGGACGCCGACTACGGCATCGTCCTGCTCCCGGAAGACCCCGCGGCACCGCTGCCGGCCGTTCCGGCCGACCTCGCCGTTCCCGGCGGGCCGGCACCCGGCGTGCGCGTCGGTGTCAGCACGGCCGTGTCGGGACTGGCCGCCGTCGGAGACGCCCGTCGTCTCGCGGACACGGCCCTGCGCATGTGCCCGCCCGCCGGCGGCACGGTCCGGCTCACCGACCGGCTCCCGGCCGCCCTGGTCCTGGCGGCACCCGAACTCGGGCAGGCCCTCGCCGACCGGGTCCTCGGCCCGCTGGCCGCGCTGGATCCCGCCGACGCGGAGGTCCTGCTGGACACCCTCGCCGCCTGGCTGGCCTGCGACGGCTCGGCGCAGCGGGCCGGTGAGCGGCTCTACTGCCACCGCAACACGGTCCTCAACCGCCTGCGCCGCTACGAGCAGCTCACCGGCCGCTCTCTCTCCCGTCCCACCGACATGGTGGAGATCAGCCTCGCCCTGACGGCCCGGGGCCTGCGCACACACTGACCCCGGCCGCCACCACCCTGCGGGCTCGCCCCCGCCTTCGAATGCCGGGCGACGGACGCCCCGCCGCGCCATCGACGTGCCCCTTCCTGCCGCCGACGTTTCCCGGCCGGGCCACGGACCTTGCCGCGCTGGGTCGGCGCGCCTTCCTCTGGCCCGGCTCCTCGCCCGGCCCGGTCACCGGCTGATCCAGTCCAGCCCCAGCCCGTGCCGCAGCCCCGCCGGCCGACCTTCCCAGTCGACCCCGGGCCGGCGCGCCACCGTCCGCTCCCGTCTCCCGTCCCTCCGGTCTGCCGTCCGCCCTGGCCTCCCGTCCGCTCCGGTCTGCCGTATGCCCCGGTCTCCGTCCGCCTTGGCCTCCCGTCCGGTGAGCCCTCGGCCCGGCTCACGCCGTCCGCGCCGCGCCGCCCCCCTGTGCCCCCGCACAACCTCCCCCACCCCCCGCTGGGCCCGCGCAGCGACCCAGTTCCCGGTGCCTGTACCGCATCCCGTCGCCGTGTTGTCGTGGGCTGCCCTGCCAGGAACCGCCGAAGCGCCGTGCCCGCGCGGCACGGACCGAGGAGCCGCGATGCCCGAAGCACCACCGAGACAACGGTCCGCGGGACCACCGCTCGAACCGCCCGCACTCAGCGTCGAGGGGATCGACGTGATGTACGGACGCGCGGTGTCCGCTCTGCGCTCCGTCTCGCTGACCGTGCCGCACGGCGGCGTGGTGACCCTGCTCGGCGCCAACGGCGCGGGCAAGACCACCCTGCTGCGGGCGGTGTCCGGGACGCTGCGCCTGCACCGCGGCACCCTGACCGCCGGCCGGATCCGCTACGGCGACACCGCGCTGGACGGCCGGGACCCGGTGCGCGCGGTCCGGGCCGGAGTCGTCCAGGTCCCGGAGGGCCGGCGCGTCTTCGCCGGTCTCACCGTCGAGGAGAACCTGCGCAGTGGCGGGCTCGGGCTCGGCCGACGCGCCCCGGCCCTGGTGCGGGAGGCCCGCGACCGGGTGTTCACCCTCTTCCCCGTCCTCGCCGAGCGGGGCCGCCAGCACGCCGGTCTGCTCTCCGGGGGCGAACAGCAGATGCTGGCCATCGGCCGCGCGCTGATGGCCGCCCCGCGCCTGCTGCTGCTCGACGAGCCCTCCCTCGGCCTCGCCCCGCGCATGGTCGACCGGATCGCCGAGGTGATCCGCGAGATCAATGCCCAGGGCACCGCCGTCCTGCTGGTCGAGCAGAACGCGGGCATGGCCCTGTCCCTGGCCGACCACGCCCACGTGCTGGAGGTCGGGGAGGTCCGCCTGTCCGGCCCCGCCGCCGAACTCGCCCGCACCGACGCCGTACGCCGGCTGTACCTCGGCGAGACGGCCGGCACCGAGAACACCACCACCGACGTGACGACCGGCGACCAGGGGGCCGCGTGAACGACCGCACCACCGCACCACCCCCGACGCTCGCCGTCCGGGACGTCACCGTGCGCTTCGCGGGCCTGACCGCACTCGACGAGGTGTCCTTCACGGTCGCCCCGGGCTCGGTGCACGCGATCATCGGCCCCAACGGGGCGGGCAAGTCCACCTGCTTCAACGTGCTGTCCGGCCTGTACCGCCCGGCGGCCGGCCAGGTACTGCTCGGCGACACCGACCTCACCGGCCTGGCACCCCACCGGATCGCCGCGCTGGGCGTCGCCCGCACCTTCCAGAACATCGTCACCACCGCCGGCACCGTCGCCGACAACCTGATGCTGGGCCGCCACGCCCTGTCCCGGGCCGGCTTCCTGGCCAGCGCCCTGCGACTGCCCGCGGCGGTGCGCGAGCAGCGCGAGCATCTGGCCCGCGCCCGCGAGATCGCCGAACTGACCGGCCTGGGGCAGCACTTCGACACCCCCGTGGCCCTCCTGTCGTACGGCGACCGCAAGCGCGTCGAACTGGCCCGCGCCCTCTGCCTGGAGCCGCGTGTCCTGCTCCTCGACGAGCCCGTGGCCGGCATGAACGGTGCCGAACGCGCCCGGACCGTCGAGGTGGTGCACGCCGTCCGCGCCGAACTCGGCCTGTCCGTGCTGCTGGTGGAGCACGACATGGGCCTGGTGATGCGGCTCGCCGACGAGGTCACCGTCCTCGACTTCGGCCGGCCGATCGCCCACGGCACCCCCGACGAGATCCGCCGCCACCCGGAGGTGCTGCGCGCCTACCTCGGCACCGGCGCGGAAGGAGAGGACGCCGCATGACCGGGCTCCTGGACAACCTGCTCAACGGCCTCGCCCTCGGCGCGGTCTACGCCCTCGTGGCCCTCGGCTTCGTCGTCGTCTTCAAGGCCAGCGGCGTCATCAACTTCGCCCAGGGCTCCCTGCTCCTGCTCGGCGGCTACCTCGTCGCCGTCCTCCACGACGACCTCGGCTTCGCCGGGGCCCTCG
Organism: Streptomyces sp. bgisy159; assembly: GCF_057707805.1. Classification (NCBI taxonomy): domain Bacteria; kingdom Bacillati; phylum Actinomycetota; class Actinomycetes; order Kitasatosporales; family Streptomycetaceae; genus Streptomyces; species Streptomyces sp. bgisy159. The sequence goes on along the minus strand of NZ_JBYIQX010000013.1, from coordinate 77,917 downwards.
CGGTGGGTGTGCTGGTGACCGCCGCCGTGTCGGGCGCCCTGGACCGGCTGCTGCTGCGCCGCGGCGACCCCGATCCGGCGGCCGCCCACGTCCAGACGATCGTCACCATCGGCGTCGACATCGTCCTCGCCACCGAGCTGGCCCGGCGCATCGGCGGCGACCTGCTCTCCCTCGGCGACCCGTGGGGCGACGGCGTCGCCCGGCTCGGACAGGTCACCGTCGCCGACAGCCGGCTCGCCGCCATCGCGGTGTCCGCCGTCGTCATCGCCGGTGTCTTCGCCCTCTTCCGGTTCACCCCCTGGGGCCTGTCGCTGCGCGCGGCGGCCGAGGACGTGGAGGCGGCCGCGCTGATGGGCGTACGGCTGAACCGGGTGCGCACGTACGCCTGGTGCCTGGCCGGTGCGCTCGCCGCCCTGGCCGCCGTCTTCCTGGCGGCGTTCCCCGCGCCGGGGCTGGAGCGCACCACCGGACAGATCGCCCTGAAGGCGTTCCCCGCCGCGATCCTCGGCGGCATGGCCTCCCCGGCCGGCGCCCTCGCGGGCAGCCTGGTCATCGGCCTGACCGAGGCACTCGTCGCGGGTTACCAGTCCGACCTGCACGTCCTCGGCGAGGGCTTCGGCGACGTCGCACCCTACGCCGTGATGGTGGTCGTCCTGCTGATCCGGCCCACCGGGCTCTTCGGCGGAAAGGAAGCGGCCCGTGTCTGACCTGATGGCGCGCCGGGCGCGCATCCTCGTCGTCGCGCTTTTGCTGTGCGTACCGCCGTTCTACCTGGACGCCTTCTGGCTGCGCATCGGACTGTTCGCCATGGCCGCCGCCATCGGCGCGATCGGTCTCGGCCTGCTCAGCGGCACCGCCGGGCAACTCTCCCTCGGCCACGCCTTCTTCCTGGCCGTCGGCGCCTACGGCTACACCTGGTTCGCCGACGGCGACCGGGGACCGGGACTGCCGCCCGTCCTCGCGCTGGTGCTGGCGGTGTTGCTGTCCGGAGCGGCGGGCGGGTTGTTCAGCCCGGTCGCCGGGCGGGTGCGGGGCATCTACCTGGGCGTCGCCACGCTCGCCCTGGTCTTCCTCGGCCACCACCTGCTGCTGACCGCGGACTCCGTCACCGGAGGCTTCAACGGCAGCTCGGTGCCGGTGTTCCGCATCGGTGGGGTCGCCTTCGACTCCGCTTCCGAACTCGTCGTCCTCGGCGTGCCGTTCGGTGCGGAGGAACGGCTGTGGTTCCTCGGGCTCGCCCTGTTCGCGCTCACCTGGTTCACCGCACGCGGCCTGCTGCGGGGACGCCCCGGCCGGGCCCTGGCCGCGTTGCGCGACAGCGAGACCGCCGCGGCGGTGATGGGCGTGAACATCGCCCGGCACCGCTCGGCCGCCTTCGTGGTGTCCTCCATGTACGCGGGTCTGGCCGGGGTGTTCCTCGCCCTCGCCTTCCGCCGCGTGGTGCCCGACTACTTCGGCCTCGCGCTCTCCGTGGACTACCTGGCGATGATCGTCATCGGCGGACTCGGCTCGGTGGCCGGCGCCACCGCCGGAGCGGTCTTCGTCACCGCCCTGCCGCTGCTGATGACGCGGTACGCCGACCAGTTGCCGCTGGTCACCACGCCCGGCGCCGGGGACGGCGGTGTGGGTCCCACGGAGGCGGCCCGCTACCTGTACGGCGCGGCCATCGTCGTGATCCTCCTGTACGCGCCCGACGGCCTGCACGGTCTGACCCGCCGGGCGGTCGCCCGGCTGCGCGGCCGGACGCGCCCCCCGGGCACCGGGCCGGCCCCCGGCCCCGACCCGGACCGCGAGCCCGCCGACCACCCTCCCGCCTCCGCCGCACGAACCAAGGAGCACACCCCGTGAACGCCACGCACCGCACCCCCCGCATCGCCCTCGCCTCCGCCCTGGCCGCACTGCTGATCGCGGCCACCGGCTGCAGCTCCAAGGCCGGCGACAAGAGCACCGACGACGGCGCCGACGGCGTCAAGGCGGGGCCCGGGGTGAGCGCCGACACCGTCCGCCTCGGCGCCCTCACCGACCTCACCGGCCCCTACGCCACCCTCGGCAAGAGCATCGTGCAGGCCCAGCAGATGTGGGCCGACGAGACCAACGCCGCCGGCGGCATCTGCGGTCGCAAGGTGGAGATCGTCGTCAAGGACCACGGCTACGACGTGCAGAAGGCGGTCACCGCCTACGCCGACATCGCCCCGGACGTCGTCGCGCTGCCGCAGGTCATCGGTTCCCCGGTGGTCGCCGCGCTGCTCGACGACATCGGGCGCGACCAACTGCTGACCTTCCCCCAGGCGTGGGCCGCCTCCCTGCTGGACAAGGACGCCGTCCAGGTCATCGGCACCACCTACGACGTCGACATGATCGCCGCCGTCGACTACCTCGTGCGCACCAAGGGCCTGAAGAAGGGCGACACCATCGGCCACGTCTACTTCGAGGGCGACTACGGCAGCAACGCCCTCGAAGGCTCGACCTGGGCGGCCGAACGCGCCGGCATGAAGGTCGCCGGGCAGAAGATCAAGGCGACCGACACGGACCTGTCCGCGCAGGTGTCCGCGCTGCGCAAGGAGGGCGTGAAGGCGATCCTGATCAGCGCCGGGCCCGCCCAGACGGCGTCGCTGGTCGGCGTCGCCGCCTCCCGGGGCCTGCGCGTCCCGGTGGTCAGCAACGCCCCGGGCTTCGCACCGCAGCTGATGAAGACGCCGGCCGCGCCCGCCCTGACCGCCATGCTCAGCGTCATCAGCGCGGCGCCCGCCGTGAGCTCGGACCTGCCGGGCGTCCAGAAGATGGTCGCGGCCTACCAGAAGAAGTACCCGGGCGCGCAGGTCGACTCGGGCGTGCTGTCCGGCTACAACGCCGCCCAACTGATGGGCGCCGACCTGAAGAAGGCGTGCGCCGCGGGCAGCCTCGCCCGTGAGGACGTGGTCAAGGCACACCGCTCGCAGACCAACGCCGACACCGGCCTCGGCACCCCGCAGGACTTCTCCGACGCCGCCCGCCCGGCCAGCCTGAAGAACTACGTCCTCAAGCCCGACGCGCAGGCCGCCGGTGGCCTGGTCGACGTGGAGGAGGCCCACCAGGCGCCGGGCGTCGAGGAATACCTCGCCGGCCGCTCCTGACCGACCGGAGTCCGGCCCGCGTCACCTCGACGCGGGCCGGACCGGCACGGGGTGCGGGCGGGCCGAGCGCCCGGCCCATTGAGCGACGGCCCTGCTGAATGCGTTCGCCGGAACGCGTTGGACCTGCGGGCCCGCGTGGGATAGGAAGCGGTTGCACCCACCCGGCTTCCTGAAGGACCACCCCAGATGGCGTCGTCGCACGAACGACCGCTCGACCACCGCTACCGGGACGAACATCCCGTCCGCACCCTCGCCTACCTCCTGCGTGCCGACCGCTGACAACTGGCGTGCGCCGTCGTCGTGTTCACCGTCAAGCACAGCCCCGTCTGGCTGCTGCCGCTGATCACCGCCCACATCATCGACACCGTCGTACAGCACCAGCCGGTCTCCCGGTTGTGGACCGCCACCGGCGTCATCATGGTGATCCTGGTGGTCAACTACCCCCTGCACCTGCTGTACGTCCGCCTGCTCTACGGGTACACCGCCCTGCACCGGGGGCAGGCGGCCTGACCGGCGCGCCCGACGGGAGCTCCGGGCGGGCTTCCCCGCCCGGTACGCGGGGGGCCCGGCGGAGCGGTGGGCTCAGCTCAGCATGCTGCTCGCACCCCCTCCGCAGGGCGCCCGCTCGCCGGCCGCCGGCACCGGCGCCGGAGTGGACAGCCACTCCGCGATCGTCCGGGCGATCGGCTGCCCCGTCTCCACCTCGACGAAGCCGAACTGGCCGGACTGGTTGCACTCCAGGAACCACCACGTGCCGTCCGAGTCCTCCGCGAAGTCGAAGGCTCCGTAGGCCAGTTCCGCCCCTCTCAGATACGCGCGGACCCCGGCGGCCACCCGGGGCGGCACCTCCACCGGCAGCCACGGTGTGGCCGCCGAGGCGAAGCGCACGTCGACCTCGTCGGGGTCGGCGTCCGGCGAGGTCGCCTTGCGGGCCGCGAGCATCCGCTCGCCCACCGCGGTGAGCCGGATGTCCGCCTGCTTGACCACCCGCCGCTGCAGCAGCGTCGGCCCGAACGCCACCGCCGAGAAGTCGGTGTCCGGCGCCACCCTGCTGGTCGGCACCGCACGCGGCGGTTCCTGCGGATGCGCCCCGGACACCGGCTTGACCACCAGGTCCGGGAACCGCTCGGCGAACTCCCGGGCCGCCTGCGGGAAGGTGGTGATCAGCGTGGCCGGCACGGGCAGCCCGCAGCGCTGCGCCAGCCGGAGCTGCCAGGGCTTGTGCCGGGCCCGGCGAGCCGCGTCCGGATGGTTCATCCAGCGCGCCTGCGTGCCCCGCAGCATCCCGTACAGCGCCTGCGCGGACTCCTCGGTCAGCCAGGCCGAGGGCTCCGCGACCCGGGAGGCGGGCACCCCGGGCCGGCGTACCCAGACGGACCGCAGCCCGTCCATGCCGACCAGCCGGCCGCCGGCCCACAGATGCCCGCGGAAGGCGCCGTGCACGTATTCCCCGGACAGGGACACCCCGCCCGTGAGGTCGGCGGGGTCGAACCGGACCACGGGAACCCCGGACGCGTGGAGGTGGACCACCACCATGTCCGCCGTCACGTCCTGTTCACTGGTCAGGATCAGCACCGTCATCGTCGTGAATCCGCGTTCAGTCGTCGAAGTGGGTCTTCGAGCCCGCGGTGGACGTGGTGGTTCCCAGCTCTCTGAGCAGTGAGTGGTCCGAGGCGGCGATCCGCCCGTCGAGGAGTACGTTCAACTGCAGTCCGGAGTCGTAGGCGTACGGAGTGGAAACCTCCAACTCCGCCACCGGGCGAGCGTAGTTGAGCGCGAACGGTTGCATCGTCTCTCCCTCTTCGGTGCTGCGCCGACCGAGCCGTGATCTGCCGCGTCGTCGCTTCGCCCATCGATCTTCTGGGCTTCCTCTTACTTATACGAATCGAACGAGTGGTTGGTTTCCTTACGCTCCGTGAGCGCGGCGCGTTCGACGTCCCGGACCTGAGACGGTCGCGGGACGCCGAAAGGTTGACTCGTCGTCAGAGGATTCCCCGCCGGCCCCGCGCTCCCGCCCGGCGAGCGGCGCGCGCAGCGAGCGCAGGGCGAGCAGGAGCACCCCGATGTCGTCCAGGTACACGGGGTCGGGCAGCAGGTCGGTGGGCAGGAACAGGTAGAGGACCGCGCCCCAGAACACCCAGCGCGGTCCGGTCGGCAGCCCGGCCCGGCGCAGGTCGCGTCGGGTCCGTACCAGTCGTACGGCCAGCCCCGCGGCGACGGCGAGCGTGGCGGCCGCGAGGAGCGAGGTGACGACGATCACAGTCGTGGTCGTGTCCACGGGTCCTCCCCGGAGTCCGGGGCACGCCGGACGCGGGCCCCCTCTCACGGAGTACCCGTTTCTCCTCCTTGTGGCTCACCCGAGTGGCGCGGCGCCGTCCAGGTGGCTCCTAATGGGCAACGTAGTCGCGCGCCGCGCCTCGGGGGCGCATGGAGCGGCCGCCTCCCTTGCATGGGGCACACCATGACCACCCGGTCTCCCTCAGTCCCTTCGAATCCCACCGCGATCCCCGTGAGCGAGCTGCCGGCCGCCACCTCGGCGCCGCCACCGGAGCCTCCGGCCGAAGCGCCGCGCACCGGCGTGGTGGACGAACTGGTCCGGGCCGCCGTGGCCGACCGGCCACTGGAGGAGGTCGCCCAGCTCATCACCCTGCTGCAGCGGTCGCCCGATGACGCGCGGGCCGCCGGTGACGCGTTGCGCTCCGCCGGAGTCGGCCGTTCCGTGGAGGACGTCGCCCGGCTGGTCATCCTGCTGACCCAGCCGCCGCGGCCCGCGGACAGCGCCGACGAACTGATCCGCGCCGCCACCGAGCGCAGACCGGTGGAGGAAGTCAGCCAGCTGATGGCGCTGCTGCACCGCACCGCGCTCGAACCCCACTGCGAACAGGAGGCCATGCGCACCGCCGCCACCCGGCGGCCGATAGAGGAACTCGTCGACCTGATAGGGCGGCTGGGTGTGGTGGAACTCACGCCGCCCCCGTCCGGCGCCGACGACCCGCAGCCCGCCGCCGAGGGCGGTCGGCAACCGGAGGAGGACGGTCTCCCCTGGGTGACGGTCAGCAGCCGGACCCGTGCGGTGACCGGTGGCCGTCGCGAGGCGGCTCCCGGGCGGGTGCCCGGGCCGCCGCCGTGGCCCGCCCGGCTCGCCGCCGTGCTCCTGCCGGCCTGCGGGGCGGCCCACGCGCCGCTCACCACCACGGGCCTCTCCGCGCAGGGGTTCGGGACGCTCGTCGGCGTCTCCGCGCTGTGCGTCATGCCGGCCCTGGTGCTCTTCCTGCGGCCCGCCGTCGTGCTGCTCGTGGCCGCCGTGGTGGTACCGGCCGCCCTGGCCGACTGGGCGGTGTTCGCGGACCGCTTCGGTCCTGAGCGGCTGACCCGGGTGCTGGAGGCGATGGCGGCGCCCCCCTGGCAGGCCGGCGCGGTCGCCGTGTGCACGGCGGTTGTCGCACTGACGGCCCTGCTGCCGGCGCTGCAGCCCACGAGCCGCCCCGCACCGGCCGAGCCCGCGCCCGAGACACCCGTCGGGACGGGCTGACACGGGCGTGTCCGGCCCCCGCCCTTCCGTGGCGGGGGCCGGCCAGGCGCCACGGCCCCGTGACGGCGTCCATCGGCGCGGCCGGCGGACGCCGCCTCGGCCGGGTGGGTACGAGCGTGTTCCCCCCTTCGAACGGCTGCGTGACCTGCCTCCAGGCACATGCCGACGGCCGCCGACCCGATCACCCGTCTGGCGGACGTCCCGTCACCGGCAGGTGAAGGCCTGACCGCGGTGCGCGCCACCGCGGACGGTCCGCTCGGCCGGCCGGTGCCGGTGGACGGGACCGCCGTGCACACCCCCGGGCGGCACCGGACGGGCTCCGCCCACCGCCCACGAGCGGACGGTGCTCGGCCCGACCCCGCCCGCCCGCCTCCCGTGTTCAGCCGGCCCTCACCGCCCCGGGCCCGAAGACTCCTCCTCGCCGCGCTGCCCGGGCAGGACACCCGGCGCAGCACCGGGATCGGTGGGGGAGTGGGGCGGCCTTGCTGACTTGCCGGGCAGCTTCAGGCGCTCCAGCGTCCGGGTCAGCTGCTGGAACGGGGAGCCCGTGGGACGCGCGGCCGGCTGCGACTCCGGGAGGCCGGCCGCCGGCGCGTCGGCGGCGTTCTCCCGCAGTACGGCCAGCGCCTCGTGCGCCCGCTCGGCGGCCTCCCGGTACAGGTCGCGGGAGCGCGTCATCGACTCCAGCGCCTCCGCGTACATGGCGACCAGCTGCTTCTGCCGGGCCAGCTCCTCCTCGGGCGTCAGCACGTGCCACTGCTCGCGCAGCGCGGTGAGGACCTCCTCGGCACCGGACGGCAGCGGACCGGGAACGGCGGTGTACCGGGTCACCGCGTCGATGAGCTCCGACGGCTCGGACCCGTCGAGGAAGACGGTCCGCACGGCGAAGGACCAGTCGCCGTCGTCGGGCCGTGAGCCAGGCCCGCCCGGCAGCAGCACGGCCCCGCCGCGCGGCACCTGCGCTCCCGAATCGCGCAGCGCCCAGTTGACGGCACGCAACTGGTGAGGCGCGGCCCGGTGTTCGACGACCCGGTCGCGCAGGCCCGCCGGAAGGAAGCGCACCAGGGACGCGCTGCCCCGCTCGTCCGTCGTCATCGCCTCGTGCACCACCAGATGGACGCTCCAGTCGTCCCGCAGCGCGGCCCGCAGCACCCGCCGGAGATCCTTGTCGTCCTCGGGCAGCCGGTTGGCGGCCCCCAGCCGCAGCCCCGGCAGGGCGGCGTGGTCCCAGCCGCCCTCCGCGTCCCCGGGCTCCCGCGCGCGCTCCGGCTCGGGCCAGAACCGGCCGCTGGGCGCCGGCCACGTCTGGCTCCAGGGGGCCTCGGCCTCCGCGACCAGGATCCACTCCCGCGCCTGGCCCGGCCCGCGGCCGGGAACGGCGTCCGCCAGCTCAAGCCGGGCGCGCACGGTCACGTCCCCGGGGACGGTCCAGCGGGCCTCGAAGACCCGGCGGCCGGCGGGGCGCTCGGCGTCGGACAGCTCCAGGAAGTCCAGGACGTCGCCCGCGTTCTTGCGTCGCCGCAGCTGCCGCACCACCTCCTCGGCCGGTGCGGCACCGGTATGGCGGCCCCGGGCCAGCCACACCGTGGAGGGGGTCGGCGGACGGTCGGTGGAGGAGGTCGGCATGAGTCCATCTGGGGGAGGGGGACGGCGTGCGTGTTCCAGTATCGCCCGCCGTCCGGCGAAGTCGATCACATGGGGGTGTGCCCGCGGCACCGCGCCCCTACGCGCCGCGTCGCACCACCGAATCCACGGGGCGCGCGCCGCGCGCTCGGGGCGCGTACGGCGCGCACCAGCCGGCCGGTGCACACCCGTGTCCTGGCCGTGGGCGGAGCCCGACAATCGACGGGGCGGGCAGGGACCGCCCACCATCCGCGTCGGGGCGGGCCCTGCCCGCCATCCGCGGCACGTCCCGGCGTCTCACACCCGGCGGCCGTCCCCGGTACGGCCCCGGCGGCGCCGCTGGCCGCCGACCCGGGCGCCGTCCGGTGCGGGCCCCGGTGCGGGAGCGCTGAAGCCGCCGGGTACGGCGCGCGTCTCGGGGGCGCGCGGCGTGTCCGGAGCACGGGTCCGGTGCGCCGGCGCCTCGGAAGGGCTGCCGTCGGCGGGTGCCTCGGCGGGCCGGCGGGCGGGCGGGGCGGCCCGGGCGACCACTCGTGTGTGGCTCATCAGCGGGGCGCACGCCGAGCAGACCTCGGTGAGCGTCCACACCTGGCCCACCGACGGGTCGTGCCGCAGCACCAGCACCACGGCCCCGGCGCAGGTCACGCGCGCGCCCTCATGGGCGGAGCACTTGTGCAGCCGGCAGCCGCAGGAGGCGTCCGGCCGTACGGTCGCGGCCCGGGCGTGGGCGGCCGCGTGGGCGTCGGCGAAACGGCGCAGGGCCGCGATGTCCCGGGAACGGGCGGGCATACGGCAGCCCGAGGAGCAGCTGACGGAAGCGCTGCGGTCGCGGTGTCCCGTCACCCGGATCGTCCACGACCGACCCGGGCGGCGAGTTGATGGGGCGTCGGGGTACGCGAGAGCCAAGGCCATGTGTCCTTTTGTCGTCGAGAGGGCGGCGCGCAGGTGCGCTGAGGGAGATCTACCCGGTGAGGGCGCGTTTCACAGCATCCGACGCGTTATCGTCCGGCGTGTCGGCGCATCGACGGCACACGTGCGGTCCAGGGGCGGGCCGGCATGGCCCGTGCCCTCCCACCGCACGCCGTCCCGCGCCAGGTGGCCGGGGCCGTGGTCGAGAGGGCGCCGGGGCGGCCGGGCCGGCCCTGTGCCGCGGCGCGGAGCGGCAGTTCTCGTGGCCCGGCGGTCTGCTGGGACCGCGAGCGGTCAGTGCGGGAACGCGCGCGGGCGGCGCGGCCGGGGCACCTCGTCGCGGAACTCCTCGATCCGGGAGCTGATCTGACGCATCAGGACGGTGTCCGAGAGCCGGTCCAGATACAGGTTGCGCCGGGCCAGACCGTCCGCGTCGACACAGAAGTACAGGGCCATGAGCGGATTGACGAACAACTCGCCGCCCCTGGTGCGCTCGGTGAAGCGCACATCGCCGAATTCCCCGCGGACGGCCGCGGCGACCGAGCCGTTGACGATGCTCGGGCGGTCCGGTGTACACGTCTGCGCGTGGGCCACCGCGTCGAGGTACGCGGCGCCCTCGGCGCTGTCACGGGGCACCGAGAAGGCACCGAGATAGGCGCCCTCACGGTCCAGCGCCGCCAGGTTCTCCAGCACGAGGGCGTGGTTGACGCCGTGATACGCGTCGACGCCGAAGCCCAGGCAGACGACGAGCCGTTGGGCCACGTCCGTCAGCGCATGCACCGCGGCCAGGCTGGCCATGTCCTCCTCCGGCGTGCCGAGCCCGTGCTCGTCGCCCCGCATGAGGATGTCGGTCCCGCCGTCCACCAGCACGATCGCGTCCACCCCGCCCAGCCGGTCCAGCAGCGCGCGGTAGGCGTCGGTCAGCGGGGCGACCCCGGTGCGGGAGAAGGCGTACACCGTGGCGGGGAGGCCCTGGCCGTCCAGCCAGCGAGCCAGCGTGCGCTCCGGGAAGTAGCCGTGGTGGCCGGGGGTGTCCGGCCGTACGGCCGCGAGGTCGGGCGCCTCGAACACCTCGGCCGGCAGACCGTACAGGTCCACGAAGGACAGGTTGGCCAGGTGGACGTCCTTGCCCGCCGAGCGCAGGGCGAGGGCCAGCGGGAGCCCCGCGTACACGTCGAAGCCGCCGCCCGCGCCGGCGATCAGCACCCGGCGGGCGTCGCGCAGCCGGGTGAACAGCGGAGGTTCGTGGAGAGAGAACACCGGGGGAACGTAACAGGATGTCGATCATCGGGCCCGTGGTTTTGCCCGATCACCGGGACGCGGAGGGCCTCACGGTTCCCGGTACGCGGAGAGCCCGAGGGCCCCGGGACGTGGAGGGGCCGGCGAGCCCGGGATGCGGAGGGGCCCGCGGGTGGTCCGCACGACGCCGGTCCGACAGCGTCGTGGTCCTCACCCGCGGGCCCCTCCGCCCGGGTCAGGCGCCGCTCGCGCGGAGCATGTCCTCGCGCTCGACGATCTTCACGCGCTCGCGGCCCTGGGGCTCGCCCAGCGCCTTCTCGGCGGCGTCCAGCTTGTACCAGCCCTCCCAGGTGGTGTAGCGGACCTCGCGCTCGGCGAGGAACGCCTCGACCGCCTCGGGCGCCGGAGAGTCCGGCGTGTGCAGCCTGCCGTTCGCGTGGTCGTCCAGCAGGTTGGCCACCGTCTCGTTGGCGTCGCCCTTGGTGTGGCCGATCAGGCCGACCGGGCCACGCCGGATCCAGCCGGTGACGTACGTGGACCGGAGGTGCTCGCCGGACTCCTGGAGCACCCGGCCGCCCCGGTCGGGGACCGTGCCCGACTCGATGTCCCAGGGCAGCTTGGGCAGCTTGTCCGAGAGGTAGCCGACCGCGCGGTACACCGCGTCGACGTCCCAGTCGGTGAACTGACCGGTGCCCTTGACGTTGCCTGTACCGTCCAGTTCCGTGCGCTCGGTGCGCAGGCCGACGACCTTGCCGTCCTCGCCCAGGATCTCCACCGGCGACTCGAAGAAGTGCAGGTACAGCTTGTGCGGGCGGTCGCCGACGTCGCGGATCGCCCAGTTCTCCAGGGTCTTGGCGACCATGTCGACCTGCTTGTTGCCCCGCCGCTCGGCGATGGAGCCCTCGTCGTAGTCGATGTCCTCGGGGTTGACGATGACCTCGATGGTGGGGGAGTGGTCCAGCTCGCGCAGCTCCATCGGGCTGAACTTGGCCTGCGCCGGGCCCCTTCGGCCGAAGACGTGGATCTCCACGGCCTTGTTGGCCTTCAGGCCCTCGTGGACGTTCGGCGGGATCTCGGTCGGCAGCAGCTCGTCCGCGGTCTTCGCGAGGATCCGGGAGATGTCGAGCGCCACGTTGCCGACGCCCAGGACGGCGACCTTCTCCGCGTCCAGAGGCCAGGTGCGCGGCACGTCCGGGTGGCCGTCGTACCAGGACGCGAAGTCGGCGGCGCCGTAGGAACCGTCCAGGTCGACGCCGGGGATCCGCAGCTCGCGGTCGGCCATGGCGCCGGTGGAGAAGACCACCGCGTCGTAGAACGCGCGCAGGTCGTCGAGGTGGATGTCGGCTCCGTAGGTGACGTTGCCGAAGAGGCGGACCTGCGGCTTGTCGAGCACCTGGTGCAGGGCGGTGACGATGCCCTTGATACGGGGGTGGTCCGGGGCCACGCCGTAGCGGATGAGGCCGAACGGGGCCGGCATGCGCTCGAAGAGGTCGATGGACACGCCGGGGTCGGCGGCCACTTCGGACTTCAGCAGCGCGTCGGCGGCGTAGATCCCGGCCGGGCCGGCTCCGACGATGGCTACCCGCAGGGGGCGGGGCATGATCAGGTCCCTTCGAGCGGTGGAAGATCGACTCGAAGGAAGCCTAAACTAAGGCAAGCCTAAGTCGGTACGCGGGTCCGACCTATGAGCTCATAAGGCTCTTTTATGAGTCCCCCAAGAACTCATGATAGCGGCTGCTCGGCCCAGATGATCTTCCCGGTCGCCGTGTACCGCGTGCCCCACCGCTCGGCCAGCTGCGCCACCAGGAACAGCCCGCGCCCGCCCTCGTCCGTCATCGCCGCGTACCGCAGGTGCGGCGAGGTGCTGCTGCCGTCGAAGACCTCGCAGATCAGCGAGCGGTCACGGAGCAGCCGTACCCGCACCGGGGCACTGCCGTAGCGGATGGCGTTGGTGACCAGCTCGCTCAGGATCAGCTCCGTGGTGAAGGTCAGCTCCACCAGCCCCCAGCGGTCCAGCTGCCGGGTGACCGCCGCCCGTACCTCCCCGACCGCCGCCGGGTCCATGCGCACCTCCCACTCGGCGACCCGGTCCGCGCCCAGCGCCCGGGTGCGGGCCACCAGCAGCGCGATGTCGTCGCTCGGACGGGGCGGCAGCATCGACTCCAGCACCACCTGGCACGTCCCCTCCGGTGAGCCGTCGGCCCGCTCCAGGGCGGCGCGCAGCAGCTCCAGGCCCGCGTCGATGTCCCGCTCCCGGTCCTCGATCAGCCCGTCCGTGTACAGCACCAGCCGGCTCTCCTCGGCCAGCTCCAGCTCGGCGGACTCGAACGGCATCCCGCCCAGCCCCAGGGGCTGACCCACCGGCACCTCCGGGTACTCCACCCGGCCGTCCGGGTGGACCAGCGCGGGCGGAGGATGACCGGCCCGTGCCACCGTGCAGCGCCGGGCCGCCGGGTCGTAGATCGCGTACAGACAGGTCGCGCCGGAGACGGGGCCCACCGCCCCCTCCGCGGTCTCGTCCTGGTCGATGCGTGCCACCAGCTCGTCCAGCAGGCCGAGCAGTTCCTCCGGCGACAGGTCCAGCGCGGAGAAGTTGTGCACCGCGGTGCGCAGCCGGCCCATCGTGGCCGCCGCGTGCAGCCCGTGCCCGACGACATCGCCGACCACCAGCGCCACCCGGGCGCCCGACAGCGGGAGCACGTCGAACCAGTCGCCGCCCACGCCGGCCTGCGCCGGCAGATAGCGGTAGGCGATGTCCAGGGCGTTCTGCTCCGGCAGTGTGCGCGGCAGCAGGCTGCGCTGCAGGGTGACCGCCAGCCCGTGCTCGCGGGTGAAGCGGCGCGCGTTGTCGATGGACACCGCCGCCCGCGCCACCAGCTCCTCCGCCAGGGCCACCTCCTCCGCGTCGAACGGTTCCGGCCGCTCGGACCGCCAGAAGCTGACCACGCCCAGGACCAGCGCACCCGCCCGCACCGGCACCGTGATCAGCGAGTGGATGCCGAACCCCAGGACCTGCTCCGAACGTTCCAGGTCCTGGGCTCGCCAGCCCGGAGCCTCGGCGAGCCTGGCCTCCAGCACCGCCCGGCTCTCCGCCAGGCTGCGGCCCTGCGGGGAAGAGCCGATGAACCGTATCTGCTCACCCACCGCGTACAGCGGCGCCCCGGGGCGGCGCGCGCCGAGCGCCGTCCGCCGCAGCGCGCTCTCCGGCCGCGGTTCCTCCCCGGCGAGCACCGCGTCGTACAGGTCGACCGTGGCGAAGTCCGCGAACCGGGGCACCGCGAGCTCCGTCAGCTCCTGAGCCGTCCGCGTCACGTCCAGACTGGTGCCGATGCCCACCCCGGCCGCGTACAGCAGGTCCAGCCGCTCACGGGCCGCCTCCGCGCGACCCGACAGTGCGCGCAGCTCCGTGGAGTCGCGCAGGGTCGCCACGCTCCCCGCCGGACCGCCCGCCACGTCGGTGGGCCGCTGGTTGATCGCCAGCAGCCGGTCCCCGACCAGGTGCACCTCGTCCGTGGCCACCCGGCCCGACGCGAGCAGGTCGGCCGTGTCCGGATCGAGGCCCAGGTCCAGCACGGGGCGCCGCTCGGCGTCCTGGGGCAGGTCGAGCAGGCGGTGCGCCTCGTCGTTGGCCAGCATCAGCCGGCCGTCGCCGCCCACGATGATCACGCCCTCGCGCACCGTGTGCAGCACCGCGTCGTGATGCTCGTACATCCGGGTCATCTCGTGCGGGCCCAGCCCATGCGTCTGGCGCAGCAGCCGTCTGCTGACCAGCGCGGTGCCCGCCGTCGCCAGGGCGAGCGCGACGGCGGCGGCGAAGAGCAGCAGCGGCAACTGCTGGTTGACGGTCCCGCCCACGTGCTCGGTGGTGATGCCGGACGACACCAGACCGACGACCCGCCCGTCGGCGTCCTTCACCGGCACCACCGCCTGCACCAGCCGCCCGATGGTGCCGTCGATCTCCTCCACCACGATCCCCCCGGCCTGCGCCGGGGCGATGTTGCCGACGAACTGCTTGCCGATGCGGTCCGGCTTGGGGTGGGTGTAGCGGGTGCCGTCGGGGTCCGTCACCACGATGAAGTCCACGTCGGTGGCGGCCCGGGCGGCCTCCGCCCGCGGTTGCAGCACCGCCGTCGGATCGGGGGAGCGCAACGCCTCGACGATTCCGGGGGAGTTCGCGAAGGTCTGGGCCACCGCCAGGGAGCGGTTACGGGCCTCCCTCGTGATGTCGTGCCGGACCTGCAGCACCAGCGCCACCACCGCCGCCACGACGAGCAGCACCACGATGGCCACCTGGAACACGAACACCTGTCCCGCCAGGCTGCGGCCGCGCAGCGCCGCGCGGCCCTTGGCGGGCCGCCGCGGCTCGGACGCGGTGCCGGCGGAGGGGCGCTGCCGGGAGGTCACCCGGTCCTCGGTTCCGGGCCGGGCACGCACGGGCGGGCGCCGGGTGCGCGGTTCTCGGGGGCTGCGGGCCGACCGGATCTCCGATCGCTCCGGAAGTCGGGCCATGTGCCCATGTCTACACTGCCCGGCCCGGAGAGGCGAGGGGCGCCACGGAACCCGCCGGCGATCACCGCGCACCCCCGCCCGCGCCGGAGCCGTCCCGGGTGGCCAGGAGCAGCGCTATGTCGTCGGGCCGGTCGACGGCCTGCCGGGCCGTCGCGGTGAGCCGGTCGGCGACCTCCGCCAGCGGCCGCGCGTCCAGGTCGCCGACCTTCGCGAGCGCCCGCCGCAGCGCGGTGATCCCGTCGTCGATGTCGGCGCCGGGCCGCTCCACCAGCCCGTCCGTGTACAGCGCCAGGATCGCGCCGGGCGCCAGCCGCAGTTCCGCCACCGGATAGTGGGCGCGCGGGTCCACGCCCAGCACCATCCCGCCGGGCAGCTCCACCACCCGGGTCCGGCCGTCGGGGTCGCGCACCAGCGGCGGCGGGTGCCCGGCGCGCACCACCCGGGCCAGCCCGGTGGCCGGGTCCAGCCGTACGTAGCAGCAGCTCGCGAACTGCCCCGGGTCCAGGTCGATCAGCAGCAGGTTGGTGCCGCCCATGACCTCCTCCGGAGGCCGGTCGCCCAGCGCGAACGCCCGTACGGCGCTGCGCAGCTGCCCCATCGTGGCCGCCGCCTGCACCCCGTGTCCCTGGACGTCCCCGATGACCAGCGCCAGCCCGTCCCCGGCCTCCACCACGTCGTACCAGTCGCCGCCCACGTCCATGCCCTCGGTGCCCGGCAGGTACCGCCCGGCGGTCTCCACGCCCGGGTGGCTGGACAGCCGCCGCGGCAGCAGCGCCCGCTGCAGTCCGCGCGCGAGAGCCGCCTCCGTCTCGTAACGGTGCGCCTTCTCCATGGCGTGCGCGATCAGCCCGGCGAGCGCGGTGAGGACCGTGCGCTCCTCGGAGCTGAAACTGCGCTCGCGGTCGAAGCCGAGGATGCAGGAGCCGACGGGACGGCCGGAGGCGATCAGCGGCAGGAAGGCGCGCGCGCCCACCGTGGCGTCCAGCGCGATGCCCGGGTAGGCGTCCTCGAGCTGCCGCATCGAGTCGAAGAACAGCGGGCGGCCGGTGGTCAGCGTCTCCACGCCCGGCAGCCGCGCGTCCAGCCCGACCCCCTCGAACGGGGCGAGGAAGCCCTCCGGGAACCCTGCCTCCCAGGCGAGGTACAGGTGCCGCTCCTGCAGCAGGTAGATCGCCAGCCGGCGACCGCCGAAGGCGGGCAGCACCTCCTGCATCACCACCGCCGACACCTGGCGCGCGGTCACCGCCTCCGTCAGCGCGATCGCCAGCCCGATGGGCCGCTGCACCGGCGCGGTCGCGTCGGACACCACCGCCGTCCCCTCCGGCGCCGACTCCTGCGCCATGCGGTTCGCCGGGACGGCCGTGCAGGTGAGGATGTCCGGCCCCGGGTGCACGGACACGCTCAGCCAGTCACCCTCGTAGGGCCCCGGCGCGGACCGCCGGACATGGAAGTGCACCGGCTCCGGTGCCAGCAGGGCGGCCCGCAGATGGTCCTCCCCGGCCGTCTCCCGCCACCACGGCACGGCCTCCCACAGCGGGCGCCCGAGCAGCCGGGAGCGGGGTACGCCCAGCAGCTCGGCGGCGCGCGGGTTGGCGTAGACGATGACGCCGAGCCGGTCGAGACAGAACACCCCCTGCGGCAGCAGGTCGGCCGCCGCGTCCCCGAGGGCGGTCGGCGCCGCGTCCAGCAGGATCCCGGTGACCAGCGGCGACGCGGGCGGGGTGGCCGCGGGGGCGGGCGGCGCACACAGGTCCAGCAGCCGCACCGCCCCGTCGGCCGTGCGCACCCGCACCGGCTGCGGCGGTGGGCGGCCGCCGGCGGCCGCCCGCAGGAGGACGCCGACCGGCGGGGTGTCCGTGGCGGACATCGCGCGGGTCAGCGCGTCCGACGGCGCCGGGAAGGTGCCCGCGGGCAGACCCAGCAGCGTGTGGGCCGAAGAGTCGGCGGACACGCTGTCCGTCGCCGGGTCCCACACGAAGTGGCCGACGCGCGCCTGCTCCGGTCCGGCGGCCGGCGGACGCACGCACAGCGGCTCGTCGTCCCAGACCACGGGCGGACCGCCGGCCTCCAGCCGGGCCAGCGCCGCCCCCAGGTCCCCGGCCAGCCCGGTCAGCCGGTCCCGTTCGGTCACCAGGTCGGCGGCGTCGTCGGTGGCCGGCCGTAGCACGATCAGCACGCCGTACGCCCGCCCGTCAGCCACGACCGGCACCACCAGGGTGCCGAACTGGAACGGCAGCCCGGCCGCGAACTGCGGGTACCGGCGCATCGTCTCGGTCGCATCGGCCAGCACCACCGGCAGGCCCGAGCGGTGTGCGTCGGTCACCGGGAACGGCCGGTCCACGTGCACCTGCCACCAGTGCCGGAAGAGCGGCCCCGGAAGGCCGGTGAGCACCGCCAGCCGCAACACCGCGGGCGCGGGGGAGCGTAGGTAGACACCCGCGCCCAGGCCGCCGGCCGCGCGCAGCGCGTCCGTGGCGGTCCCGGTCAGCAGCGCGGCCAGCCGCCCGGGCGGCCGCTGTTCCACCTCGGCGCTCCCAGTCATCCGCCCCACCTCGTCCGTACGCCGCCGGGTGGGCGACACAGCAAGAATGCGCCACCCGGCACCCGCTGTGCATCCGCGGGAGCGCCGACCTGCGTGTGCCGGGCGCCGCGGGGCCGCTACCGCCGGGCGGTCACCCGCAGGGTCTGCTTGGCCAGCTCGTACGCCGGGAGCATGTCGCGGTGTTCCTCGTCGTCCAGGCCGCCGAGCTGCAGGACGACCGGACCGTCGGGCGCGACGACGGCGAGGGCGCGCTCGGTCCTGGTCTCGTCCAGGACTTCCACCGTGTGCCGGTACTGCACTTCCGTGCCGGACAGGGGGCCCGACCGGAAGGAGCGGTACTCGGCCTCCTCGACACCGTCCTCCGCGCGCAGGAACGCCTCCAGGACCTGCCGTGCGTCCGCGTCCCCCGGCTCGCCGGTGTACACGCGCAGGAAGCCGATGTGGCCCGCCGGCTTGGCGTCGAGTTCGCAGGCCAGGGTCACGTAGCCCTGCCGGGCGAGTGCGGCCACCTCCTCGGCCACTTCCTCGTCGAGCGGGGGGTCGGCGTCCGCCCCGAGGGAGACGGCGTCCGGATGCCACCGCTCGGCCAGCGCGAAGGTGACCGGAAGTTCGCACGCCGAACCGGCGCCGCCGACGCTGCCGACGGCCCGGGCGGCCTTCTCACCCGACGCCGACGCCGACGCCGACGGTGTCCCGGACGCCCGCGCCTCGCCCTCACCCCCGCCTTGCCCACAGCCCGTCAGCAGTCCCGCCGCGCATGCCGCCGCGGCCAGACCCCGGACCGCGTTCCCCGCCCCGCACCACACCGCACGTCTCCTCTCGACTTGAGCGGCGAACTCTAGCCGAGCGCCCGGTACCACCTGCACACACCCCGGGCGCCCCGGGGCCCCGCGTCCTGTCCCCGCCCAGGGTCACGTCAGGCCGTCCGGGGGCGGGGCGCCGGTGGAGAGGGGGCTGCCCTGGGGCACGAAGAAGACGGCGTGCAGGGTGAGGATCTCGTCACCGCGGTTCTCGGCCTTGTGCACGCCCCGGGGGCCCACGGGCTCCACGATGCATCCCCCGGCCGGCGTCACGCACTCCGAGCCGTCGGCCAGGGTCCGGGTGAGGGTGCCCGACGTGACCACGGCGATGACGCGCCCCTCGTGGTAGTGCCAGGGCAGGGTGTCGCCCGGGGGGATGTCGTAGCGGGCGACCACCGCACGGGTGCCCTGCGGGACGGAGAGGGCGAGGCGCTCGCAGAGCAGGCCGTCGGCCAGCACGGAGGGGGCGGGACCGGCCGTCGACGTGGCGGTCGCACAGGTCGGGCCCGTCATACGGCGGCCCCCGGTCCTAACGCGGCCGCGGCGGTCATCCTGTCGTTCCTGTCGGCTATGTGATCCACGCCGGTGAGGTTATCCCACCCACCGCTACGCGCAGTGAACTCTGTGTCACGCGCACCCGCCCCACCCGGGGAGGCGGGCCGCACCCTGCCGCCCGCGACGTCGGTCACAGGACCCGGGCACGGGGCAACCCTCCCGATGGCTTTCACGTCTGCCGGAGTGCCTGTGGTCGATACCGCCCGCGCAGGGCCGACAATCGATCGTCACGACCAGTCAGCGGTGAGCGAGTAGGGGGCCCTGTGCGTCCAGAGAAGCGGTGGCCGTCCGGGAGCGCCCGGGCATGGGCCGTGTTCTCCCGGATGGCCCGTGCGGCCGGGCGTACGGTGCTCGGCGAGTGGCGGGGCATCTTCGTCGAGCCGGTCCGGGAACTCTTCCGGCGTGGCCCGTCCGCCCTGCTGCTCGCGGCCGTCGCCTGCGCGGGCGTGATCTTCTTCCACGCCATCGCCCAGCATCCCACCGGCGCCACCGTGGTCCGCGTCACCGGCGGGGTCCGCGGCGACCTGCCCCTGTGGCTGGCGCTGCTGCGCACCCCCGTGTCCTTGTACGTTCCCGCGCTGGACCTCCCCGTCTGGGCCGGACTCACCCAGCTCTTCCTCGCCTTCGCGCTGGCCGAGACCGCCATCGGCCGCCGTCGCACCCTCTTCGTCGCCTACGCCACCACGCTCGCCGGCACGTTCACCGCACGCCTGATGATGGCGGTGGGACCGGGCTGGTGGGGCTTCGGGCTGCCCCCTGAGGCCGGGCAGGTGCTGGACACGGGCCCGTCGGCGGCCGTCGTCGGGCTGTTCACGTACATCTCGGTCATCCGGCGGGCCCCGGTCGTGTTCGTCCTCACCGGCGGCTCGATGATCGTCGAGGCCGTGGCCAAGCCGAATCTCGCCGGCCGGGAACACCTGGTCGCCGTCGGCGCGGCGATCGTCCTCGGCCTGCTGCACGGCCGGGAGCAGGCCCTGCGGGCGCGGGCGGGCGACTGGCTGCGGCGGCTGGGGCTCACCGGCGGCCCGGCCCCCGAGCCGCCGGACGAACCGGTGCGCGCGCCGGCGGTCGTGCCGGTCCGGAAGGCCGCGACGACCTCTCCGCGGGTGCCCGCCGCCGACCCCCTGGACCGGGTCACGCTCTCGGCGAGCGCCGCCTTCGACTGGGCCAACGCGGCACAACGGGCGCGGGACACGCTGACCCGGTGAGCGGGCGCAAGCCCCCGGCCGAGGCGCCTCCGTCACCCGCTCTACGACGCACGCAAGCTCCTGAGGCACCGTGACGGGTGCATCCCGGGTAGCCGCAGGCACAAGGGCACAGCCGCCCTCGTCCCCGACCGTTTCCGACCGTCCCCGCGGTGCTTCGCGCGCGTGCACGGCTGCTCCGCGTCCGCCACGCGCGCGTGCCGATGCCCGAGCCGCCGGGCCGGGCCGCCACCGCGACCGCCGTCCGCGCGCGGCCGTTGGACCCGAGTCCGCCTCGGCCTCCGCGGCGGAGCCGCGCCGTGCACGCACGCGCGGCCGGTGCCACCGGGCGGTGCGGCCGTTCGGCGGAGATCAGCCGTCCACGCGCGCGTGCCGCCGCGCCGTGTGTTCGGCGCCGCTCGGCCACACCACCTCCACGTCCACACCATGGCTGCGGGCGTAGGCCACCAGATGGGCCGTGGCGTCCCGGCCGTTGGAGGGGGAACCGTCCCACACCGCCAGCAGCCCGGTGCACGAGCGCACCAGGCGCTCGTCCGCGGTCACGCACGCCCCCCGGTCGGCGGGGTCGTACTCCAGCAGCCGTACGTGGCGCGACAGCAGCAGCAACTCCCCGGCGGCCTTGCGCTCCGACTCGGCGAGCCGCGCGGGCACACCGTCCCGGGACGGCAGTACGGTCACCAGTCCAAGCCCGGCCTCGCGGGCCGCCCGCCCGAACGCCACGGGCAGCCCCCGCCCCACCCGCACCAGACCCGCCCGCCCCGACTTGGCGAATGCGGCCAGCCGCGCCCTCAGTTCGTCCTCCAACAGAGCCAAGGTCCCCGCGCTGAGATCGGGATGCCCCACGACAGCGATCACCCGGTTCGCTCCTTTCCGCCCGAAGGCCCGGCTTCTCCTGACCTGGCGTCAGCCATGATCACGGCCCCGCCGTACGCGGTCCAGAGGCCGGTCGGCGAGGCCCGGGTCCCTTGGACCCTTGACAGTCGGCCCGGCGCCGAAACCCCGGCGCGGGAGCGGCGTTCCTGGGAGGTCGCTGTGAATCGGCCGAGCGGTTGAACGCGGCGGCGCTCTGCTCCGTATGGGGTCGGGGGACCACATGCCCGACCCGCCCACAACGCGGAGGAGCACGACTTGAGACAGAACAGGCGCAGACGCCCGACCGGTGGACGACGCGCGACCTTCGCCGCCGTCGCCCTGATCCTCGGCGGCGGAACACTGATGGGGGTGAACGTCTACGCATCCGCCGGTGAGGAGCAACCCGGCGGGGAGGGCGGCGGCGACCAGGTCTCCAACGGGCCCGTCGCGGCGGACTACGCCGACATCACCACCGCCCCGGCGGCCCCGCCCGCGGTCGCCCCGGGCGAGAACGCCTCCAGGGGCAGTTTCACCACGAGCTGCGGCGTCAACGAGGAAGGGCTGTTCAACTCCGACAACATCATCGTGGCCCCCGGCGTCGCCAACGGCGCCCACCACGTCCACGACTACGTCGGCAACCAGGCCAACAACGCCTTCTCCTCCGACGAGGACCTGGCCCGGGCCGACACCAGCTGTGTCGACCAGGGCGACAGGTCCTCGTACTACTGGCCAGTCCTGCGGCTGCGCAACGGCACCCGCGAGCAGGACGCCGACGCTCCCGGCGGCGGTACGGAGGGCAACGTCGGCGAGATCGTCACGCCCAAGGACGTCACCCTCACGTTCGTCGGCAACCCGCGCGGCGAGGTCACCGCCATGCCCCGGCTGCTGCGCATCATCACCGGCGACGCCAAGGCGTTCCTGGGCGGCCCCGCCAACGCCAACGCGTCCTGGAGCTGCACCGGGTACGAGGACCGCCAACTGCGCGACAAGTATCCGCTGTGTCCGCCCGGCAGCGACGTGGTGCGCAGCTTCCGCTTCCAGAGCTGCTGGGACGGCCGGAACATCGACAGCGCCAACCACCGCACGCATGTCGCCTTCACGGCCGCCGACGGCAGCTGCCCGGACGGCTTCCGGGCCATCCCGCAACTGGTGCAGCGCATCGTCTACGACGTCGACGCGCCGAGCCTCGACGACGGCGGCCGGACGACTCCGCTGTTCGCGGTGGACTCCTTCCCGGACCAGAGGCACAAACCGATCACCGACCACGGCGACTTCGTCAACGTCTTCGACGAGCGGCTGATGGCGGAGGCCGTGGCCTGCATCAACGAGGGGCGGCACTGCGGAGCCGGCTCCGGGGCGCAGGACGGCTCCGAGACCGAGCCGGGTGGTGAACCGGGCGCCGAAGCCGGCTCGGGCGAGGACGCCGAGGCGGGCTCCGGCGCGGGGACCGGCCAGGACGGCGCAGCCGGTGCTGACGACGGGGCAGGTGCGGGCCAGGGCGACGGCGCGGAGCAGGGCGACGGCGCCGGACAGGGGGAGGAGCCGGCAGGCACCCCGTCCCCGTCGGACGCCGCCACCGGCGCCCCCGCCGCCACGGACACCCCCGACGCCACGGACGCCCCCCAGCCCAAGGACGTGACCGAGCCCAAGGACGCCCCCCGGACCGCGGGCGCCGGTCACGGCACCGCGGCCGCCGGCGGCGGCGAGGCCCCGGACGCCGCCGAGCGGCCGCGCGCCGAGAAGCCGCAGGTCGACGGCGCGCCCGCTGCACCGTCCGCGCCCAGGACCTCGGCCCCGCCGGAGGCGTCCTCCCCGGCCGCGCCACCGGTCCGTTCCCGGGCCGCCGCGTCGTCGCAGCCGGCCGACCCGGAGGCGGACACCGGCACCGAGGCGAACGCGTCCACCCCGTCGGCGCCGCCCGCCACCACGCCGGCCGATTCCGCCGCGGACGCCGGCGGCGCCCCCGCCGATTCCGGCACTCAGGCCGTGCAGGGCGGCCTCGCCGCGACGGGCGCGCGGTTGTGGCCCGCGGCCGCCGGGGGAGTCCTGATCGCCGTGGGGGCGGTGATGCTGTTGCGCCGCACCGGGCGCCGCGACGCCTGACACCGGGGGCACCCGGGGCTCGTTCGGGTGCTCCCGCCTGCGGGAGCACCTCCGGGCCGTGCGCCGCGCGGTATACGGAAGGACATGGAACACACGGAGTACTACGACCTCGGTGGTCACGGCAGGATCGTCACGACCTCGTCGCCCGAGGCCCAGCTCTGGTTCGACCGTGGCCTGGTGTGGTCGTACGCCTTCCACCACGAGGAGGCCGTCGCCTGCTTCGAGGCGGCGGCCCGCGCGGACCCCGACTGCGCGATGGCCGACTGGGGCATCGCGTACGCGCTCGGCCCCAACTACAACAAGCCCTGGGAGTTCTTCGACGGCGACGACCTGACGCGCACCGTGGAGCGCACCCACGCGGCCGTCGAACGCGCCCACGAGAAGGCCGCCACCGCCACCGCGGTGGAGAAGGCCCTGATCGGAGCCTTGCGCGCCCGCTATCCCAGGGCGACGGCCCCGGGCGGCGCCGAGGACTGCTCGGTGTGGAACGAGGGGTACGCCGACGCGATGGGTGCCGTCCACCGCCTCGCCCCCGACGACCTCGACGTGGCGGCCCTGTACGCCGACGCGCTCATGAACCTCACGCCCTGGCAGCTGTGGGACCTGCGGACCGGGCGGCCCGCCGAGGGAGCGCGCACCCTGGAGGCCAAGGAGGTGCTGGAGCGCGCGCTCAGCGACGAGGCGGGGCTCGAACACCCGGGCGTCCTGCACTTCTACATCCATCTGATGGAGATGTCCCCGGCCCCCGAGGCCGCCCTGGCCGTCGCCGACCGGCTGCGCGGCCTCGTCCCCGACGCCGGCCACCTGCAGCACATGCCCTCCCACCTGGAGGTCCTGTGCGGCGACTACCGCCGCGTGATGTCGGACAACACGGCCGCCGTCGCCGCCGACGAGAAGGTCCGCGCGCGCTCCGGGGCGATGAACTTCTACACGCTGTACCGGTCGCACAACTACCACTTCAAGATCTACGGTGCGATGTTCCTCGGCCGCTGCGGCACCGCCCTGGAGACCGCCCGGCAACTGGAGGAGTCCATCCCCGAGGAGTTGCTGCGCGTGGCGAGTCCGCCCATGGCGGACTGGCTGGAGGGCTTCCTCGCCATGCGGGTCCATGTGCTGATCCGGTTCGGGCGCTGGGCGGACATCCTGCGCCTGCCGCTGCCCGCCGACCCCGGGCTGTACTGCGTGTCGACCGCGATGCTGCACTACGCGCGCGGGGTCGCCCTCTCCGCGACCGGCCGGGTCCGCGAGGCGGAGGCCGAACGGGAGCTGTTCCGCGCGGCGGTCGAACGGGTCCCCGAGTCGCGCACCCTCTTCAACAACACGTGCCGGGACATCCTCGCCGTCGCGTCCGCGATGCTCGACGGCGAGCTGGAGTACCGCAAGGGCCACCACGACCTCGCCTTCGCCGCACTCGAACGGTCCATCGAGCTCGACGACCACCTGCCCTACGACGAACCCTGGGGGTGGATGCAGCCCACCCGCCACGCGTACGGCGCGCTCCTGCTCGAACAGGGGCGGCTCGCCGAGGCGGAGGCCGTCTACCGCGCCGACCTCGGACTCGACGACACCCTGCCCCGCCCCTCGCAGCACCCCGGCAACGTGTGGTCCCTGCACGGGCTGCACGAGTGCCTGGTCCGGCAGGGCAAGGAGGGCGAGGCGGAGATCGTGGCCCAGCAGCTCAAGCTCGCGCGGGCCCTGGCGGACGTGCCGATCGAGGCCTCCTGCTTCTGCCGGATGCCCGCGAGCGCGGGTCCGGACGGCCCGGCGGACGAATCGTGCTGCGAGACCGGGCACTGAACGGCGTTGCGACGCGTTGTCCGGTCGGGGTGGCTGAGACGGCCAGGGACGGGGAAGACGCGACGAGGAGCCGGTACGGTCCGAAGCGACCCGGCCGGCGCACGGGCCTGAGCGGGCCGCCGCCACCACACCGGCGGCCGGACGGAAACGGGGGAGCGGGGCGGCGATGAAGAGGACACCGGCGAGCGGTACCCGGTCCGGACGGCGTGGCGAGGCCGCCCGGGACGTCGATGTGCGCCCGGCGCGCCGTCGTGCCCGGCTGGCCCTCCTGCTGCTCGCCGGCACGGCTGCGCTGGTCGCCTCCGGCACCGGTTCGGCCGGCGGCTGGCTGGTGCTGCTCGGCGGTCTCGCCGGGCTCGCCCTGGCCGGCGCCGGACTGTGGTGGGCGCTGGCGCACCGCGGCCCGGCCCGCCTGCTGGGTGTCGTCATCGCCGTCGCCGGACCGGTCGGAGTGATCATCCTTTACACCGCCGCGGGCCTGTGGGCGATCGCGGTGGGCGCGCTCGCCCTGTGGGTCGGGGCCCTGGCCAGCGCCCGGTCGGCGCTGCGCCGCCTGCGCCGGCCGCGCGGGATGCGTGGCCGGCGGACACCACCGCCACGACGGCCGGTCCTGATCATGAACCCGCGGTCCGGCGGGGGCAAGGTGGAACGCCACGACCTCGTCGCCCGGGCCGAGGCACTGGGCGCCCGGGTGGTCCTCCTCGCCCCGGACGGCGGCAGCGACCCCGAGGCCGAGGCCGCGCGGGCCGTCGCCGAGGGTGCCGACCTGCTCGGCGTGGCGGGCGGCGACGGCACCCAGGCGCTGGTGGCCGGCGTCGCCGCCGCGCACGACGTGCCGTTCATGGTGCTGGCCGCCGGCACCCGCAACCACTTCGCCATGGACCTCGGCCTGGACCGCACCGACCCGGCGCACGGCCTCGACGCCCTCACCGACGGTGTGGAACTCCGCGTCGACCTCGGCGACGTCGACGGACGGCCCTTCGTCAACACCGTCTCCTTCGGTGCGTACGCGGAGATCGTCCAGCACCCCGAATACCGTGACGCCAAGGCCGTCACCACCCTGGACCATCTGCCCGACCTGCTGCTCGGCGAAGCCGGCGCCACCCTCGACGTCCACGCCGACGGCACCAGGCTGCACGCGCCGCAGGCGGTCCTCGTCAGCAACAACCCGTACGGGCGCGCGGACCCGCTGGGCGGGGGCCGCAGACCCCGACTGGACTCGGGGCTGCTCGGTGTCATCGGCATCCGGGTGGAGAGCGCCGCGCAGGCCGCCGAACTCGCCCTGCGGGGCGAACGGGCCGGCGCCATCCGGGCACTCCCCGCTCTCCGCGTGGAGGTCACCGCCGACGAGGCTCCGCTGCCTGTCGCCATCGACGGCGAGGCCCTCACCCTGCCCACACCGGTGGTGTGCACCGTGCGTCCGCGAGCGCTGCGCGTCCGGGTCCCGCGCCACCGGCCGGGGGCGACCTACGCCCCGCCCGGCGTCGACTGGCGCCGCATCGTCGATCTCGCCCTCGGCCGCCCTCTGAACCGGCATCCGCAGGACGGGAGGGGATACTCGACCATGGATGCTCCGGCGGCCGGACGCCGGGAGGCGGAAGGCGCGTGAGCGTTTTCTCCGCGGGGGGTACCGGAGTGACCGCCCGAACGGCCGGGATACAAGGAAGCGGCCAGAGCAACAAGGAGCAACAAGGAGGAGGGCGATGCCCGACCAGCGGACCAGTACCGTCACCAGCCCGCTGTCGCGTTTCCGCCTGGTGCACGACCTGGCGGCCCTCGACCAGGCGGTGTACGAGGCCGTGACCGTGACCCGGACCCCGACGCTGGACACGGCGCTGCGCCGGCTGTCCAGAGCGGCGGACCACTCCAAGCTGTCCTTCGCGGCCGCAGCGCTGCTCGCCCTCAAGCCGGGACGGCCCCGCCGGGCCGCCGTGCTCGGGGTTGCCGCCATCGGCCTCGCCTCGGCCGGCGCCAACCTCGCCGGCAAGCGCCTGGTGCGCCGTTCGCGGCCGCACCGCGCCGAGGACTCACCGTTCCCGGGCCGCCACGTCCCGATGCCCGCCTCGGCGTCCTTCCCGTCGGGGCACACCGCCTCCGCGGCCGCCTTCGCCGCCGCCGTCGGTCCGATGGTCCCGGTGGCCACACTGCCGCTGGGACTGCTCGCCGCCGCGGTCGGGTACTCCCGCGTGCACACCGGGGTGCACTATCCGGGCGACGTGATCGCGGGCGCCGTCCTCGGCACGGGCGCGGCCGCGACGGTCCTCGCGATCGCGGGGGTGGCCGGCATAACGCCACCGAGCAGCCGGTTCCGATTCGGCCGCGCCGCCGACTGACGCCCAACTCTCCCTGAGTGGAGGGGAGATGACGGGCGGTGGGCGGTGGGATGAGGTCCGCTGAGCCTGCGCGGGCCGATGGTCTCCTGACTTTCACCTACCGGCAGTAACATGATCCACTTATTTTCGGTGGGTCATGCATCGACTGCTGTGGCCGCCGCCCTTCCCGTCACCCCCCCCAGCCGGAGGACCGTCATGCTCTCGCCCGAGGAGTCGCTGCGCCAGGCCCGCGCCGCCTACGACGAGCACCTGCGCACCTGCCGCCAGTGCGCCGTCGACACGGTGCCGTGCGCGGCCGCCAAGCACCTGTTGCGTCTGTACAACAACGCCAGAAGAGGAGCGCGCACCAACTCGGCGATGCGCTGACGGCCCGGCGATCACGCGGGACGTATCGCGCCGCGAATCGTCTCCTGCCCCGCGTGGTAGATCGACTCCTCCCGGACGGACGCGCCCGGGCCCGGCGCGTGGATCATCGTGCCGTTGCCCGCGTACAGGCCCGTGTGGTGCGGCCCGTCGAAGAAGAACACCAGGTCACCGGGGCGTAGTTCGGTCAGTTCGACCGGGGTGCCGAACTGGGCCTGCTCGGCGGTGGAGCGTGGCAGCGGCACCCCGGCGGCCGTCCAGGCGGCCTGGGTGAGGCCGGAGCAGTCGTAGGAGCCGGGACCCTTCGCACCCCACACACAGGGCTTGCCGATCTGCGCGCGCGCGAAGGTGACGGCCTTCTCCGCCTTCAGGGCATAACGGGAGCCGGGGTCCTCGGGCATCGACGGCGGTGCCGACGTGCCGTCCTGGGGCGTCGCGGCGAACGCCGCCGTGCCGCCCTGCGCCGTCGGCGCGAGCGGTGCCCCGCCGCCCGGGGACGCGGCCGGGGCTGGGGCCGGAGGGACACCGTCGGTCAGCGGCGCGGCGCTCCACGGCGCAGACGCGGTCGACGCCACGGGGGCCGGTGAAGCAAACCCGTCCGGAACGGGAACGGCCGGGGAAGTGGGTCCGGGAACCGGGTCGGGCATCGGCCACGCCGATGTGCCATGGCCGCCGTAGAGCGGCAACTCGCCGGTGTCCCAGCCGGGTTCGCCAAGCACAGGCGTCGGGAAGGAGAGCTCCGTGGCCGTCGGCGCCGGTTCCGGGAAGGTGAGGGCGGCGGGGGTCGCCGGCGCGGA
This sequence comes from Streptomyces sp. bgisy159, assembly GCF_057707805.1. Taxonomy (NCBI): domain Bacteria; kingdom Bacillati; phylum Actinomycetota; class Actinomycetes; order Kitasatosporales; family Streptomycetaceae; genus Streptomyces; species Streptomyces sp. bgisy159. The sequence continues at coordinate 49,645 of NZ_JBYIQX010000013.1, read as the reverse complement.
CGCGGCGGGTGTCGCGCCTGCCGGCGGCTGCGTGGCGGCGCTCGCCAGCAAGTCGCGGGCGGCCATCAGCTTGCCGCCCATCCGATCCTTGGTGCTCCGTAGCGAATCCTGACGGCGGGCGGGCGCCGCGCCCGACGGCGCGGATTCGGCCTCCGGCGCGGAGACCGGCTCCGGCCGGGGCACGGCCCCCGCCGCGCGCCCCCGGTCGTACACGGCCGTGAGCGCCAGGTCCGAGGGCACCCCCGGTGCCTCCGCAGTCAAGGGCACCCCTGACGCCTCCGCAGCCGAGGACGTGCCCGGTGCCTCTGCAGCCGGGGGAAGTGCCGCAGGCGTCCTGGACGTCAGCTCCGCCGGACGTCGGCCGCCCCCCACCGCTGTGCGGTCCGAGCCCGCGCCGTCCGACCGGTCCGCGGACTGCGGCGGACGAGGGGCCGACGCCGGGCGCTCGGGCATCCGGTCACGCGGCAGCACGGCCGGGGCCGTCGGTCCGAGCCGGTCTCGGGCCGCGTCGAACCACTGCCGGGCCATCGTGCCGAGCGCGGCCTCGGCCGCGCCTCGCCCGCCGCCGCCCCGGCGCGTCACCGACGACATCGCGCGCGTAGCGTTGAAGGTCCCGGAATCGCTCTCGGCTCGGTCGTAGAGCGCGTTGACCCTCCGCTGGACCTCCGCCTGACTCGGCCGGTCGACCTCGTCGAGGCGTGCGCTGCCGACGCTGGCCTGGATTCGATCCGTCGCCATGAACGACGCACTCCTTCGCTCGGGGGCAGCCGCGACGGCCCGGCGGATCCCACCGGAGCCGGTCATGCGGCCAGGGCGTCAACGTAGCCAACTTGTGACGTCGGTGTGAAGATCGAAACCTCACATGTCCGACTCGTGTGCGTGACCTTCGTCTCTTGTCACGCCAAGTACTGGACCGCTCACGGACGTTGAGTGCCGTAAGCGCCGCCTCCCGGAGTCCTCCGCCCGCGCCGGGGAGGGCGTTGTCAGTGGTCGCCGATAAGTTCGAACCAGTCCCGCCGCTCTGGCGGTGACGTCCCCTCGGGCTGCAAAGGAGCTGGTGCGTTGTCGGATTGGGAGAGGGAATGGGAGCAGTCGAGCACCGCACGGGTGGTCCGTCCCGCGCGACCTCGCAAGCTCGCCAAGGTTCCCTTCGTCGAACTGGCCGACGGACGTCTGCAGGGCGTGGTCTCCAGCGGCTCGGACATCGAGCGGGTCTACGTCTCCTCGGTCGCCGCCGGGACGTACGCGTTCGCGTGCAGCACCAACAACAACCGGCCCTGCGGCGGCGCGCGCGGCGCCTTCTGCAACCACATCCGTGCCCTGGTGACCGAGGCGGTCCTGCAGTACGGCGCTCCGCGCGTCGCCCGCTACCTGCGCGTCGACACCGCAGCCGAACCGGACGCGGCCGCCCTGACCGCCGCCATGACGGCCACTCGCCCGCCGAAGGCCGACAGCGGGGCCGCCGCCGGTGTCTTCAGCCGGTTCCTGCGCCATCTGTCCTACCTCGAACTCACGCCCACGACCTCTCCGTTGCCGGAGATGCACTGGTTCCCGCCGACCAGGACGGGGGACGCCGAACCGGCCGGCCGCGTCCTCGCGCGCTGCGAGGGGACCGATGCGCTGGCCGAGCCCGCCGCCGGGGTCGACGAGGCGCTGGACGCCGTCGACGCCCTCGACCGCGCGCTCGTCGCCGGCCTGCTGCGCCCGCAGCCGGAGCAGGCCGCCGACCTGACCGCACTCGCCCACGCCGTCGCCGGTTCCCCGCTGGCCACGCGAGTCGCCGAGGCGGCCGAGAAGGCCGCGGCCGGCAGCGCGGGCGAGGACCACTACATCGCCCTCGCCGCCGCCCGCGGCGCCCTCCTGGGCGCCGTCCACGACGCGCTGACGGGCCGTCTGGACGAGGCACTCGGGCGCACCCGGTGCGCCGACACACCCGCGCACCCCGGCCCGTCACAGCCCGTCAACGTGCTCGCCGCGGCCCGCACCTGGCTGTGCGACCTGGCCCGCAGCGGCTGGCGCGGCATCGACCACGACCTGGTCGCGGGAGCCGCGCCCATCGTCTCCGCCATGCTGCCCGACCCCGCGCTGCGCCGCCCGGCCGCCCTCCTGGACGGGTTCGCCGCCGAACTGGCAGCCTCCTGCCCGGGCTCCGGTCTCGACCGAATCCCCGTGCGCCGCTGGGGCGACCTGTGGGCGCGCGCCCTGCTCCTCACCCTGCCCGGCGCCGCCGAGCCGGCTCCGTCCATGCCCGTCACCGGCCGACTGCTGCCCCTCGGGGTCGACCTGCAGGAGCACGCCACCGCAGTACAGGCCCAGGTGCACGCGGTGTTCGAACCCGAGGACGGCGGCGCACCCCGGCTGGTCCGGGCCGGCGTCGCCGCGCCCAAGCCGGACACCGTCGTCGGCGCCGGTGTGTGGCAGTTGCTGCGCCCGCACATGAGCCTGCTGGCCGCCGCCGGCGAGGGCCACGCCATGGACCTCACCGACATGCCCCTCACCGCCGACGGGGACCTGGTCTGGGACGACGCACACGCCCGGACGGGGGCGCCCGCCGATCCCCTCGCCACCGCCCGGGTCGCCCTGTCCACCGCAGGCGACCGGCTCACCGCCCCTCTGGACCGTCACCCGGCGGGCATCGCCGCGCCCATCTTCCTGGAGGGCTACACCGTCCGACGGGACGAGGAGACGGTGACGTTCGTCCTGCCCGCGCACAGCCTGCCCGTCGACCTCGACCGGATGCCGGTCGCGAGCCCGCTCACCCCCGAAGCGGTCGCGGCGTCGAGCGCCTGCATAGGGCTGCTGCGCTGGGACGCAGGGACGTTCAGCATCCAGCCGCTGGCCGTCGAGACCACCGTCCGCAGGAAGACCGTCGCCGTGCACGCGGGCGCCTGGGCCGGGGGCACCACCGACAAGGCGGGCGCCAAGGCGGAGAAGGCCGCCTCCGACGCCGTGACCGTGCTGCGCGAGCGCGCCGGAAGGCTGCTGCGGAAATGACCGACACCACGCCCCTGACGAACGCCCACGACAGCCGCCGCCAGGTTCTGTACTGGCGCCTGCTGGCCCGACTGTTCGACCCGGAGGAGCAGGCCACGCTCGAATCCGCCGCGCTGGCCGTCGTCGAGGACATCGGCCTGCCGCCGGGGCTGCTCGACCCGCAGACCTCCGTCGACTCCATCGTGCAGCGCCACCCCGAGCTCGCCGCGGAGTTCGACGGCCTGCTGACGTCCGACGAACGACAGCCCGCCGACGACGAGCGACAGCCGGCCGACGACGAGCGACAGTCGGCCGACGCCGCTCCCCCCGCCCTTGCGGCCGAGGCCGGCGGGGGCGGTGACGACACCGCCGACCGCGAGGGCGGGGACGGCGCGCGCGAGGGTGACGACACCGCCTCCGCCCGCGACCGGGCCGCCGAGGTCCGCCGTGCCGCCCTCGTGTCGAAGGTCCTCCTCAACGTCTTCGCCACCGGCTCGGGCACGGTCACCGCCGGGCAACTGGCCCGCTGGCAGTCCGACGCCGACTGGCTGGAGCGCGCCCTCGGCTGCCGGCCCGGTGAACTGCGCGGCGGACGCGGAGCCGGCGCCGGCGGTCACGCACCGGGCTCCCTGATCCCCGCGCTGGGACCCGAACTCGGCTCCCTGGAAGCCGACCTGGTCAAACGCATGCACCTGCGCGAGGTCCTCGCCGACCCCGAGCTGGCGGCGCGGCTGACGCCGAGCATGTCGCTGATCGAACAACTCCTGCGGGACAAGAGCAACCTGTCCGGCGTCGCCCTCGCCAACGCCAAGTCGCTCATCCGCCGCTACGTGGACGACGTCGCCGACGTCCTGCGCACCCAGGTGGAGAAGGCCTCCGTCGGCACCATCGACCGCTCGGTCCCGCCCAAGCGGGTCTTCCGCAACCTCGACCTCGACCGCACCATCTGGAAGAACCTCACCAACTACAGTCCCGAGGAAGAGCGCCTCTACGTCGACCGGCTCTACTACCGCCAGACCGCCCGAAGGACGACGCCGCAGCGGTTGATCGTCGTCGTGGACCAGTCCGGCTCCATGGTCGACTCGATGGTCAACTGCACCATCCTGGCGTCCATCTTCGCCGGGCTCCCGAAGGTCGACGTCCACCTGATCGCCTACGACACCCGCGTCATCGACCTGACCCCCTGGGTCGACGACCCCTTCGAGGCCCTGCTGCGCACCAACCTCGGCGGCGGCAACGACGGACCGGTGGCCATGGCCATGGCCCGCCCGAAGATCGCCGAACCGCGCAACACGGTCATGGTGTGGATCTCGGACTTCTACGAGTTCCACCGCTCGCAGCCGCTGTTCGAGGGCATCGAGGCCGTCCACCGTTCGGGCGTGAAGTTCATCCCCGTCGGCTCGGTGACCAGCTCCGGACGCCAGGAGGTCAACCCCTGGTTCCGGGAGCGGTTCAAGGCCCTCGGTACGCCGGTGATCTCCGGCCACATCAACAAGCTCGTCCACGAGCTCAAGACCTTCCTCACCTGACGACAACCAGCCCGGAAAGGCCCGATCACATGTCCGACCTGCTGCGCGCCCCCGCCGAGATCAAGTACGCGGAGGAGCTGGACTGGCTCGAGTCGATCGACGACAACCCCAAGCCGTTCTCCTGGCGGCTGTCCCCCAAGATGGTCCGCCTGTTCATCCTCGGTTCCGAGCGCGCCGACGGCCTCGACCGGGAGATCTCCCAGAAGTGGTTCGGCGACCGCAGTTTCGTCGAGCGCTCCATCGTCACCCTCGCCTCCGACCGCGGCCTGCTCCTCATCGGCGACCCCGGCACCGGCAAGAGCTGGCTCGCCGAACTGCTCTCCGCCGCGATCTGCCGCAACTCCACCCTCGTGGTGCAGGGCACCGCCGGCACCACCGAGGACCACATCAAGTACTCCTGGAACGTGTCCATGGTCATCGCCAAGGGCCAGTCCCGGGAGTCGATGATCCCCTCACCGATCATGACCGCCATGGAAGGCGGCGGCATCGGCCGGTTCGAGGAACTCACCCGCTCCACCAGCGACGTCCAGGACGCCCTGATCTCGATCCTGTCGGAGAAGTACATCTCCGTGCCCGAACTCGACAGCGACAACATCGTGTTCGCCAAGCCGGGCTTCTCGGTGATCGCCACCGCCAACAGCCGCGACCGGGGCGTCAACGACCTGTCGTCCGCGCTGAAGCGCCGCTTCAACTTCGTCCGCATCCCCGTGGTGACCAACAAGAACAGCGAGGCGGAGATCGTCCGCTTCCGCACCGAGGAACTGCTGCGCCGTCACCGGATCGAACTGGACGTCCCGCCCACCCTGCTGGACGTGCTGCTGCGCAGCTTCGCCGACCTGCGGGCCTCCGCGGCGGCGGCGGGCAGCGACGAGGAGAAGCTGGAGTCCGCGCTGTCCACCGCCGAGCAGATCGGTGTTCTGGAGGACGCCATCCTGCACAGCAACTTCTTCGGCGAGCGCGCTTTGACGGCCCGCACCCTCGCCTCCTCCCTGGTCGGCTCGCTCGCCCGGCGCGACCCGGAGGACCTCGCCATCCTCAACAAGTACCTGCACGGCGTCGTCGAACCGCGCAGCAAGGACGAGGGCGGCTCCTGGCCGGAGTTCCTCGAGGGCGGCCGTGACGCCGTCGCGACGCTGTCGTGAACGACGCTGCAGTGAGAGAGCCGGTCTCGTCCGAGACGGCGCCGTCTGACCCGGTTTCGTCCGAGTCGGCCCTGTCCAAGTCGGCCTCCTGTGACCTGACCCCGCGCGGACCAGCCGTCCGCGAGCCCGCCACCCCCGACCCCGCCCTTCCGGAGAGCCCGTGCTGAACGAGGCCCCCATGCCCCACCCCGACCCCACCACCCCGGCCGACGGCCCCGGCCCCTTCGCCGCCCTGCGTGGCCAACTCCATCAGGCGGCGAACGAGTTCGCCGACGGGCCGGATGCGCTCGAGGGCATCCTGCGCGGCATCGTCGACGACGTCGACCGCGCGGTTGCCGAACCTCTGGAGATCTTCCCGGTCTGCCACCACTCGCCGGCCTCGGCCCTCGCCATGGCCCGCCGGCTGCGCGAGAAGCAGCCCAAGGTCGTCTACCTGGAGCTGTGCGAGGACATGGCCCCGCTCCTGACCGAGCTCCGCAACTGCCGGCTCCCGGTGGCCCTCCAGGCGTTCGCCAGCGAGGTCGAGGGCTTCCCCGCCGACTGGTCCCCGCTCTCGGTCGTCGCCCCCGTCACGGAGGCCTCTGCCGAGTACCAGGCCATCGCCTACGCCCTCGACGCCCCCGGCGTCGAACTGGTCCTCGTCGACCGTTCCTCCGACCACGTCTTCCAGTGGGACACCCGCGAGGAGCGGCCCGCCGACCCCGACACCCCGGCCGCCGAGCAGGAGGCCACCCTGCACGGCGACGCGGTCGGAGTGGAGATCGGCGACCTGCGCCCGCGCTTCGCCGAGTTGGAGGAACACCTCCTGCGCCACGGCCGGGTACGGCACTGGTCCGAGTGGTGGCACCAGTACGTCGAGGTGCCGCTCGGCGACGGCGACCACGACACCTACCGCCAGGTCATGCTGCTGATCGGCAGCCTCTTCCGGCGGCTGGCCCCCGGCGACCCGCACCGGCTGCGCGTCGACGAGGACCGTGAACGCTACATGTGGACCCGCATACGCGAACACCTCACCGCGACCGGTACCGACCCGGCGGACTGCCTCTACGTCTGCGGCGCCTTCCACGCCGCCAGCCGCGTCGCGGAGTTCGGGGTGGGCGGCAGCGACACCTTCACCATCAGCCCGCCGACCGGCACCAAGTGGCGCCACGGGCTCATCCCCTCCAGCCACAGCGCCATCGAGGCGCAGTTCGGTCTGGCCGGCGGCTCGGTCTCCATCGCCGCCACCCAATGGGCGAAGAACGTCCGGCGCAGCGGTGTGCGCCCCTTCCGCCTGATGGGCCAGGCGGACACCAGGAAACCGAGGAAGAAGACCCCACCGCTCCCGGCCACCCCCGGCCCGGCGGGCGAACCGGCCGACCGGCTGTCCGGATTCCTCCAGCGCCCTCCCGTCCTCGACCGGCTCGACGAGGCGGAACTCCTCGGCTGGTCCGTGGACATCGTCCGCGCCGCCCGGCGCAACGGCTACCTCGCCTCCACCGCCGACGCCATCGCCGTGTTCGAGACGTCCATCCTGCTCGCCGGCATGCGCGACCGGGCCAAGCCGACGCCGTACGACTTCCTGGACGCGGCCGTCACCTGCATCGAGAAGGACGCCGTGCCCGGCCGCCGGGACGTGAGGCGACTGGTCGAGATCATGATGGGCGGCGACCGCGTCGGACAGGTCGGTTACGAGGCGCTGCCGCCCCTCGCCCGTGACGTGCACGACCGTCTCGCCCCGCTGGAGCTGCCCCTGCAACAGCGAGGCGTCCGGCGGGCCCTGCTGGACATCGCCTCCCGGCCGGAGCTGGCGGCCTGCTCCGACGTGCTGTGGATGCTGCACCGTCTCCTGCCGCACGGCGCCGCCCGGCCGATCATGGGCGAACGGCGGCTCGGCGAACGCTCCATCCAGGAATCCTGGGACCTCGCCCTGGGAACCCACCAGCGCGCGCTGATCGAGCTCGGCTACGAGGGCGTCACCCTCGAACAGGTTCTGGAACAGCGCCTGCGGCGCACCGCCTACGACCCGCAGGCCACCACGGCCACCGTCCTGGAGGCGGTGGAGGACGCCACCCGCTACCTGCGCAGTCGTCGCCTCGCCGACGAACTGGGCGGCCACGCCCTCGACGTCCTCGCCCGCGAGCGCACCGTCGACGGCGCACCCGAGGTCCTCCACCGGGTACGCCGCCTGCTGGCCCACTACCGCACCGGCGAACCGGCGTTGCCGCCGTGGATCGAGTCCTTCGTCAGAACCGGGTACGCGCACTACTGCACCCTGCTGCCGACCGCGTTCAACGACGAGGACGCCACCGTCCGGCAGGTCGCCGCCATGCTGGGTTTCCTGTTCGGCATGGAGAGCCTGGCCCTGTCCCTGGGCTGCGACCGCACGCAGCTGGAACTGGCCGTCGCCCAGTCGCACCCCGAGGACCCGTCGAAGACCGCGCTGTTGTGGGCGGCCCGCACCCACCTCGGCACGCTGCCCCGGGCCGAGCTGCGCGGCCGGTGCGCCGAACTGCTCGCCAACCCCCTGGTGGTGCCGGCCTACCCGCGCTACCTGAGCGGGTTCCTGCACGCCCTGGAGCCGGTCCCGGCGCTGGCCGACTTCGTCGTCGAAGCCGTGTCGAACGCGTTCGCCCGGCTGCCGGACACGGTGCTGCTGCCCTGGCTGCCCACGCTGATCACCACGCTGCGAGCCGACGGCGGCGACCTCGCGCCGCTGCTCATCCGCGAGGCGGGGCGCGTCTTCCCGGGCAGGCTCCCGGCGCTCGACGCCTGGACCCCGCCCTGGGACCGCCCGGCCCAGCCGGACACGACGCCGCGGGCGACGGCCGCCCCGGGAGGCGTCACCCTTCTCGCGGACCACCCGGGCACCTGCGACGCCCTGGCCGCCCTGCTGGGCTGCGACGACCCCTGGCAGCCCGCCCCGGCCGCCGCCGACGGCGGCACCCCGCTGCTGGCCGCCCACCCGGCGACGGCGCTCGCCCTGGAGGAACTACTCGCCCCTTCCTGACCGGGACCCGGGAAGCCCCGCCGACCGGGAAGCCCGCCTGACGGGGGACTCCGCCCGGCCGGGAGGCCTGCCCGACGGCGAAGTCCGCCTGACGGGGGGCTCCGCCTGGCCGGGAATCCCGCGGACCGGGAACCCCCTCGCCTGAGGAACCCGGCCGACCGGGAAAGCCGCCACAGACCGGGAACGCCCACACCGAGCGGAGAACCCCGCCGCCCCGCCACCCCGCCCCGCCCCCGGAGCGGGGCGGCGGGGGCGGGGCGGGGTGACGGTCGGCTCGTCGCGGGCCGGACCGCCGTGCGGTTCAGCGCGTCGTCGAGCGTCCCAGGTACCACACAGGCCCGGGATCCGGCACGTCCAGCTCCCTGAATCCGACCCGCTCGTAGAACGCCCGCGCTCCCGTGTTGGCCCGGGCCATGCACAGATGGACCGCCGGCACCCCGGCGGCCCGGAGCGCGTCGAGGAAGGCCCACATCAACGCGCGGCCCTGTCCCTGGCCCTGTCGGCTCGGCAGCAGATCGATGTGCAGATGGGCGGGGAAGCCGGTGAGCTCCGGCCGTACCATGCGCTCCGGGTCGTGCAGCAGCCCGGTCATCTCCTCGGTGGGCGTCCGCGCCGGACCATCGGACAGCGGATATTCGGTCAGCGGGTAGCGGTCCGCGACCCGGGGCAGCCACCGGTCCCGGAACCACTTCACGAAACCGTGCGTGTCCGCCGTGCCGAGGATGTAGCCCACCGCCCGTCCGCTGCCGTCGTCCAGCACCCGGGCCAGCTCCGGCTCCCGGTCCACATAGGGATAGGCGAAGATCGTCGGCATGAGTTCCGGGTCGGGATGGAGCGCGGAGGCGTCCCCGCCGTTGTGCGCCGTTCTCACACAGATGTCCCCGACGGCGGCGCGGTCGGACGGCCGGTACGGGCGGACGAAGGGCACTGGGGTCATGACGCACCATGATCCCATGTATGGGAGCGCTCCCACAAGAAGCGGTGCGCTCGAGCCGCCGCCCCCTGTCGCGCGCTGCGGCACGAGGCGGCCCCGGCGGGCGGCTCAGACGGCCTCAGAGGGTCTCAGACGGCTCAGAGGGTCAGTGGCGGTGCGGGCAGGGCGAAGTGGTCGACGATGATGCGCCAGGTCAGCGTGCCGTCCGCGTTGAAGCCGGGATCCGTGGCGTAGGGCGTGTCACGGCCGACGATCCGCGCCTCCAGCAGCTCGCCCACCAGCAGATCGGCCTTGCTGCCGCCGCGCCGGGTCTCCCGTCCCGCGCCCACGTTGAAGTAGCACTCCTGGAAACCGCCCTGACTGTAGGTGAACTGGAAGGGGTGGTCGGGGCAGTGTGGTACGAGGTAGTGCTGACCGTGGGGACAGGCGCAGGCGGGCGTGCCGGCCAGGAACACGGACTCCACGGCCTCGGGGTCGGGCACCCGGTCCTGGTAGCGGAACCCGGTGAGATGTCCCGCCAGCTCCCACGGCGACGGGCGTTCGGGCGCGGATTCCGCGCTATGGGTCACCCACGCCCAGTCCTCCGAGACGCCGGAGTCCAGCGGGGTGAGGCCCACTTCGCCGAGAACGGCGGACAGTGTGGGCAGGTCCATGCCGCGGACGAAGGTGGCGTGCACGTCGGCGGGCAGGCTCATCGGGCCGTCACCTCCGGGGACAGCGGCGGGGCGGGCAGCCTGAAGTGGGTGGCGAGGGTGCGTACCAGCCGGCGCTCGTCGTCATCGGCGTGGTCCGAGCAGTCGTGGCCCTCCGCCTTCCAGTCGCACGCGGAGGCGGGGCCGATGAGCCCCGCCGCCAGCAACTCGGGGGAGAGGTGGTCGGGATTGTCACCCAGCCGCTGCCCGAGGTCCTCGAAACCGAAGTGGAGGACGAGACGCCCGTCCCGGTAGTAGGAGAAGGTGGGGGGGAACGCCTTGGCGGAGCACGGCTCCATCGCGAAGACGACCAGCTCCGTGCCGTCCGCGCACAGCCGCGGGTAGTCGGCGTCCTCGTAGTCCTCCGACTCCCAGTCATGCATGCGGTGCGTGGCCCAGGCCCATCCGTCGGCGGCACCCTCGTCCAGCACCTCGCGCCGCAGGTTGCGTAGGCCCTCGGTGAGCGCGTCGGGGGAGAGCCCCCGAGCGAACACCACGTTCACTTCGTCGCCCGGTCCGCAGGCCGGCATCCAGTCGGTCATGACAGGCACCCTAGGCCGGGCCACCGACAAGCGGACCCGGGGTGGTGCCGTGACGGGGCTGTGACACCGGCTGTGGTCCCCGTCACAGCCGGTGGCCGTCGCAGTCGCCAAGATCGGTTGATCGCCCGCCCGACGGAAGGTGTCCATCCCGTGGCGTTCCTGCTCGCCCTGCCGGCCCTGCTCGGGCTCGTCGTCATCGCCGTCGCACTGGTGGTGAAACTGGCCTCCGCGGCCCTGCCCGGCCGACGCCCCGACTGGGCGGTGGACCTGCTGCGTTGGGTGGCCGGTCTGGGGGTGGCCGCCGGGGTGTGCCTGTACCTCGTGGGGGTCGGCGCCGTCTCGCTGGTCGACCACGAGAGCAAGTCCGGCGCCGACTCCTCACCGTCCCAGGAGTGCCGCGACGTACCTTCCGAAACCAGGAAGCATCTCGTGGGCTCCCGTCCGTCGTATCTCCCCCTGGCCTTCGACTGCGTCCTCGACGACGGCAGTACCTATCCCAGCGACGGCAGTTACACCTGGTTCAACCGCCTCTCCGCCGGCTGCCTGGTCGGCGGCGCCGCCTCGCTGGTGGCCGGCGGCTTCGTGACGGAACGCCGGGAGCGACGTCGCGCCCGGGCGGCCGCCGAGCCGACCGCCGAGAAGCATCCGTCGACGGGCTGACGAACCCGGTAGCGTACGACCATGACAGGTGACCCCCTGCTCTTCCTCGACGTGGACGGAACGCTTCTGCCGTTCGGCGGGTCCCCGGGCCCGGTGTCCCGCGCGGAGCGGCACCTCCGGCAGCCCACGTCGAACCCGCTGCTGGCGCGCCTGGACCCCGCCCACGGCCCACGCCTGCTCGCCCTGCCCTGCGAACTGGTGTGGGCAACGGCGTGGATGGCGGACGCCAACGAGGTGATCGGCCCGCTGCTCGGGCTGCCGGACCTCCCCGTGGTGGCCCTGCCCGAGGAGCCGGAGGCGGCTGAGGCGGGCGGGGCGCACTGGAAGACGCGAACGGTGGTCGATGCGGCGCGGGGGCGGCCGTTCGTCTGGATCGACGACGAGGTCACCGACCGCGACCGGGAGTGGGTCGCCGCTCACCATCGGGGGCCGGCGCTGCTGCACCGCGTCGACGCGACGGCCGGTCTGACCGAGGCGGACTTCGCCGCGGTGGAAGGATGGCTGCGCGAACGGTCCCCGGTGGGGTGAGCCCACCGGGGACCGTTCCGGGTCGGTGGCCCGGGGTCAGACCGCCGGGGCCGGGAAGGTCGGGTACTCCACGCCGGAGACGTGCTGGACGACCCGGATGACCTGGCAGGAGTAGCCGAACTCGTTGTCGTACCAGAGGTAGAGGATCGCGTTGTCGCCGTCCACCTTCAGCGCGCCGGCGTCGACGATCGAGGCGTGGCGCGAGCCGATGAAGTCGCTGGAGACCGCGTCGGGGGCACTGATGAAGTCGATCTGACGGCGCAGCGGAGAGGTGAGCGACACCTCGCGGAGGTAGTCGAGGACCTCCTCGCGGGTCGCCTCGCGGGCGAGCTGCAGGTTCAGAATGGCGATCGACACGTCCGGCACCGGGACGCGGATGGAGCTTCCGGAGATCTTCGCCTTGAGATCGGGCAGCGCCTTGGCGACGGCGGAGGCCGCCCCGGTCTCGGTGATGACCATGTTCAGCGGCGCGGACCGGCCGCGGCGCTCGGACTTGTGGTAGTTGTCCAGCAGGTTCTGGTCGTTGGTGAACGAGTGGACGGTCTCCACGTGCCCGCGCAGCACACCGTACTCGTCGTCCATCGCCTTCAGCGGCGGAACGATCGCGTTGGTGGTGCAGGACGCGCAGGACAGCACCCGCTCGTCCGGCTTGACGGTGTCGTGGTTGACGCCGTGCACGATGTTGGGGACGTCGCCCTTGCCGGGCGCGGTCAGCACCACCTTGTCGACGCCCGGGCGCAGGTGCTTGGACAGGCCCTCGCGGTCCCGCCACTTGCCGGTGTTGTCGATGAGGATGGCATCCCTGATGCCGTACGCGGTGTAGTCGACCTCGGACGGGTCGTTCGCGTAGATCACCCGGATCGCGTTGCCGTTGGCGACGATCGTGCTGTTCGCCTCGTCGACGGTGATGGTGCCCTGGAACTGGCCGTGGATGGAGTCCCGGCGCAGCAGCGAGGCCCGCTTGACGATGTCCTGCTCGCCGCCGCCGCGCACGACGATCGCCCGCAGCCGCAGGCCGTTGCCGGAACCGGCCTTCTCGATCAGCAGCCGCGCCACCAGGCGGCCGATGCGGCCGAAGCCGTACAGGACGACGTCGCGGCCACCAGCGCGCTCGATCTTGTTCGCGCCCGTCGCGCCCGCCACGGCTCGCGCGGTGAACTCCGCGACCGACAGGCCCTGGTCGTCGCTCTTGTAGGTCGCGGCGAGCATGCCGAGGTCGATCTGGGACGGCCCGAGGTCGAGCGTGGTGAGCGCCTGGAGGAAGGGCATCGTCTCCGTGACCGACAGCTCCTGGCCGGCGATCTGGCGGGCGAAGCGATGGGTCTTGAGGATGCTGACCACCGACTTGTTCACCAGGGAGCGGCTGTGCAGCAGGATCGTCACGTCCCGCTCGCGGTGCAGCTTCCCGATGATCGGGATCATCGACTCCGCGGTTTCCTCGCGGTTCTTCCAGTTGGTGAACGAGTCGTCGTTGACAGTCACGGATCCATCTTTCGAGCTAGAGGGCGCTCATATGTAACCACATCATCGTTTTGGCCAAGCAGGGGGAGGTGGTCGGCGTCTCGCTATGATCAGGTCTACGTAATATCGAGTGATATGCCCATAATGGGGCGACCGCCCTCGCCGGAGTTGACCGATGCCCCGCAAGCGCCCCATGGACGACGGTGACGAGCTGCTGACCAGGCTCGGCTCGCTGACCGCCCAGGCACGTGAGCGCGCGGAGCAGCAGCGCACCCAGGTCGAACTCGCCATCGCGCTGCAGCGCGGCATGCTGCCCAGAGATCTGCCGACGGCTCCGCGCCTGCACCTGGCCGTGCGCTACGCGCCCGCCTTCCACGGGCTCAACGTCGGAGGCGACTGGTACGACGCGTTCGAGCTGCCCGACGGTGGCATCGGGCTGTCCATCGGGGACGTCCAGGGGCACAACATCGAGGCGGCCGCGTTCATGGGGCAGGTCAGGGTCGGTCTGCGCGCGCTGGCCTCCGTCACGAGCGAGCCCGGGGAGCTTCTCGCCCTCACCAACGACCTGCTGCTGTCACTGGGCAGCGACCTCTTCGCCACCTGCACCTTCATGCGGCTCGACCCGGCCACCGGGCTGCTGGAGAGCGCGCGGGCGGGCCACATACCCTGCGTCTGGGCCACCGCCGACGGCAAGTCCGGCGTCGCCGACGACGCGGGCGGCCCGCCGCTCGGTGTGCAGGCGGGCATGGAGTACCCGGTGACCCGCTACCGGCTCACCACCGGCGGTGTCTTCGTCCTCCTCACGGACGGTGTCGTCGAGGGCCCGTCGATGCCCCTGGAGGAGGGCCTCGACCAGGTGGTGCGCCTCGCCGGCATCGCCGCCGTGGCCGGTCTGGAAGCCTCCTCGCTGGCCGCCGCCGTCATCAAGGGCGCCGAGCGCGTGGGACACGAGGACGACGCGGCGGTCCTGGTCATCGGCCATGATGGCCGTGAGGGCCACTAGCGACCTATGGCCCGCCCCCTGCCGTCGGCCGTCCCTTCCCCTTCCCCGCCCCCGCCCGACCCGAACCGCCCGCCCCGCCCTCCTCCCGTCCGACCCGAACCGCCCGCCCGGCCCGCTGCAGCGCCGACCGGGCCGCACCCGTTCAGCCATAGGGCGGGACTCCGGGTCCCTCGCCTCGCCGCCGGGCCGCGGGCGGTGTGTGATGGCAGGTGTGGTGGCTTCCCGGGATCTGCATCGACCGGCCGTCCTGGTCCTCGACACACTGGCCGTGGCCGGCTGCTACTACGCGGCCGGCCGGCTGGGGCTCACGCGGCAGCTGGTGGTCGAGGGAGCCGTGTTCACCCCGATCTGGCCGCCCACGGGCGTCGCGGTCGCCGCTCTGCTGCTCCTCGGACTGCGCTGCTGGGCCGGTATCGCCCTCGGCGTGCTGCTGGTCATCCTGTCGATCACCACGGACCTCACCCCGGCCGTCATCGGCACTCTGTTCGGCAACACCGCCGCCCCGGTCTGCGCCTACCTGCTGCTGCGCCGTGCCGGCTTCCGCACCGACCTCAGCCGACTGCAGGACGGCCTCGCCCTGGTCTTCCTCGGCGCGTTCACCGCGATGCTGATCAGTTCGATCACCGGCGCCGGACTGCTCGTCCTGACCGGCAAGATCGCCGCGCACTCGTTCTGGCCGGTCTGGCTGGCCTGGTGGGTCGGCGACGCCATGGGTGTCCTGATCGTCACCCCGCTGCTGCTCCTGCTCACCCGCGCCCGCTGGCCCCCGCACCCGTCCCACTGGCGCTGGCCGGAGGCGCTGGCCCTGGCCGTCAGTACCGCGGTTCTCGTGCCGGTGGGCACCCACTACGACGTCAGCGTGCTGTTCCTGGTCTATCCGCTGTTGATCTGGGCGGCGCTGCGCTTCCAGCTGACCGGCACCATGCTGTGCGCCCTGTTCGCCTCGGTGATGGCGACGATCGCTGCGACCGACCGCACCGGTCCGTTCGACGGCCTGACCCGCATCGAGGTGATGATCAAACTCCAGGCGTTCAACGGCGCGATGGCTCTCACCGCGCTGCTGCTGTCGGCGGTCATCACCGAGCAGCGCAACACCAGACGCTCGGTCGAGAACGCCTGCCAGGAACTCGTCGAGGTCCTGGAACACCTCACGGCGGGCGACCCCCCGCCGGCCGTCCGGCCTCCGCAGTCGCGAACGCCGACGGACACCGGCCCCCGCCCCGGCGAGCCGCCCCCGCGCTGACCCCCTGTGCAGCTCCGAGTGGTGGGGTCCCCGGACCGGACGTACCGTCGAACGGTGGACCGGCGGCGCACGCAGCCGACCCCGACCCGTCCCGGGGCCCGCCCCGGGAGTGGGATCCGCCATGAGCAGCAGCCAGCGACCCACCTCCGCGACCGCCACCTCCGCCCCGCAGACGGGCCGGGACGGCGGCAGCGTGATGGCCCTGCTGGTCATCGCCTCCTGCCAGCTGATGGTGGTCCTCGACATCACGATCGTGAACATCGCGCTGCCGCACATCCAGCGCTCCCTGGACTTCTCCACCACCAGCCTGTCGTGGGTGGTCAACGCCTACACCCTCACCTTCGGCGGCCTGCTGCTCCTCGGCGGCCGGGCCGGCGACATCCTGGGCCGGCGGCGCGTCTTCATCGCCGGTGTGCTGCTGTTCGTGCTCGCCTCCCTGCTGGGCGGCCTGGCCCAGAACGCCGGGCAGCTCCTCGCCGCCCGTGCTCTGCAGGGCGTGGGCGGCGCCATCGCCTCCCCGACCGCGCTCTCGCTGGTCAGTACGACGTTCCGGGAGGGCCCGGAGCGCAATCGCGCGTTCGGGGTGTTCGCGGGGGTCTCGGCGGGCGGTGGCGCGATCGGTCTGCTCGCCGGCGGTGTGCTGGTGGAGTGGCTCAACTGGCGCTGGGTGCTCTTCGTCAACGTCCCGATCGGCCTGCTCATCGCCTTGGCCGCCCCGCGCTTCATCCGCGAGTCCGAACGCCATCCGGGCCGCTTCGACGTGACCGGCGCGCTCACCTCCACGGCCGGCATGGTGTTGCTGGTCTACGGCTTCATCCGGGCCGCGCAGGACGGCTGGGGCGATCCGCTGACGCTCGCCGCGTTCGCCGGCGCGATCATCGTGCTGGCCGCGTTCGTCCTGATCGAGCGGCGCTCGCGGCAGCCCATCACACCCCTGCACATGTTCGCCGACCGCAACCGCGCGGGCACCTACGCGATCATGCTGTGCCTGGCCGCCGCGATGTTCGGCATGTTCTTCTTCCTGACGCTGTTCGTGC
This sequence comes from Streptomyces sp. bgisy159, assembly GCF_057707805.1. NCBI lineage: Bacteria > Bacillati > Actinomycetota > Actinomycetes > Kitasatosporales > Streptomycetaceae > Streptomyces > Streptomyces sp. bgisy159. Next base: position 32,912 of record NZ_JBYIQX010000013.1, on the reverse strand, counting down.
AGGGAGTCCTCGACTTCAGCCCGTTGCAGGCCGGCTTCGCGTTCCTCCCCGTGAGCGCAGTGATCGCCGTGGCCGCAGCGCTGACCTCGCGGTTCCTGCCGGAGTACGGTCCCAAACCGTTCATGGTGGTCGGGGCGGCGCTGGCCGCCACCGGTCTGGCCTGGCTCACTCTGACGGACGTGGACTCCACCTACGCCGGCAGCATCCTCGGCCCGATGCTGGTGTTCAGCTTCGGGATGGGCATGGAGTTCGTGTCCCTGACGCTGATGGCGCTGTCGAACGTGGCCGTCCAGGAGTCCGGAGCCGCCTCGGGCCTGCTCAACGCCACCCAGCAGGTCGGGGGTTCGCTCGGCCTGTCGATCCTGGTCACCGTCTTCGGCACGGCCAGCGACACCGAGGCCGAACAGCAGATCCCGGACTTCCTCGCCCACGCGAGCCCCGCCCAGCGGCTGCGCTTCGAACGCACCGGTGACCTCCCCGAGCCGTGGTCCGACGAGATCCTCGCGGCCGGTGTGTCCAGCGCCTTCGTCACCGCGGCGATCCTGGCGGCGCTGGCCGCCCTGATCGCCCTCGTGGTGATCCAGGTGCGCGCCTCGGACCTGGAGCGGCTCAAGGGCGGGCTGGGTCCGGGCTGAGCGGACAGTCGTAGAAGAAGGGGACGTCCGCCGTGCCGCTGCCGGGGGAGAGGATCCGCAGTCGCGCCACGGCCGAGTAGCGTCCCTCGCCCTCGAAGGACCACAGCAGCCGCAGGCGCGTGGAGCGCTGACCGTTCTCGACGTCCGTGCGCAGGACGCCCGACGACGTGCCGTCGTTGCGCACCCATCGGTAGGTGAGGGTGCCGCTCCGGCCGTTGGTGTGCACCACCGCGGCGACGACGGCGGTCTCACCGCACCCGACGGTCCCGCGTTCGGCCGTGACGGTGACCTCGCGCACGGACAGCGGCGCCACGGGGCCCTGCCGCCACAGTACGAACAGGACCGCGGCGATCAGTACCAGGGCCGGCAGGGCGTGCCGGCGCGGTCCGCGGCGGGGGCGCTCCGGTGGTCGCGGCGCCGCGACGCCGGCGGGGAGGCCGTGGGTGAGCGCGGCGGTGACGCCGGGGCCGAAGCGCAGGACGGTCGGCGCGGCCGGTGACAGGGGGGTGGTGTCCACCAGGGTGGCACCCGGCTCGTCCGGTCCCGGCCGCTGGATCCACTGGCTGCCCAGCACGGTGGCGCTGTACTGGTCGTCGTCCTCCCCCGCGGACGCAGGCCGGCGGTCGTGAGGTGCGTTCATGTCAGCACGCACCTTCGGGTCAGCAGCTGCTGCGAGGCACCGCCACCGGCCGCGGCGGGGCTGGTCGTGGCCCGCACGGTCCAGTAGCAGCCGAGCGTCGTGAAGGTGTGCTCGACGGTGATCGTGTACTGCTCGGCGCCGCTGCGCCGGTACGTCGTCGCCGCGCCGTCCGCGGCTCCCGGCCGACCCTCCGTGTTCCCCGAGAACCAGCCCACGGTGAGGGCGACCGGACCGGTGCCGTCCGTGACGAAGGTGATCGTCGCGGTGGCGGTGTCGGTCCCGGTCTGCCGGAAGCCGGACACCGTGACGTCCTTCACGGAGGGCGGTGAGGACGGCGGTGACGGGGCCGGGGACGTGCTCGTGCCGTCGGTCGCCGTGCTCGTGGCGGTGGCCGTGGGCGTCGACGAGGAGGAGGTGGTCGGGGTGGCCTCGGGGGTGGTGGCGTCGGAGGTGTCCGTCGGCGTGGCCGTGGCGGAGGCCGACGTGGAGGTGGGACCCGCGGAGGGCGTGGCGGTCGGCGACGCCGGGGCGGCCGTCCCGCTCGTGTCCGGCGACGGCTCCGCCGACCCGGGCGTGGCCCGGGTGGTGGCCAGGTCCTGGGCCTGCGCCGCTTCTCCGGGGTTCGCCCCGCCGCCCCCGTTCATGCCCTGCGCCAGCAGGACCGCCAGGAGCACGGCCACGGCCGCCACGGTCAGTCCCGGGCCCGTGGGCAGCCAGGCGCGCCAGCCGTCCCGGCCGGAGGCGCGGGTGAGCACGGTGCGGGCGTGGTCGGCGGGCGGACCGGGCGGTGTGCCGTCGCCGAGCGGCTGCGGCACCAGCAGCAGGGCCACCAGCGCGGCCAGCCGGCGCCGGCCTCGCTTCTCCCAGCCGGCGCCGTAGCGGGCCACGGCGATCGACTCCAGGTCCGCCACGAACGCGGCGGCGTCCTGCGGGCGTTCGGCCGCCGACTTGGCCATCCCGCGCACGACCAGCGGCCGTACCGCCTCGGGCAGGTCCGCCACCGGTACCGGCCGCTCCACGTGCTGCAGCGCCAGCTCGGCCAGGTTCTCCCCGCTGTACGGCTTGCGGCCGGTGAGGCACTCGTAGAACGTGGCGGTGGCGGCGTACACGTCCCCGGCGGGCGAGGCCGGCGCGCCGGACCACTGCTCCGGCGCCATGTAGGACGGGGTGCCCGCCACGCCCGCGCTGATCCCGGCGTCCACCGCGATGCCGAAGTCGACCAGCTTGGACAGGCCCTCCGGGGTGACCAGCACGTTCTCCGGCTTGTAGTCGCGGTGCACCACGCCGACCCGGTGCGCGTCGGCCAGACCGAGCAGCGAGCCCTTGAGCACGGTCAGCGCGGCCTCCGGGGTCAGGGGTCCCTGCCCGGTCAGCAGCATCCGCAGCGAGAGCCCGTCCACCAGTTCCATCACGATGGCGGCGCCCCGGTCCGCCTCCACGTACTCGTAGAAGCCGGCCACGTACGGGCTGGTGAGTCCGCCGAGCAGCTCGGCCTCGGCGCGGAAGCCGTGCAGGAAGTCCGGGCGGGTGCGCAGCTCGTCGCCCAGATACTTCACGGCGACCGGCACACCGGTCTCCTCGTGCACGGCGAGCACCACCCGCCCGCTCGCCCCGGAACCCAGCTCCGCCGACTCGGCGTACCCCGGTACCGTCCATCCGCTCATCGCCGACTCCCTGCCGTCTGGCCCACGCGGACGTAGACACGTTTTCGGCCACGCCGGTTGCGGTGATGCGGCAATCGGGGCCATCGGGCGGCTACTCGTCGGTACACCGCTCTTGACGGCGCATGCCGGGGCCGGGATCCTCGTCGCGTCATCTTGCGCAGGTCATGACAATCGCACGGGTTCCCGCAGGACCCGCCGTCGACCGCGCCATCCCGCCTACCGAGGGACGTGGGCAGTGAACCAGGCCGGACGCCCGTACCGCCGACGCAGACACGTCACCATCACGTCGCTGCTCCTGCTCGTCCTGGCCATGGTGCTCGGCCCCGCGCCGAGCTCCGCGGCCGGAACCGACTGGTGGACCCCCACCGCCCGGCCCGCTCCCGACAGCGGGATCGACGTCACGGGGGAGCCGTTCACCGGCACCGACGCCACCGGAGACGTCCGCGGCTTCGTCGACGCCCACAACCACCTGATGTCCAACGAGGCCTTCGGCGGCCGCCTCATCTGCGGCAGGCCGTTCTCCACCGCCGGAGTCGCCGACGCCCTCAAGGACTGCCCCGAGCACTACCCCGACGGCACCCTCGCCGTCTTCGACTACATCACCCACGGCGGCGACGGCCGCCACGACCCGACCGGCTGGCCCACCTTCAAGGACTGGCCCGCGTACGACTCGATGACCCACCAGGCCGACTACTACGCCTGGATCGAGCGCGCCTGGCGCGGCGGCCAGCGGGTCCTCGTCAACGACCTCGTCACCAACGGCATGATCTGCTCGGTCTACTTCTTCAAGGACCGCGGCTGCGACGAGATGACCTCCATCCGCCTGCAGGCGAAGCTGACCTACGACATGCAGGACTTCATCGACACGATGTACGGCGGCCCCGGCAAGGGCTGGTTCCGCATCGTCACCGACAGCGCCCAGGCACGCCAGGTCATCGAGCAGGGCAAACTGGCGGTCGTCCTCGGCGTGGAGACCTCCGAACCGTTCGGCTGCAAGCAGATCCTGGACATCGCCCAGTGCAGCAGGGCCGACATCGACAAGGGACTGGACGAGCTCTACGCCCTGGGCGTGCGCAGCATGTTCCTGTGCCACAAGTTCGACAACGCCCTGTGCGGGGTGCGCTTCGACTCGGGCGGCCTCGGAACGGCCATCAACGTCGGGCAGTTCCTGTCCACCGGCACCTTCTGGCAGACCGAGAAGTGCACCGGCCCGCAGAAGGACAACCCGATCGGCCTGACCGCGGCCACCCAGGCCGAACAGGCCCTGCCCGCCGGCGTCGAGGTGCCCGCGTACGACGACGGCGCCCGGTGCAACGTGCGCGGCCTCACCGGACTCGGCGAGTACGCCCTGCGCGGCATGATGAAACGCAAGATGATGGTCGAGATCGACCACATGAGCGTCAAGGCCACCGGCCGGGTCCTCGACATCCTGGAGGCCGAGTCCTACCCGGGCGTCATCTCCTCGCACAGTTGGATGGACCTCGACTGGACCGAGCGGATCTACCGCCTCGGCGGCTTCGTCGCCCAGTACATGCACGGCTCCGAGGGCTTCGCCGCGGAGGCGAGGCGCACCGAGGCACTGCGCGACAAGTACGGCGTGGGCTACGGCTACGGGACCGACTTCAACGGCATCGGCGACCATCCCGCCCCGCGCGGCGCCGACACCACGAACCCGGTGACCTACCCCTTCCGCAGTGCCGACGGCGGCTCCGTCGTCGACCGGCTCACCACCGGGCAGCGCACCTGGGACATCAACACCGACGGTGCCGCCCACGCCGGCCTGATCCCCGACTGGATCGAGGACATCCGGCTCGTCGGCGGGCAGGGCGTGGTGGACGACCTGCTGCGCGGCGCCGAGTCCTACCTCGACACCTGGGGCGGCACGGAGCACCACCAGGCCGCCGCGAACCTCGCCCGGGGCGCTGCGGCGACCGCCAGCTCGGCGGAGTGGAACCCGTTCACCAGCTACGCCCCCGGGCGGGCCGTCGACGGCGACCGGGGCACCCGGTGGGCCAGCGGCTGGAGCGACGACCAGTGGCTGCGCGTCGACCTCGGCGCCACCCACCGCGTCGGCAGCGTCACCCTCGACTGGGAACGGGCGTACGGCAGGTCGTACCGCATCGACGTGTCCACCGACGGCACCACCTGGCGCACCGTCTGGTCCACCACCACCGGCGACGGCGGCCTCGACACCGCCCGCTTCCCCGGCACCACGGCCCGCTACATCCGAGTCCAGGGCCTGGCCCGCGGCACCGACTGGGGCTACTCGCTCCACGAGGTGAGCGTCCACAGCGACTGACCGCCGGTCACCACGCCCGCCCCGCCGACGCCCCCTCGGGGCCGTCGGCGGGGCGGGCGCGGTCCCGCTCGCCTACGGCAGCCGCACGAACGGTGCCAGGAACGCCCGGGCGCCCGGCGTGTCCAGTCGGTAGGCGACGTTGGTGGCGTAGCACGGCGTGTCACCGGTGACGGTCGTCGCCGCCAGCAGCCGCCGCCCGCCGATCACCGTGTAGTTGGGGCCGCCCGAATCCCCGTAGCAGGCACCGCCGTTGCCCTGCGGCGCGGTCATCGCCAGCCGCACCCAGGCGTCGTTCAGCGCGTCGAACGTCACCGGCGCCTTCATCCGCACCCCGCCGCCCGGGTGGGTCTGGCCGCCGGGGCCCCTCACCGCCTCCCGGGTGCCGTACCCGGCGACGGTCCAGTCCGTGGAGCGCAGCCCCCGCGACCCCAGGGCTCCCAGCTCGTCCGCGGCCGGCAGCGCGGCCGGGGTGAAGGACCAGCGGGCCGCCACCTTCCGCTCCGGCAGCTCGATCACCGAGATGTCGTGCGGGTCCGCTGCCGGGCCCGGGTACGCGGGATGGCTGTGGGCCGTGCCCTCGACGGCTACGGCCGCCGCCTGCGCGGCCGGGTCCCCCGGGTGATCCAGAGCCGCCGCGTCCAGCCCCGCCTGCACGTCCTGGTCGAGGGAGACGTAGAACCGGACGCCGTCCGGCCAGTCCGTGGTGCAGTGCGCCGCGGTCAGGAAGGTGTCGGTGTCGACCATGGTGCCGGAGCAGACCCAGTCGACCCGGTCCGGCGTCGCCGGGTCGTCGTCGTGATCCCAGGTCGCCACGAGAGCGCCGACCTCGGTGCGTTCGGGGGCGGGTGTGGCGTTGTAGGAGTTGATCGCGGAGGCGGGCAGCGCGGTGGCGAGCACGGCGGCGCAGACGGCAGCGGTGACGGCGGTGGCCGCGGTGGCGGCTCGGGCGCGTACGGCAGTCAAGAAGAACCCCTTCGGCAGGTGTGGGACGGGTGTTCTCCTGTGGGAGGTGAGCCGCATTGAATCCCCTCCCGGTGGTACGCCACAAGGGTGCCCGGTCCGGCGCACGGTGTGGCGGCGGCGCCACCGGGGTACCCGGGCCGGATGGCGGCCGACGGGGCCGCCACGGAGAGCGGAGGGCTCATGGCGCACAGCGGTGAGGGGACGTCGCTGCCCCGTGGCAGTACCACGCCGGACCTTCGCCTGGCGACAAAGACCCCCGACCCGCTGGCACCCCCTGGCGGGCCGCAGCTCCCGGCGCCCGCCCCCGACGCCCCGGCGGGAGACCGCACCCAGGCCATCCTGGAGGCCGCGAAGCAGGTCGGCAGCCTGCTCAAGCGCAACGGCCACCGGTTCGCCGTGGCCGGCAGCGTCGCCGTGTACGCGCACGGCGGCAACTCCAGCCTCCGTCACGACGCCGACTTCTGTGTCCTGCGCGAGGACGCCGACGCTGTCACCGCCACCCTGCGGGAGGCGGGCCTCGACGTGCGGGTGCCGCCGGAGGACTGGCTGCTGAAGGCGACCTGCTTCGGCCAGGAGATCGACTTCATCTTCGAGCTGGCCCACCATCCCGTCACCCCGGAGCTGCTGGACCGCGCGCACGACCTGCCCGTCGATTCGGTGCACATGCCCGTTCTCGCCCCGACCGACCTGGTGTGGAGCCTGCTGGCCGCGTTCTCCGAGCACCACTGCGACTTCGGCGCCGCGCTGCCCGTCGCCCGGGCGCTGCGGGAGAAGGTCGACTGGGCGGACGTACGGCGGCGCTGCGGGCGGGAGCCCATGCCGGCCGCTTTCCTCTTCCTGCTGGAGCGGCTGGACATCGTCGCCCCGCCGCAGGAGCCGTCATGACCGGCCACCACCCTCGGTACCCGGGGACCCAGCCGCCGCCGCGCGGCCTCGACTACCGTGTCGCCCGTCTCGGTGAGCGGCTGGCCGGCGGCCCGCTCGGCGAACTCGGCGTCCACGTCGACGTGCACGGCGACGTGGTCCTGCTGTCGGGCACGGTGCCCACGACCGAGTGCCGTGACGCCGTGCTGAACCTCGCCCGTGAGGAACTGGCGGGCATCGACGTCCACAGCGACGTCTGCGTGGCGGACGCCGGCGCCCCCGACCACGCGGAGGAACTGTCGTGATCCGAGTCGCGGCCGTCGGTGACATCCACATGGGCCCGGACAGCCAGGGGCTGCTCCGCCCCTCCTTCGACACCCTCGGCGAGTGCGCCGACCTGTTGCTGCTGGCCGGTGACCTGACCCGGCACGGCAGCGTGCCGGAGGCCGAGGTCGTGGCCCGCGAGATCAAGGACCTGCCGGTACCCGTCGTCGCGGTGCTCGGCAATCACGACCACCACGGTGGTCACCCCGACGAGGTCACCGCCCTGCTCGGCGAAGCGGGCGCCCAGGTGCTGGAGGGCCAGGCCACCGTGGTGACGTGCGCCGACGGCACCCGGGTCGGTGTGGCCGGCACCAAGGGTTTCGGCGGCGGCTTCGTCGGACGCTGCGCGGGCGAGTTCGGCGAGCCCGTCATGAAGGAGTTCGTGGCCTACTCGCGCCGCCGCGCCGACGGACTGCGCGAGGCCCTGGAGGAACTGCGGGAGCGGGACTGCGACGCGCGGATCGCGCTCACCCACTTCTCGCCGGTCGCCGACACGTTGGCCGGGGAACCCCTGGAGATCTATCCGTTCCTCGGCAGCTACCTGCTCGCGGAGGCGATCGACACCGCCGGCGCCGACCTCGCCGTGCACGGGCACGCCCACCGGGGGACCGAACACGGCATGACGAGCGGCGGGGTGCGGGTCCGCAACGTTGCCCAGCCGGTCATCGGCCGGGCCTTCCACGTCTACCGCCTCCACACCGACGCCACCGCCGACGGCACCGACGCCCCCGACGGCGGGCGTCCGAGGCGCCCCTGACCGCCCCGCACCGCGGTCCTCAGCCGCCCGCACCCCGCGCCGACGTGCCGACGACCTCGAAGAGGGCCGTGCCGACGCGGAGCACACCGCCCGACAACGGCCTGCACCGCACCCCGCCTCCGCCCCGCAGCGCACGCTGCGCTCCTGGCCCGATGGTGGCGTCCATCCACGCGCACGGCCGGGCCGGGCGGTTCACGGACAGCAGCACCGGACCGCCGCCGCAGTCCAGTGACACGGTGCGCCCCACGTACGCGTCGATGTCGACGCCCCGCAGCAGCACGTTGCGGCGGGTGTGCCGCAGGTCGACGCCCGGCGCGAGATCCGCCGGAAGACGCTCCGCCGCCATCAGGGTCACGGACGCGTCCGCGTGTGCCGGCCGTCCGAAGTAGCGGTCCCCGACCAACCCCAGCCCCTCGCGCACTTCCACCCGGTCCACCCGCTCGTCGTCCGGTCCCGCCGCCGGGCCGTCGGCGGGACGCCCCGCGAACCGGTGCGACGGCGAGACCAGCAGCTGCACGACCTCCACCTGTGTCATGCACCCACCCTAGGCGGGCGCGGTCGGCCAGGCCCCGTCGGTGCGGTCCATGCGCCGCCGGTCCTCGTCGTCCCACTTCGTGGTGTCCCGGGGCTCGGTGTACGGCTCCGCGTCGGGCGGGTAGCCCCCGGCGACGGCCCGCTGACGGGCGATCTCCGCGTCGAACTCCAGGCCCAGCAGGATGGCCAGGTTGCTGATCCACAGCCACACCAGGAAGACGATGACACCGGCCATCGTGCCGTACGTCTTGTTGTACGAGCCGAAGTTCGCGACGTAGAAGGCGAACCCGGCGGAGGCCACCATCCAGATCAGCAGCGCGAGCAGACTGCCCGGTGTGATCCACCGGAAGCCCTTGACCTTGGTGTTCGGCGTAGCCCAGTACAAGATCGCGATCATGACGGTGACCAGCAGCACGAGCACCGGCCACTTGGCGATCGACCAGACGGTGAGCGCGGTGTCGCCGATGCCGAGCGCCGTGCCGGCCTGACGGGCGATGCCGCCGGTGAAGACCACGATCAGTGCGCTGAGGACCGCCAGGACCATCAGTACGACGGTCACCGCGACGCGGACGGGCAGGACCTTCCACACCGGCCGTCCCTCGGGCATGTCGTACACCGCGTTGGCGGAACGGATGAAGGCCGCCACATAGCCGGACGCCGACCACACGGCCAGCACCAGGCCGACGATCGCCATCACGGAACCGACACCGGCGTTGCCCTGCAACTGCTGCACGGCCCGCGTCAGGATGTCCTGCGCCGCGCCGGGCGTGAGTTCCTTCAGGTTGTCCAGCACCTTGTCCGTCGTGGACCTGCCGGTCATGCCGAGCAGGGAGACCAGCACCAGCAGCGCCGGGAACAGCGAGAGCACGCTGTAGTACGTGAGCGCCGCCGCGCGGTCGGTCAGCTCGTCGTCCTTGAACTCCCGCAGCGAGCCCTTGACCGCCTTGCCCCAGGCCCCCTTGGGCAGCCTGGTCGGCGTGTCCGGCGCGGCCTCCTCGACGTCCTCGCCCGGGCCGTACCGATCGTCGGCGTCCCCGTGGCCGGTGCGTTCCTCGGCGTCCGCGGAAGGCGGAGCGCCCTCGTCCGTGGCAGCGGCACGCTCGGCTGCGGGCTCGTCCGCGGGACGTTCCCGGGCGCGTTCGTCCTCGTCGTGCCGGTGTCCGAGTCTGAGTAGCCTGGTCATGCGCCCCGGGTAACCCCTCGATGCCGTCTCAAGCAGACCGCCGCGGCGGCGGTCGCGCCCGCGCACGCCGACGGCCGGTCACAGCAGCCCGCTCCAGTAGCTCCAGAAGCGGGTGAGGACGCAGATGACGATCAGGCCGTACCAGGCGGCCAGCAACAGCGCGTGCGACTCCAGCACCAGCGACAGCGCGGCCCGGCCGCGCGGCGGGACGGGGAGGACCCCGTGCTTGAGGTTGCGCAGCGTGACGTACCAGAACAGGGCGATCGTGACGGTCCAGACGACGGCGCAGTACGGGCACAGCCGGCCCAGCTCGAACAGCGACTGCTGGATCAGCCAGTGCGTGAACACCACCCCGGCCAGCGCACCGCCGTTCAGCCCCAGCCACACCGCCCGGTGCAGCCGTGACCCGGTGAGCAGGGCCACCCCGAGGGCGACGACCACGGCGAAGGCCGCGATACCCAGCAGCATATTGGGAAAGCCCAGCAGGTTGCCCTGTGGGCTGGCCATGGCGCTGCCGCAGCCCACCACCGGGGAGATGTCACAGGACGGCTGGTACGCCGGGTCCTTGAGCACATGCCAGTCGTCGACGGCGAGCCGGAACGAGGCCAGCAGACCGATGACGCCGGTCACCGTCAGCAGCACACCCATGCGCCGGCCCGGCCCCGTGCCGTCCGGCGCGGCCCGCCCGGCTGACGGCACGCTTCCCGCGATCTCCACGAGTCCCCCGCGGTCGGCGCCGCTCACGCGAACAGGTCCGTGCTGAGGTAGCGCTCCCCGGTGTCCGGCAGCACCACCACGACCAGCGCGCCCTCATGCCGCGGGTACGCCGCGACCGTGCGGGCGGCGTGCAGTGCGGCACCGCCCGACACCCCGACGAGGATGCCCTCGGTGCGCGCCAGCCGACGCGCCTCGGCCTGCGCCTGGGACAGCGACGTCCGGTGGACCGCGTCGTAGGCGGACACGTCCAGGACGGCCGGGACGAAGCCGGCCCCCAGGCCCTGGACGCGATGCGGGCCCGCTGAACCGCCGGACAGCACCGCCGACTCGGCCGGTTCCACCGCCACCACCGTGACCTCGGGCTTCTTCTCCTTCAGCACCTGCCCGACGCCGGTCACCGTCCCGCCCGTGCCGACCCCGGCCACCAGGACGTCGACCTCCCCGGCGGTGTCCTGCCAGATCTCCTGCGCGGTGGTCCGGCGGTGGGCGTCCGGGTTGGCCGGGTTGTCGAACTGCCGCGGCATGAACCAGCCGTGACGCTCCGCCAGGTCGGTGGCGCGCGCCACCGACCCCGTCATGCCCTCGGCGGCCGGCGTCAGGATCAGCTCCGCCCCGTACGCGGCCAGCAGCGCCCGCCGCTCCACGCTCATGCTCTCCGGCATCGTGAAGGTGACGTCGTACCCCTTGGCCGCCGCCACCATCGCCAGCCCGACACCGGTGTTGCCACTGGTCGCCTCGATGATCCGTTGCCCGGGACGCAGTGCTCCCGTGGCCTCGGCGTCCTCGATCATGCCGAGGGCGATCCGGTCCTTGACGCTGCCGCCGGGGTTGGCGGACTCCAGCTTGGCGACCAGCCGCACCGGCAGGTCCCCGCCGTACCGGCGCAGGGCCACCAGGGGCGTGCGGCCGATCAGCGCCGTGACCGAGGGGTGGATCGATGGCTGGGGAGCACTCACGGTCGTACTTCCTTCTGTTCCTGGACGGGGACCGCGGCGGCGCCGCGGGAGCGGGTGACCACGTCCGGCGGTGCGACGCGGACACGGGAGTGGGCGGGGACGTCACGCAGCACGAGCGCGTGCGCGCCGACGACGGTGTCGTGCCCGACACGCACCGGCCCGAGCACGCTGGCGCCGACACCGAGCACCACCCGGTCGCCGACGACCGGGTGGCGCCGGGCGCCCGGAGTGTCCGCCCACCAGCCGGTGCCACCCAGGGTGACCCGGTGGTACAGCATCACGTCGTCGCCGACGACCGCCGTCTCGCCGATCACGACCCCCATGCCGTGGTCGATGAAGCAGCGCCGCCCGATGACGGCACCGGGATGGATCTCGACACCGGTGAGCCCTCGCGAGACCTGGGAGATCAGGCGGGGCAGCAGCGGCACACCGGCCCGGTGCAGGCGGTGTGCGACCCGGTGCGCCCAGATCGCCCACAACCCCGGGTAGAGCAGGGCCTCGACGACGTGCGCGCCGTGCAGTGCCGGGTCCTTGCGGCAGGCGGTCCGGAGGTCTTCGAGCAGCATGTGGCGTCTTTCTCCGGCGTCTGCCGGGCGCGTACGGCCGCCCCGTCCGCGGGACGCGGACCGGCCCGGACCGGGCGCGGCCGGCCCGGGCGTCCGGAAAGCGGCCGTGATCCATGGGGCCGGACGCTAGACGGGTGGCGGGCGTCGGCGCCTGGGCCGTACGTCCCGGCTCGGGCGGCCGTCGGGCCCTGCGCGGAGCCGTGATCCAGGGCCCCCGAGCGGGGCGGTCGGGCCCGTACGGCCCAGGCGCCGCCCTCCGCGGCCCGGCGATGCTGACTTCTGACCGGCGGGGAGCGACACGGACAGCCGCACCCCGCGGACCGGCCGCCCTCTCCCGTACCGGCGGTCGCAGCGGGCACGGTGTGCTCCCCGCCCGGTCGGCGTCCGGCCGGGCGGCGGCCGGCGCCCCGCACCTGCCGGTCCAGCACCGGCCCGGAACCGCTGGAGCCACGACCTTGAGCGCTCTGACCCTCGCCTCGGCCGCGGAGGACGCCACCGCCCTCGCCGCCGCCGAGGCCCACCACGCCCGGCTGGCGGCCGAACTGGCGGGACGTGTCGCCCTGCTGCTCACCGCCGCGGACCGCGACCCGCTCGCCGCCGAGTCCCTGAGAGCCGGTCTCGTGACCTTCTGCGACCGCGATCTCCTGCCGCACGCCGCCGCCGAGGAAACGGTCCTCTACCCGGCGGCGTACCGCCTTCCGGCCGCCCGTCTGCTGATCGAGGCCCTGGTCGCGGAACACCGCTGCCTCACCGCCCTCACCGACGCGCTGCGCTCCGCGTCCGGCCCGGCCGCGGCGGCCGACGCGCGCGCCCTGCAGGTGCTGTACGAGGAGCACGCCGCCAAGGAGAACGGCCTGCTGCTGTCCCTGCTCGCCATGGCCCCCGACGTCTCGCTGGCCGCCCTGCTCGCCGAGGCCGACGACCGGCTCGGCACCCTCGACGGCCCCCACGCCGCCGGACACGGCGTCAACGGCCACCGGGGCGCCGGTCACGAGGACGACCACGGCGCCGGCCATGACGCCGGCCACGGCGCCGGCCACGGCGCCGGCCAGGACCACCGTCACGACGCCGGTCAGCACGCCGGGAACCGTGTCGGCGCCAAGGAGGAGGCCCCGTGAGGCACCTGGACACCCGGGGCGGCTGCGGCGCAGCCTGTGACCGCGGCGGCGGCGCCGACGAGGAGGCGGGGCCCGAACCGGACGTGGGCGAGGTGGCCCACGCCCGGCGTCACGCCGCCGTCGTCGTCGGCGCCCTGGACGCCGTGCAGGCCGGCCGGCCGATGGCGCTCGTCGCCCCGCACGACCCGACGCCGCTGCTCGCGCAGGTCGAGGACCGCCGGCCGGACGCGTTCGCCGTGGAAGACCTCCAGCGCGGCCCCGAGACCTGACGGACGCCGCTCAGCCACCACTGACCGGCGTCCGCCCGCCCACCCACCCCCGTACCGAAGGAAGACCCGTCATGAATGGTGCCCCCCGCCGGAACGCCGCCCTGTTCACCGGCGTCGTCACCGGCGTCGGAGCCGCCCTGCTGGCTGCCGGGCCCGTCATGGTCGTACGCGGCCGTGGCGGCCGCAAGGAGATCCGCGGCGAACTCGCCGCACAGCGGATCACCTTCCCGGACACCGGGCTGCCCGCGCAGCTCGCCCGGCACGCCGGTGCCGCCGTGGAGACCGGCCCGCAGGCCCACGCCTACGCCGAACTGATCAAGGACCATCTGGCGCACGCCACCGGCGGCCGCACCTACGCCGAGATCACCGACGAACTCTTCGCGAGCGGCGGTGACGACGAGAAGCTGACGAAACTGCGCCAGACCGCCTTCATGGGCGAGACGCTGCGCGGCTCCCTGCTCTCCGCCTATCAGGCATGGCACCTGACCACCCTGGTCACCGGCCTCGGCACGCTGCTCACCGGGGTGGGCGCCGCCCTGCTGGTCACCGCCGACGCGCTGGGCGCCGGCCCGCGGCGACCGTGACCGGACCGGAGGTGTACGAGGTGCACGAACGCGACGGCCGACCGGCCGGCCCTTTCCGCCGACCCTGCGCCGGGCGGCTCCGCCGCGCGGCCCGGTCCGGTCACCGTCCGGGCGCCCGGACGGTCTGCCCCGACTCGCCGGCGGCCGGACGCACCCCCGACCGCTGCCCCGCACGGAGGCCCCGATGAGCGCCGTACGCGTGGTGCGACGGCAGCACCAGGACGTCGGGGCGAAGCCGTTCATCGTGATCTGGGAGTCCACCCGGGCGTGCCCCCTGGCCTGTCTGCACTGCCGCGCCGAAGCCGTGCCCGACCGCGACCCGCGCGAACTGGACACCGCGGCCGCCAAGGACCTGCTGCACCAGGTGGCGGCATTCGGCCACCCCGCACCCCTCTTCGTCATCACCGGCGGCGACCCCTTCCAACGGCCCGACCTGGAGGAGCTGATCTCCCACGGCGAACAGGCCGGCGTCCGGGTCGCCGTCTCGCCCTCGGGGACGCCCACCCTCACTCCCGAGCGGCTGCGGGCCGTGCACGACGCGGGCGCGGTCGGACTGTCACTGAGCCTGGACGGCTCCACCGCCGAGCTGCACGACGGCTTCCGCGGGGTTCCGGGCGTCTACCGCTGGACCCTCGACGCCTGGGACGCCGCCCGCGCCCTCGGCATGAAGGTCCAGATCAACACCACCGTCACCCGGCGCAACCTGCGCGACCTGCCGGACGTCGTCCGGCTCGTCCGCGAGCACGGGGCGATGCTGTGGAGCGCCTTCTTCCTGGTGCCCACCGGACGGGGCAGGCAGCTCGGACTCCTCACCCCCGCCGAGACCGAGGACGTCCTGAACTTCGTCCACGACGTCGGCACGACGGTGCCCGCCAAGACCACCGAGGCCCATCACTTCCGCCGGGTCGCCCTCCAGCGCAGGATCCTCGCGGACGCCGGCGAGGACCATGTCGCCGCGCTGCGACTCGGGCCGCTGTACCGGGAGTTGACCGCCCGCGCGGCCGAACTCGGCCTCCACGAGGGCG
This sequence comes from Streptomyces sp. bgisy159, assembly GCF_057707805.1. Lineage (NCBI taxonomy): Bacteria > Bacillati > Actinomycetota > Actinomycetes > Kitasatosporales > Streptomycetaceae > Streptomyces > Streptomyces sp. bgisy159. The sequence goes on along the minus strand of NZ_JBYIQX010000013.1, from coordinate 17,814 downwards.
GACGGCGGGTCCGGCGCCCACCGCTGGACGTCAACGCCGGGCGCGGTTTCGTCTTCGTCTCCCACACCGGCACGGTGCATCCCAGCGGTTTCCTGCCGCTCGGCGCCGGCGACGTCCGCCGCACCCCGCTGCCGGAGATCTACCGGACGTCGGCCCTGTTCACCGGGTTGCGCGATGCCGACCGGCTGGGCGGCCGGTGCGGGACGTGCGAGTTCCGCCGGATCTGCGGCGGCTCCCGCTCCCGCGCGTACGGCGTGACCGGCGACCCCTACGCCGAGGAACCGTGGTGCGGCTACCAGCCGGGGTCCTTCCCGTACCAGTGGGAACTGGCCGCCCTTCTGGACCACACACCGAGGACGGGCACCGGCGGGGCGGGCATTGCCAGGGCGGGGGTCGACAACGCGGGCGCCGACCGGGCCGGAGGGAGGATCGGGCCGGCGTCCTGAGAGCGGCCGCGGTGTCACCGCGCGGCGGCCGACCTGAGCCCCGACATGCCCGACGTTGCATGACCATGCGAGGTGATGCATAATTTCTCTATGTCCAAGGTCCTCACCTCCCTCCCCGTCGGCGAGCGCGTCGGCATTGCCTTCTCCGGCGGCCTCGACACCTCGGTCGCCGTCGCCTGGATGCGCGACAAGGGCGCCGTCCCGTGCACGTACACCGCCGACATCGGCCAGTACGACGAGCCCGACATCGCCTCCGTGCCCGGGCGTGCCTTCGCCTACGGCGCCGAGATCGCCCGGCTCGTCGACTGCAGGGCCGCGCTGGTCGAGGAAGGGCTGGCCGCGCTCGCCTGCGGCGCGTTCCACATCAAGTCGGGTGGCCGCCCGTACTTCAACACCACTCCGCTCGGGCGCGCCGTGACCGGCACGCTGCTGGTGCGGGCCATGCTGGAGGACGGGGTCCAGATCTGGGGCGACGGCTCCACCTTCAAGGGCAACGACATCGAGCGGTTCTACCGCTACGGCCTGCTCGCCAACCCGCACCTGCGGATCTACAAGCCCTGGCTGGACGCCGACTTCGTCACCGAGCTGGGCGGCCGCAAGGAGATGTCGGAGTGGCTGCTCGCCCACGGGCTGCCCTACCGGGACTCGACGGAGAAGGCGTACTCCACGGACGCCAACATCTGGGGCGCCACCCACGAGGCCAAGACCCTGGAGCACCTCGACACCGGCATCGAGATCGTCGAGCCGATCATGGGCGTGCGGTTCTGGGACCCCGAGGTGGAGATCGCCGCGGAGGACGTGACGGTCGGCTTCGAACGGGGCCGCCCGGTCACCGTGAACGGCAAGGAGTTCGCGAGCGCGGTGGACCTCGTCATGGAGGCCAACGCGATCGGCGGCCGGCACGGCCTCGGCATGTCCGACCAGATCGAGAACCGGATCATCGAGGCGAAGAGCCGCGGCATCTACGAGGCGCCGGGCATGGCGCTGCTGCACATCGCCTACGAGCGCCTCGTCAACGCCATCCACAACGAGGACACCGTGGCCGCCTACCACAACGAGGGCCGCCGTCTCGGCCGGCTCCTCTACGAGGGCCGCTGGCTGGACCCGCAGGCGCTGATGGTGCGCGAGTCGCTGCAGCGCTGGGTCGGCACCGCGATCACCGGCGAGGTCACCCTGCGGCTGCGCCGCGGCGAGGACTACTCGATCCTCGACACCACCGGCCCCGCGCTCAGCTACCACCCCGACAAGCTCTCCATGGAGCGCACCGAGGACTCCGCGTTCGGGCCGGTCGACCGTATCGGCCAGCTCACCATGCGCAACCTGGACATCGCCGACTCCCGGGCCCGTCTGGAGCAGTACTCGGGCCTCGGCCTGGTGGGCACCGAGCACCCGACGCCGATCGGTGCCGCCCAGGCCGCCGCCACCGGCCTCATCGGCTCCATGCCCGCGGGCGGCGCCGAGGCCATCGCCTCCCGCGGCGAGGCCGGCGACGAGGAGACCATGCTGGACCGTGCCGCGATGGAGTCGGGCACCGACTGACCCCCGCTCCCGGGCCAGGACACCGCCGACGGGCCCCGACGGACATCTTCCGCCGGGGCCCGTCGGCGCGCTCCCGGGGCCCCGGCCGCGCGCTTGCCCGCACCGACCGACCGCCCCGCGTGCCTTTCGCCGCCCACCGTGTCACCACCCGCGTACCTGTCGTTCGCCCGCACCGTTTCGCCACTCGCGCACCTGTCGCCCGCCCGCACCGTCTCGCCGCCGTGCGCACCCGTCGCCTGCCCGGCACGGCCGAAGCTCGGCCGGTCATCGCGCCCCCGCGCCCGACCGAAGTCCGGCCGGTCGTCGCGCGCCCCCACCTCTCCGCCCCACCCGCTTCCTCGCCCCCTCGCCGCCTGTTCGCCTTGTCCGCCTCGCGAGCAACCCTGACGGCCGTCCCGGGCCGCCCACCACCCGCCCGTAACCCCGGCTGACCGACCCGCGACCTCCCCGGAGATCGGGTCGGAAGGGGACCCTCCGCCCTGCTGCGGCCCCCAGGACCGGGGACCGCCGGACCGGGGGCGGAGGACCGTCGGCCCCACCACCAGGTGGTCGTCGGCGACGGATAGTGGCATCGGGCCCCGGCGCGCATCCCGCGCCCAGGGCCCGCGGCCCGGCCCTGACCACCGGCGCCGCCCCTTCACCGGAAAGGACCGGGTGGCATGGACCAGCCGTCGACGAAACCCGGCGAGGCACCATCGGCAGAACCGTTCCGCCCCGGTCGGCCCTGGCTGATGCTGACGCTCGCCACACTGGGATTCGCCCTCAACTTCTGGGCCTGGGCGCTGCTCAGCCCGCTCGGCCCCCGGTTCAAGGACACCCTGGACCTGACCTCGTTCCAGCAGTCGCTGCTGGTCGCCGTGCCGGTCGTGGTCGGCTCACTGGGCCGCGTCCCGGTCGGCGCCCTCACCGACCGCTTCGGCGGGCGGGTGATGTTCCCACTGGTCTCCGGCGCCACCATCGTCCCCGTGCTCTACCTGGGCCTCGCCGGACACGACTCGCTGGCCGCGCTCCTGATGGGCGGCTTCTTCCTCGGCGTCGCCGGCACCGCGTTCGCCGTCGGCGTCCCCTTCGTCAGCGCCTGGTTCCCGCCGGCCCGCCGCGGCCTCGCCATCGGCGTCTTCGGCGCCGGCATGGGCGGCACCGCGATCAGCGCCCTGACGACGGTGAAGCTGGTCGACGCCCACGGCATGGCCGACCCCTTCCTGCTCACCGCGGCCGTCCTCGCCGCGTACGCCGTGGTCGCCGCGGTCGTCCTGCGCGACGCGCCCGGCCGTACGGTCCCCACCGAGCCCCTCACCCACCGGCTGGCCGCGACCCTCCGACTCGGCATCACCTGGCAGGCGTCCGCCCTCTACGCCGTCGCCTTCGGCGGCTACGTCGCCTTCTCCGTGTACCTGCCGACCTACCTCAAGACCGACTACGGCCTCACCCAGGCCGACGCGGCCGACCGCATGGCCGGCTTCGTGATCCTCGCGGTGGCCATGCGCCCGGTCGGCGGTTGGCTGTCGGACCGCGTCGGGCCGGTCCGGGTGCTGGCCGGCTCCATGGCCGTGGTGCTCGCCGGAGCCCTCGCCCAGTCCTTCGGCCCGCCCCTCGCGCCGGTCGGCACGATCACCTTCCTGGCCATGGCGGCCGCGCTCGGCGCGGGCAGCGGCGCCGTCTTCGCCCTCGTGGCCCTGCTGTCCCCGGCGAACATGGTCGGCTCGGTCACCGGCGTCGTGGGCGCGGCGGGCGGCCTCGGCGGCTTCGTACCGCCCCTGCTGATGGGGTCGGTGTACGGCGCGTACGGCTCCTACGCGATCGGGCTGGTGCTGCTCGGGCTGGTGGCCGGCGCCGCGCTGACGTTCACCCGCACCGGCGTGCGCCGTGCGGTGGCCCGCCGCGTCGCGGCACAGCTCTGAGGCCGGAGGACATCACCCATGTGCGAGTATTGCGGCTGCCAGGCGCTCACGGCCGTCGACGAACTGACCCGGGAGCACGACCGCGTCGTCACACTCATCAGCCACGTCCGGGACGCCCGGCGCGACGGCGCGGTGGCCCGGATGGCGGAGCTGGCCCGCGCCATCGCCACCGTCCTGGCCCCCCACACCGAGGTCGAGGAACACGGACTCTTCCCTGCGCTCGCCGACGAGTTCCCCGAGCAGATCGCGGCCTTGGAGGACGAGCACCGCCGCATCGACACGGTGCTGGCCGAGGCCAACGGCCCCTTCCTGACCGACCCCACCTGGCCGGACCGCCTGATCGGCGCACTCGACCTCCTGCGCGCCCACATCCTCAAGGAACAGGACGGCGTCTTCCCGGCCGCCCTCGCCCTTCTCGCCCCGGAACAGTGGGAGGCCGTGGAAGCGGTGCGCGCCCGAACGGCGACCCGCCAGCCGGCGTCCTCACCCTGACCCACGAGCCAGGGCCCCCGTCCGCGCCGGCCCGGGTTCCTGCCGCACCGCCGTCCCTGCCGCACTACCCGTGCCCCGGCGCACCGCCCGTTCTGTCCCGGCGCCTTGCGACCATGTGCCGCCGACCTAGGTGTCTCCGACCGACGGTGCGCCCAGCGCCTCCCGCACCGGGAAACCACCAGCTGCGGCGACGCCCGCCCACCACACCGTCCCGGCCCACCGTCCCGGCCCACGGCACCGCCGTCCGCGCACCGATGAGCCGTCCCGCGCCCCACCGAGGAGATCAGGACAGCCCGGTCGGGGCCGGGATAAACCGCCCGGAGGGTGGGAAGAGCGTTATACGGCGAAGCGTGGGGAGCGCTCCGCCGTGCCCGCGAGGTCGGGCCCGACACAGGTGGGGGAGGGGTCGGACATCGGCGGGCAGCCCTTGTATCTCGAACCACGGACGGACGGGCCGCTGCGCTCGCTCCTTGACTGCGGCACCCTCCTGCACACCCTCACCGACGCCCTCGGATCCCCGCTCAACGTGGTCCTGCCCGACCGCGTCGCGGACAACCTGGCGCGCTTCCGGACGGTGTACGCCGGCCACCACCTGTCCGGCCAGGTCCACTTCGCCCACAAGGCCAACCGGTCCAGCGCGCTGCTGCGCCGCCTGGCCGCCACCGACGCCGGTGTGGACGTGGCCTCGCTCGGCGAACTGCAGCACGCCCTCGGCGCCGGATTCACTCCCGACCGGATCACCGCGACCGGGCCGAAGGACCCGGACTTCCTGTGGCTGGCCGCCCGTACGTCCGTCACCGTCGTCGTCGACGGTCGCGGCGAACTGGACCGGCTCGCCCGCCTGGTCCGCGCCCACGCGCTGCCCCGGGTCCGGATCATGCCGCGCCTGTCCGGCTTCGAGACGCGGGGGGTGCGCGTGCTGAGCAGGCCCAGCCGTTTCGGCACCCCGGTGCCTGAGGTCGGGTCCCTGCTGGACGCCGTCGAGCACCACGCAGACACCCTCGATCTCACCGGCGTCGCCTACCACCTGGACACCACCGGGCTCGCCGAGAAGGCGACGGCGCTGGAGGGGTGCCTGACCGTGCTGGAGGAGTGCCGCGGTCGCGGCCTGCGACCGACCGCCGTGGACATCGGCGGCGGATTCGGCGTCGACTACCTGGCCGACGGCGGACAGTGGGAGCGCTACACCTCCGAACTCACCGCCGCCGTCCTCGGCACCCGACCGCCGCTGACCCGCGACGGCCACGGCTACGGCCTGCGCAACGAGTCCGGCACCCTGCGCGGATCCCTCGGCCTCTATCCCGCTCACCGGCCCGTCGCCGGACCCCGCTACCTCGACGAACTCCTCGCACAGCCCGCCCCCGCCTTCGACGGCCGTCCGCTCGCCTCCCTGCTCCTGGAACACCTCTACGACCTCCACGTCGAGCCCGGCCGCGCCCTCCTGGACCAGTGCGGACTCACCCTCACCCGGGTCGTCGAGGCGGAGGCCCAGGAGGCGGGCGGGGAACTCCTCGTCCGGCTCGCGGCGACCGGCCACGACGTGGCCCTGGAGGAGCACGGGGTGCTCATGGACCCGGTCCTCGTCCCGCGGCACCCCGAGCGCGACGACGAAGGGCCGGTCGCCGTCCGGCTCGTCGGCGGCCTCTGCCTGGAGAGCGACCTCATCACCCGCCGGACGGTCTTCCTGCCGCGCCGCCCCCGCCCGGGCGACCTGCTGGCCTTCGTCAACACCGCCGGCTACTGCATGGACTTCCACGCCACCCACGCCCAGCGCCGGCCCGTCGCCCGCAAGGTCGCCGCCTGGCAGCAGGGCGGCGCGTGGCGCTGGTGCCTGGACGACCGCTACTGGCCGACCGCCTCCGTGGGAGGAGCGCAGTGAGGTACGACAGCATCACCGACGCCATCGGCAACACCCCGTTGGTCCGCATCGACCCGGCCGTCCACGGCCTGCGCCACATCGACCTGTACGCCAAGCTGGAACTGCTCAACCCCTTCGGGTCGGTCAAGGACCGGGCCGCCTGGCACATGGCCCGCCCCCACCTGGAGTCCGCCGCCGGCCCCGGCGGCCAGGTCGTCGAACTGTCCAGCGGCAACACCGCCAAGGCCCTGGCCGTCCTCGCCGGCATGCACGGACTGACCTTCAAGAGCGTCACCAACCGCATGCGCGTCCCCGAGATCAAGGACCTGCTGCTGTTGCTCGGTGCGGAGATCGAGGAACTCCCCGGTCAGAGCGAGTGCCTCGACCCCACGGCCGCCGACGACCCGCTGACCCTCTTCCACCGCACCCTGTCCGAGCCGGGCAGCACCTACGTGCACACCGACCAGTACTTCAACCCGCGCAACACCGAAGCCCACCTCACCGGCACCGGCCCGGAGATCGTCAAGGACCTCGACGGCCGGGCACCGGACTGGTTCATCGCCTGCGTCGGCACCGCCGGATCCTCCACCGGTGTGGCCCGCGCCCTGCGCGAACACCAGCCCGGCGTCCGGGTCGTCGGACTGGTCGCCGCCAAGTCCGACTTCATCCCGGGCATCCGCACCATCGACGAGGCCCACGAGGTGGGGCTGTTCGACCCCGGCACCTACGAGACGATCGAGGCGGTCGGCGCCGACGACGCCATCGAGGGCATGCTCACCCTGAACCGGCGCTGCGGCATCCTCGCCGGACCGACCGGCGGCGCGGCCTACTTCGGTGCCGTGCGCCGACTCCGGGAAATCGACGCCGAACTGACGGAACGGCAGTCCGCCGTCTTCATCGTGTGCGACCGCGTCGAGAGCTACCTCAGCTACGTCCGCCGCCGGCGCCCGGACCTGTTCGGCCGGCCCCGCCGCCGCAACTCACCGGCCGACGTGCCGGATGCCGAGATCCGCATCGCGCCGACCGTCGACGTGCCGGCCGCCCAGGAGTGGATCGCCACCGGCGCCCCGCTCGTCGTCGACCTGCGCAGCCCCTTCGCCTACGCGGCCCTCCACATCGACGGATCGGTCAACATCGTCGACGAGATCTTCGAGGAGATCCTGCACGGCGGCCTGCCGTTCAGCCGCAGCCGCCCCGTCCTGCTCGCCTGCCCGGTCGGCGAGAAGTCCGCCCGCTACGCCGCCCTGCTGACCCGCATGGGCCACCCCGACGTGCGCAGCCTGGCCGGCGGCATCGTCGCCTGGCGGGACGCGGGCGCGCCCCTGGTGCGGGACTGAACCGCCGTGACCGCACCCGGCGGCCCCCGGCACCGCGACGACCTGTGGGACCTCACCGACTGGCAGGCCGGCCTGCGCGCCCAGTTCCCCATCCTCACCGCCCACCCCGACCTCGCCTACCTGGACAGCGCCGCCACCGCGCAGAAGCCCCGCGCGGTCCTCGACGCCGTGCGGACCTACCTCACCACCACCAATGCCAACGCCGGCCGCGGCACCTACCCGTGGGCCAACCGCACCACGGCCCTCGTCGAGCAGGCCCGTGACCGGGTCCGGGGCTTCCTGCGCGACCCCGCCCCGCAGCGGTCCGCCGTGCACTTCACCGGCGGCACCACCGAGGGACTGCGCACCGTCGCCCGCGACTGGCTGCCCGCGCTGCTCTGCGACGGGGACGAGATCGTCGTCCCGCACGCCGACCACCGGGCCAACATCGAACCCTGGCTGGAGGTCCAGCGGCACCTCGCCCGCCAGGGCACCCGCATCCACGTCCTGCCGATGCCGTACCAGCGCTCCTCCGGCGACTACGACCACCACGCCCTCGCCGAACTCGCCGGTCCACGCACCCGGTTCGTCGCCGTCACCCACGTCCACCACGTCTACGGCGCCGACATGAACATCCACCGGGTCCGCCGGGCCGTCGGCCCGGACGCGGTGATCTGCCTGGACGCCGCCCAGAGCATCGGGCACATGCCGGTGTCCGTGGCCGAGCTGGACGTCGACTTCGTCGTCTTCTCCGGCCACAAGTGCCTTGCCCTGCCCGGCTCCGGCGCCGTCTGGGCACGTCAGGAACGCGGGCCCGGGTTCGCCCCCGGCGGCTGGCAGGGCACCCCGAACACCGTGGGGATCGTGTCCCTGGCAGCCGCCCTGGACTGGCTGGACGGCGCGGGCACCGACCGCGTCGCCCGCTGGACCACCGCCCTGGCGGCCCGGCTCACCGACGGACTGCGCCGGCTGGACGCCTACGAGGTCATCGGCTGCCGGGCCAGTCTGGCCGCGGACTCACCGGTCCAGCGGCGCCAGGGCATCGTCACCTTCCGCCACCGCGACATCCCCTCCGGGGACCTCGGCTTCGTGCTGTACGACCGCGGCTTCATGGTCCGCTCCGACCACCACTGCCAGGGCGGCGAGGGCGAGCTCGACGCGTCGGTCCGGGTGAGCGCGCATCTGTACAACACCGTGGAGGAGATCGACCGGCTGCTGACCGTCCTTGCCGACCTCGGGTGACACCGGCCCAAAACCCGTAATGGAAACCGTTTCCACCTGTAAGCTCTCGGGCCGACAGACACCGGAGAGCGACGACGAGGTGGCACGACCGCATGGGGCTCAGTCTGGCGACGGCGGAGAAATGGGTGGAACGGTGGGAGAACCAGCAGCGGCACTACGCCGTCGACCGTGAGGACCGCTTCACGGTCATCGCCGACCTCGTCGAACACACCACCGCCGGCCGCCCCGGCCGCCCCCTGGTGGTCGACCTCGGCTGCGGCCCCGGCTCGCTCGCGGCCCGGCTGGCACGCCGGCTCCCCGCGGCCGACATCGTCGCCGTCGACTGCGACCCGCTGCTGCTCGAACTCGCCCGCACCCACCACGCCGACGCCGCCCGCTACGTCGACACCGTCATCGGCGCCGACGGCTGGACCCGCGCCCTGTTCCTGGACCGCCCGCTGGACGCGGCCGTCTCCACGACCGCCCTGCACTACCTCGAACCCCCCGCCCTGCTCCGCACCTACCGGCAGCTCGCCGCACTGCTGCGCCCCGGCGGCGTCCTCGTCAACGGCGACCACTTCCCGCCCGGTGACCCCGCGCTGGCCGAGCTGACCACGGCCGTCGGCACCCGCCGCGCCCAACGGCAGCGGACCCAGGCGCACGAGGACTGGAACGCCTGGTGGTCGGCCGTCGCCGACGACCCCGAATGCGCCGACCTGCTCGCCGAGCGCCGCCACCGGCAGTCCGCCACCGGCACCGACAGCGCCGTACGGCTGTCCCTGCCCGGCCATGTGGACCTGCTGCGCCGGGCGGGCTTCGGCCACGCCGGCGCGGTGTGGCAGTACGGCGACAGCGCGGTCCTGGTCGCCGTGCGTTGACACCCCCGCGCCGCCTCCACGGAACCCGGCCGCCCGTCCATGGTGATCCGACGCGGCGGGACTTCACCACAGCAGTGCCGAACCGATGCCGGTCCTTGCGCCGCTCAGGTCACGAGGGGCGCCGGGCGGGGGAGGGGTCAGTCGCCCGCTTCCGGCTGCTGGGCGGCCGGGGCGAAGGGGCGTCGTCGCGGCCCGCGCTCGCCGAGGATCTTGGTCAGGGTGTTCGACCGGAACAGGATGATCTGCGTGATCACCTGGAGGAGGATCCAGGAGACCGCGTACAGGACGCCGTCCAGCGCCGGGACGGTGTCCACGGGGAGGTTGTACGCCATGACCACCCGCAGGAGCGCGTCGCACAGCAGCCCGACGGCCCACACCATGGTCAGGACGCGCCACACACGGCGGAATACGGCGTCCGACTCCCACAGTCGCTCCAGTTTCGCCGACCGCCCGGGCATCAGCGTGCGCAGTGCCTGGTAGGTGAAGGGGCGCGCGGTGAACAGGGTGATCAGCAGCCAGACGCCGGCCAGGGCGGTGAACAGACCGTTGCGGGCCAGGGCGATGCGGGGATCCGAGGTCAGCAATGAGGCCAGCGCGCTCACCACCAGCAGGGCGAGCGTGAAGACGCCGATGGAGTCCAGTCTGCGGTGGCGCACAGCGGTGTGCAGCGTGTGCAGCGCGGGCGCGGATCCGCTGAGCAGCAAGGCCGTCATCTCGCTCGCTCCGGCCGCGCGGAGCCCGTAGTAGAGCCCGACGGGCAGCACGATGTCGCAGACGACGGTGATCACGAACCCCCAGCGCGAGGGGGGCGCGGGCGTGGTGGGGGGAGTCGTCGTGGGGTGCACCGGAGAGGGTGCCGTGGGCTCGGAGCCGGGGGTGGGGGAGGTCATGCGGTGTGCTCCCGGGGTGATGGACCGACGGCTTGCGATGCCGGTACTACGCGGACTGGGTGCAGCGATCGAACAGGTCGGCCAGCTCGCGGGAGCACCGATCGAGGTCCAACGCCATGTGGCACAGGTGGTGGCCCAGAACGCTGTCGATGGCGCCGCGCACGGCCAGAGCCATGGTGAAACAGTCGAAGCTGGCGAACTCACCCGCCTTGTGGCCCTGTTCGAGCAGAGAGACGAGCCGCTCCACCGACATGATGCCGTGCTCCAGGCTCTCCAGTCCGGTGATCCGCTGGTCCCGGACCATTCTGGTGATCTCCGTCAAGGCCTGTGTGTGCACCGGATAGCGGGCTACGAATTCAAAACTCGACGCGATGTACGCACTGAGCTTGCCGCGATAGGTGTGCTCGTCACCCATGCGTGCGCCCGCTATTGTTTCGGCCTTCTCGACGATGGTGTTGGCGACTTCCGCGAACAGCTCGGGTTTACCGGAGAAGTGGTACGAGATCATCCCGGTACTGCTCAGTTGGGCCTGTCGGGAGATTCTCGTGAACGACGTCTTCGCGTATCCGGATTCGGCGAGTGTCTCGATAGCCGCCTGAACTATCTGTGCCCGCCGTGCATTCTGCGTGAAAGTCCGGTTGTTCGGATTGGCTGTCCTGGCCATCATGGCCTCAGATTAGCCGGATCGTGATCGGGATTTTCCTAAAGTCCGAAAGTCCGTGGCCACGTGGAGATCCGTGCCCGTTCACCTCGCGGCTCCTTGTCTGTCAGCACACCTCGACCCGTCGTGCCGTGGTGCGGATCGCGTCCACCAGTTCCATCGTGGCGACGTCCGCGGCGTGCGGCCCGGTGGCGGCCTCTCCACCCGTGCGCACGGACGCGGCGAACTCCTCCAACAACAACATCAGTTGGTCCGCCGCGGGAAGAGTGAGCCGCTCCTCGCGGTCCTGTTCCTCCAGGATCAGCAACGGCTGGTGGGCGGGCGGCGGGGTGAAGGCACGCGTCACCGTCAGCCGCCCCCGGTCGCCCCACACCGTGTACACCGACGCGTAGGCGTGCTCGAAGCCGAAGGCCAGCTCGGCCAGCACTCCCGACGGGGAGACGAGCAACACCTGCCCCGACAGGTCGAGCCCGTCCCGGGCCCGGGTGCGCAGGGTCGCGCCGGCCACCTCGAGACCCGGCCCGAGCAGCAGCGCTGCGGCCCGCAGCGGGTACACCCCCACGTCGAGCAGCGCACCACCGCCGAGGCGGGCGTCGTAGCGAATGTCCTCGTCGGGCAGCGGCGGTATGCAGAACGCGGCCCGGAAGGCGGCCGGCCGCCCCAGCCGGCCCCCGTCGACCAGTTCACGCACCCTCGCATGCTGCGGATGGTGCAGGAACATGAAGTTCTCCCGCAGCGTCAGGCCCCGCTCCGCCGCCAGGGCGCACAGGGAGCGCGCCTCCTCGGCAGTGGTCCCGATCGGCTTCTCCACCAGCACATGCTTGCCCGCGCGCAGCGCCCGTTCGGCCCACGCGTGGTGCAGGGCCGTCGGGGTCGACACGTACACCGCGTCGATGTCGGGCCGGGCCAGCAGCGATTCGGCGTCGTCCTCGGCCGCGCACTCGAAGTGCTCGGCGAACAGGGCCGCCTTCTTCGCCGTGCGCCCGGCCACCGCCACCAGATCCCACTGCGGCATCCGTGTCACCGTCGGCAGCACCCGCCGCCAGGCGATCGACGACGTACCGATCGCTCCCAGACGCAGCGGCCGTGCCGCGGGCGCCGTCACAGCGACCTCGTCGCGGCGATCAGGGTGCGGGCCTGCACGTTCAGATGGTGGCCGTAGCGCAGCAGCTCGTCGACCTGACGCAGCGACACCCAGCGGAACTCGTCTGAGAGCAGGGGGATGTCGCCGTCGACCTCGATGATCATGTAGCGGCTCTGGGCGTTGAGGAACCGACCGCCCTCCTCCGACAGCAGCACGTCGTACACGGCCGAGTCGCGTCGCCCGCGCACCTCGTCCAGATACGGCGGCAGCGCGGCGGGCGGCAGGTCCGCGTAGTTCTCCTCGGTGCACTGCACCGTCGGGCCGAGCTCGACCACGGACAGGAACCCGGCCTCCGCGCGTGCCCGCAGCAGCACGTGCGGTATGCCGTTCACCCGCCGGAGGAACAACGCCGCCGTGCCCGTGCCGTGCGGCTCGACCAGCGGCTGGGACCACGCCGCCACCTCGCGCCGCCCGGAGACGACGTCGACGGCCACGACGCTGAAGTGGCGCCCGCTCACATGGGACACGCGGTAGGGGTCACGGTCCCAGTCCCTGGTCTCCGCGAGCCCGATCGGCGTCACCCTCACCTCGTGCTCGGCGCGGCGCCGGGTGATCCAGCTGCGGATCTCGGTGTCCGTGTGCGCAGACGCGGCCGGTCCGGTGACGTCCTCCCGCCAGTCCGGCAGGCAGGACAGCACGGTACGCGCATCCATGTTCACGACGTTGTCCTGCCGCAGCAGCGCGTTCACCTGACGCAAAGTCAGCCAGGCGAAGTCCTCGTCGGCCTCCACCTCGGGACCCACCCGCACGATCATGTTCCGGTTCCGCTTGCCGAGGAACCAGGATCCCTGCTCCGACTGCAGCACGTCCGCCACCACCGAGCCCGGTGCGGGCCGGCGAAAACAGTCCAGGTACTTCACCGCCGAACCCCCGTGCAACCGCATGTAGTTGCTCCGCGTCGCCTGCACGGTCGGGGACACCTGCATCCCGTTCACGTTTCCCGGCTCCGACTTCGCCTGCATGAGCAGGTGCGGGACGCCGTCGAAGTCCCGCACGGCGATGCCCAGGATCCCGATCTCCCGCTGGTCGATGACGGGCTGCTCCCACGCGGGCACCGGGCCGAAGTCCGAGCGGACCCGCAGCCCGTGCACCGCGAAGAAGCCGCCGCTCGCATGGCGCAGGTCGCCGCTGCCCTCCTCGAACCGCCAGCCGTCCAGCTCGGCGAACGGCACCCGCTCCACCCGCTGGTGCTGGGCGCGGCGCCGGTCCTCCAGCCATGCGGCGACCTCCGCGTCGCTCAGCACACCGCCGTCGGCCGCCGCCGACACGGCCAGCGCCGCCGGCGTGCCGGCCTCCTCGCCGCGCGACGACGCGAGCGCGGTCGTCGGAGTCATGGATCCGCCCTTCTCGAGTCGGGAACGCGGCATCGCACACGCTTCACCGGACCGGTGCCCCACAGGCACACCGCGCGGAAGGACGCACAGCCGATCGCCGCCCTCCCAGGGTGCCCGCTCGAGTTCCGGCATTCGCCTAGATCACCACCCCTTGCGGACGCTCCTCCCGCTGACTACGATCCGCCGCCGCTCCCCGCCGGACCACGAAACGGCGTCCCGGCCGACGTCGCCGCCCAAGGCCACGACGTGCCTAGAGATTCCCCTAGAGCGTTTCATCGGAGCGCCGGACGGCTCCCGCCCGCGTGCGAACGTGTGCATCGCTCCCCTCCCTCCCGCCCTCGGTATCTGGAGTGCCATCGATGAACGAGCCGGTGCCCACCGACGTCCGGAACAGCGCCCCGGGCCATGAGCCCGTGGCCGTGGTCGGCCTCGCGTGCCGGCTCCCGGGGGCCGACGACCCGGCCGCCTACTGGGACCTGCTCACCGAGGGCCGCAGCGCCGTCACCGACCTCCCCGAGGACCGCCGCACGGGCGTACCCGCCGCCGGCTGGCCCACCCCGCACGGCGGCACCGCACCCCTGCGCGGCGGCTACATCACCGCCCCCGCCGACTTCGACGCCGCGTTCTTCGGCATCTCGCCCCGCGAGGCCGACGCCATGGACCCGCAGGCCCGACTCGCCCTGGAACTCGGCTGGGAGGCCCTGGAACACGCGGGCATCCCCGTCGCCGACGTCCCGCGCGCCACCGCGGTCTTCCTCGGCGCGGACACCTGCGACTACGCCGACGTCGTCCGTGCCGCCGGACAGGGTCCGGGACACCACACCCTGACCGGCCTCAACCGCTCCCTCATCGCCAACCGGCTGTCCTACGCGCTCGGCACCCGCGGCCCCAGCATGACCGTCGACAGCGCCCAGTCCTCCTCCCTCACCGCCGTACAGCTGGCCTGCGACAGCCTGCGCGCCGGCGACTGCGAACTCGCCCTCGCCGGCGGCGTCCACCTCAACCTGAGCCCCGAAAGCTCCCTGGCGGCCGCCGGGTTCGGCGCCCTCTCCCCGGACGGCGCCTGCCACACCTTCGACGCCCGCGCCAACGGCTACGTGCGGGGCGAGGGCGGCGGTCTCGTCGTGCTCAAGCCGCTGTCCCGCGCCCTCGCCGACGGCGACCACATCCACGCCGTGATCCGCGGCGGCGCCCTCAACAACGACGGTACCGGCACGAGCATCACCACCCCGGACGCCGACGCCCAGGCGGCCGTCCTGCGCGCCGCCGTCCAGCGCGCCGGTCTCGCCCCGGCCGACATCGGCTACGTCGAGCTCCACGGCACCGGCACCCGCGTCGGCGACCCGGTCGAGGCCACGGCCCTCGGCGCCGTCCTCGGCACCGCCGAGGGCCGCCGCACCCCGCTCGCCGTCGGCTCCGTGAAGACCAACATCGGCCACCTCGAAGGGGCCGCCGGCATCGCCGGGCTCCTCAAGACCGTGCTGTGCCTCTCCCACCGCCGGCTGGTGCCCAGCCTCGACCACCGGGAACCCAACCCCGCCATCGACCTCGACGGCCTCGGACTGCGCGTCCAGCACGAGACCACCGCGTGGACCCCGGACATCCCGGGCACCCCGCTACGCGCCGGCGTCTCCTCCTTCGGCATGGGCGGCACCAACGCCCACCTCGTCCTCGAAGAGCCCCCCGCCGCCGACAGGCATCCGCGGCAGGAGCGCCGGACCGCCCCCGACACCGTGCCCTGGCTGCTGTCCGCCGCCGATCCCGACGCACTCCGCGCCCAGGCCGACCGCCTCGCCGCGCACGTCCGCGCCACCGACGCCGATCCCGTCGACACCGCGTGGTCCCTGCTCACCACCCGCACCCCGCTCGCACACCGCGCCCTGGTCGTGGGAGCAGACAGTGCCACCCTGCTCGGCGGCCTCGCCACCGCCGTTCCGGGCGGCCCGGTCACCGGAGACATCCACCGGCCCGTGTTCGTCTTCCCCGGCCAGGGCAGCCAGTGGGCCGGCATGGCAGCCGAACTCCTCGCCACCGCGCCCGTCTTCGCCGCCCGCCTCGCCGAATGCGGTGAGGCCCTCGCCCCCCACGTCGACTGGAACCTCTCCGCCGTGCTGCGCGGAGACCCGGACGCCCCGCCCCTGGACCGCTCCGACGTCGTACAGCCCGTGCTGTGGGCCGTCATGGTCTCCCTGGCCGCCCTCTGGCAGTCGCACGGCGTCCGTCCCGCCGCCGTCGTCGGACACTCCCAGGGCGAGATCGCCGCCGCCTGCGTCGCCGGTGCCCTCGACCTGGAGGACGCCGCCCTGGTCGTCGCCCTGCGCAGCAGGATTCTCGTCCCGCTGGAAGGCCGCAGCGGCATGGTCTCGCTCGCCCTCGCCGAACACGAGGCGCGCCGCTTCGTCGCGCGCTGGGGCGACCGCGTCACCGTCGCCGCCCTCAACGGCCCCGCCTCCACCGTCGTGTCCGCCGGTATCGAGACCGTCACCGACATCCTCGCCACCGCCGAACACGAGAACGTCCGCGCCCGCCGCGTCGGCATCGACTACGCCTCCCACTCACCGCACGTCGAACCCGTCCGCGACGACATGCTCCGCCGCCTCGCCACCATCGTCCCGCGCCGGCCCGACATGCCCTTCCTGTCCACCGTCACCGGCGACTGGATCGACGGCCCGGACACCGACGCCCGGTACTGGTACGACAACCTCCGCAACCCGGTGCTCCTCGAACCGGCCGTCCGCGCCCTCACCCGCGCCGGCCACGGCGCCTTCGTCGAGGTCAGCCCGCACCCCGTGCTCACCGGCCCGGTACAGGAGACCGTCGAGTCCACCGCGGGCGCCCGGCATGCCGTCGTCACCGGAACCCTGCGCCGCGGCGAGGGCGGCCCCGCCCGCTTCCAGACCTCGCTGGGAGCCCTGTGGACCAGGGGCGCCGACGTCGACTGGACCCCCGCCTTCGCGGATCTCGCCCCCCGCCGGGTCTCCCTGCCCACCTACGCGTTCCAGCGGCGCCGCCATTGGATCACCGGCACCGGCGGGCACACACCGGCGGACACGGCAGTCACCCCCGCCGCACCGGCCGCCGACGCGCCCACCGGAACCGCCCCCACCGGAACCGTCCCTGCCGCCACCGGCGCGGCCGACGCCGTGCTCGACCACGAGCGTGCCCTTCTCCTGGTCCGCGAGTCCACCGCGGTCGTCCTCGGCTACGACGGCCCCACTCGGGTCGACCCGGAGCGGACCTTCAAGGAACTCGGCGCCGACTCCGTCACCGCCGTCGAACTGCGCGACCGGATCAACACGCTCTCCGGCGCCCGACTCCCCGCCACAGCCGTCTACGAGTATCCGACGCCCCGACGCCTCGCCGCCCACCTCACCGCGCCCGCCGCCACCGACGCCGCCCCCCTCACCCGCCGCGGCCCCGGCGACGAACCGATCGCCATCGTGTCGATGGGCTGCCGCTTCCCCGGCGGGGTGCGTACTCCGGACGACCTGTGGCGCCTGGTCGGCGAGGGGGCCGACGCGGTCTCCGCGTTCCCCACCGACCGGGGCTGGGACCTCGACGCCCTCTACGACGCCGACCCCGCCCGGACCGGCACCACCTACGTCCGCGAAGGCGGATTCCTGCACGACGCCGCCGAGTTCGACGCGGCTTTCTTCGGCATCTCGCCGCGTGAGGCGACCGCGATGGACCCGCAGCAGCGACTGCTGCTGGAGACCACCTGGGAGACCATCGAACGGGCGGGGATCGACCCGCACAGCCTGCACGCCGGCGCCACCGGCGTCTTCGTCGGCGCCACCGCACCCGAGTACGGACCCCGCCTGCACGAAGCGGAAGAAGACGTCGAGGGGCACCTCCTCACCGGCACGACGGTGAGTGTGGCGTCCGGGCGCATCGCCTATGCGCTGGGGCTGGAGGGCCCCGCGGTGACGGTGGACACGGCCTGTTCCTCGTCCCTGGTCGCTCTGCATCTCGCCGTCCGCGCCCTGCGCTCCGGCGAATGCTCGCTGGCCGTCGCGGCCGGCGCCACCGTGATGTCCGGACCGGGCATGTTCGTCGAGTTCGGCCGCCAGCGGGGACTGGCCGCGGACGGCCGCTGCAAGCCCTTCTCCGCCGACGCGGACGGCACCAACTGGG
>NZ_JBYIQX010000129.1:0-798 GCF_057707805.1 Streptomyces sp. bgisy159 | reverse complement strand
TAGTACTGCAGCCGCAGTTACGGGGGGCGGTGGCCTCGGCGGCGGTAATGGCTGAGGCGGGCGCGGTATTGATGGCGGCGGCGCCAGCGTGACCAGTGCAGGATGTGACCGGCTTCGTGCCGGATGGCGTGGGTGAATCTGCTCAGCAGGCGGCTGATCTCGTTCACGCTCAGTCGGATCAGGTCGCGGCCGTGTCCCCCTTTTCATGAGCCGTGGCCCGGACTGCAGTCAGGTGTGCGGCAGCCGCCATGGCGAGGGTGATGTGCCGGTACCAGGCCGGGTATTGGCGTACCTGGTAGTGGTCGAGGCCGGCCTCGTTCTTTGCGGCCTGGAAGCACTCCTCGATTGCCCAGCGGGCGCCGGCGGCCCGCACGATCTCCGCCAGCGCGGTGCCTGTCGGGGCGTGGGTGAGGTAGTAGGCGTGCTCGCCGTCGGCGAGGCTGCGGCGGATCAGCAGGGCGTCTTCGAAACCGTCGTCGCGCTCGCCGGGCAGCGGGACCAGAGCCCAGGCGTATTCACGCAGGCCGTGGGCGCCGTCACCGGCAGAGCGGATTTCCCAGGCATGTTCCGGCAGGATCGCCGAGATGGTACGGGCGTTCTGCCCGCGCGGCCCGCATCGATGCTTGTAGGCGATCGCGAGCACGTAGCTCAGGCGCTGCTCGGCCAGCCAGCCGCGCAGGAGGGGGTCCTGGCCGTAGACCTCGTCGCCGGTCACCCAGCGAAAGGGCAGCTTCGCGGCGAGGGCCCGCTCCAGCATCGCGCGGGCCAGGGCGGGCTTGGTACGGAAGGTGACCTCTT
>NZ_JBYIQX010000128.1:0-818 GCF_057707805.1 Streptomyces sp. bgisy159 | reverse complement strand
GACAACTGCGCCTGCACCTGGGACGCGATGAGCTCCAGGTGGTCCAGGTCGGAGAGGTCGAGGAGCTGGAGGTAGATGCGGCGCGAGCCGGTCGCGGCATAGCGGCCGATCTTGTCGACGACCTCGGCCGGTGTGCCGGCCAGGCCGTTGGCCTTCAGCTCGTCGGCCTCGCGGCCGATGGCGGCGGCGCGGCGGGCCACCTCCCGGTCGTCCTTGCCGACGCAGACCACGAGGGCGTTGGAGCAGATCAGGTCGTCGCCCCGGCGGCCGGCCTCCTCGGCGGCGGCCCGGACCCGGGCGAACATCCGCTCGCTGTCCTCGACGGAGGCGAACGGCACGTTGAACTCGTCGGCGTACCGTCCGGCGAGCCGCGGGGTGCGCCGGGCACCGAGGCCGCCGATCAGCACCGGGATCTTCGCCTGGGCGGGCTTGGGCAGCGCGGGCGAGTCGGTGAGGTCGTAGTAGGTGCCGTGGAAGTCGTAGGTCTCGCCGGCGGGAGTGCCCCACAGTCCGGTGACGATCTCCAGCTGCTCCTCCAGCCGGCCGAACTTCTCCTTCGGGAACGGGATTCCGTACGCGGTGTGTTCCTCCTCGAACCAGCCTGCGCCCAGGCCGAGTTCGACCCGGCCGCCGGACATCTGGTCGACCTGGGCGACCTGGACGGCGAGTACACCAGGGAGCCGGAACGTGGCCGCCGTCATCAGGGTGCCGAGGCGGATGCGCTTGGTCTCGCGGGCGAGGCCGGCGAGGGTGATCCAGGCGTCGGTGGGGCCGGGAAGGCCGTCCACGTCGCCCATCTTCAGGTAATGATCGGAGCG
>NZ_JBYIQX010000127.1:0-837 GCF_057707805.1 Streptomyces sp. bgisy159 | reverse complement strand
AAGGAGGCTCTGGCAACGCCTTAATTAGACCTGCCACATTGGACCGGCCAGCAGCGCGTGACCTGCGCGTATACCCCGGCCTGAACCGGCCTCCGGAGCCGTGTGCGCAGGTTCGAATCCTGCCGGGGGCACACTGTGTACGTGTGTCCGAGATCCCTTAACCAGCGGAAACGCTGAGGCCGGGGTCTTCGCGTATGTGCAGGCGCATGTGGCGAGGAGCAGCCGCATGGCGGTTTCTCTGGTCGAGGCCCGGCAGAGGTTCTGGAGCATTGCGCCAGGTGAGAACGCAGACCGATGCTGCCCCGGCGCGCAGGGGCAGAGAGCCGCGTCGTAAGGCGTCACCGGATTCCCCGGCCATCGGTTCGTCTACGGCGAGGAGCAGTGCTTCCCTGGGCCGATCTCCGCCACCACGAGGGTGAACGACTCCCGCTCGTTCTCGAACGATGGACCCCGATGCCGGTGCTGCCGCCGACGCGGCCGTGACTTGCCAAGGCCTCGCTGGCCCAGAGTCGACTTGGGTGAGTAGCCGGGCATGGGTCGGCGTTCGGTGTTCCGGCAACGTCCGGGTCGAAACGGGCATATGCTGCTGTACGCGACCCGGCGTCTCCTCGTGGCCCGCTCACCGTTGGAAGCGCCGTGTCTGGTCGGCTAGCTGTTCTGTCGGGGGAGGTTGTGGACGGGTGAGTCAGGTCTCGGCTGAGGGGTCTTGAACAGGTGAGGGCCTTCCGGGTTCGGTGTGGATTGCGACGTCTACACCGACCGAAAGGCCCTCGTGCCCCACCGTAATGCACCCCTGACCCAGACCGGTCGCCTGCGCTTGCCCGCTGCGTGGTCGAG
>NZ_JBYIQX010000126.1:0-852 GCF_057707805.1 Streptomyces sp. bgisy159 | reverse complement strand
AGACGACGTCTCATTTGGTGAGTCGGCGGTAGCAAATGAGGGTGCAGGCGATGGCGGTGAAGGCCAGGAAGTGTTCGGCTTTGCGTTCATAGCGGCGGTGGAGCCGACGGCAGCCGGCGAGCCAGGCCATGGTGCGCTCGATCGTCCAGCGGTGGCGGCCCAGACGTGTGGAGGATTCAATGCCCTTGCGTGCGATGCGGTGCGTGATACCGCGCTTGCGCAGCCATCGACGCAGGTGGTCGTAGTCGTAGCCCTTGTCGGCGTGCAGCTTGGCGGGCTTGCGTCGGCGTGGGCCGCGGCGGGAGCGGATCGGCGGGATCCCGCGGACCAGGGGCTGCAGGGCCTGGCTGTCGTGGAGGTTGGCGCCCGATATACCGACGGAGAGGGGCAGACCAGTCCGCTCGGTGATCAGGTGGATCTTCGAGCCCTTCTTGCCCCGATCGACAGGATTCGGACCTGTCAGGTCCCCCCTTTCAGGGCCCGCATGTTCACCGAGTCGATCGCACACCTCGACCAGTCCAGGTCTCCGCGAGCGCCGAGTTCATCCAGCACCAGGCGGTGCAGTTTGGCCCAGACCCGGGCCCTGCTCCATTCACTGAACCGGCGGTGCGCGGTCGGCCCCGACGGGCCGAAGGATGGCGGTAACTGCTTCCATGTGCACCCTGACGTGGCCACGAACACAATCGCGGCCAGCACCTCGCGATCCCCGTACCGCCGTCGGCCACCACCTTGAGGCCGTGTCGGGGCTGGCGGCACCACCCGCGCGAACAACTCCCACAACTCATCCGGCACCAGGCGCTCCACGATGTCCACGACCGCAGACTATCGAACACGCCAAATGAGATGTCTTCT
>NZ_JBYIQX010000125.1:0-897 GCF_057707805.1 Streptomyces sp. bgisy159 | reverse complement strand
CAGTGAGCGTTTTCCATCCTCACTCTGAGCTGGTCAGATGAAGGGCGAGGACGGCCTGGACGAGTTTGGTGATCCGGGTGGTCGAGCACCGCAGCTTGCGCAGCAGCCGCCAGGACTTGAGGGTGGCGACGGCCTGTTCGCCGAGGGCGCGGATCTTCGCGTGGGACCGGTTCACCGCCTTCTGGCTGGTGGAGAGGGTCTCCCACCGGCCCCAGTACGGGGTGCGGACCGTGCCGCCGGCGCCCCGGTATGCCTTGTCCGCCCAGCACGGGATAGCGGCGTCGGCGAGAGCGTCGAGGATGCCGTGTTCACGGGCCGCGCGGATGTCGTGGACGGCGCCGGGCAGGGCCGGTGAGGCCCACAGCAACCGACCGAAGGGGTCGGCGAGGACCTGCACGTTCATCCCGTGCCTCTTGCGCTTGCCGGAGAAGAACGGGCGGTCCGCGGCGATGCGGTCGATGGGCAGGAGGGTGCCGTCCAGGATCAGGTACGCCTTCGACGACGCGGTCCGCACCGCGTCGGTCAGGCCGGCCCAGGGCGAGAGCGGCCAGGAGTTCGACGGCCTCGGTGACGTAGCGGTAGGCCGTCGTGGTGCCCACTCAGAACCCGGCCGCCAACTGCGCATAGGTGTGCCCCACCCGCAGGTGGGCGAGTGTGAGCAGGGCCTGGCGGCCGGCACTCAGGCGCCGCCAGCGGGAGCCGATCGCACGGCGATGCCGCCGCAACTGCTGCGTGAGGAAGCGGAGGGCAGAGCTGGACACGTCAACGCCCGACGGGTAGACAAGCACGTGAAGCCTCTGGTGGAGACGGTTCTCTTGATCGAAAGCCCATCTACCAGGGGCTTCACCATGTTGTCAGCCCAACTACCCGACTGCACGATGAGGTTGGAAAGGGCTC
>NZ_JBYIQX010000124.1:0-968 GCF_057707805.1 Streptomyces sp. bgisy159 | reverse complement strand
ACGGCGATCGAGGACGTTCTTCTGCAGTAGCGCGAAGAAACTCTCCATGGCCGCATTGTCGCCGGCCGCACCGACCCGGCCCATGGAGCCGACCAGGCCGTGACGTGCGAGAACGGACACGAACTTCCGTGAGCGGAACTGCGATCCGCGATCGGAATGAACAATGCATCCGGCGACCTGGCCGCGACGGGCGACGGCGGATTCAAGGGCTCTCACCGCGAGGCTGGACTTCATCCGCGCGTCGATGGAATAGCCCACGATGCGGCCGGAGTACAGGTCCTTGACCGCGCAAAGATACAGCTTGCCCTCGCCGGTCGCGTGCTCGGTGATGTCCGTGAGCCACAGCCGGTTCGGCCCGGCTGTGGTGAAGTCCCGCCGCACCCGGTCATCGTGGACAGGCGGCCCGGCCTTGGCATTCTTCCCGCGGCCCCGTCGCTTGCCGAAGGCGCTCCACCAGCCGTTGTCCCGGCAGATCCGCCAGGCGGTCCGCTCGGCCATCGCCTCACCGGCCGCCCGGGCCTCGTCGAGGAGGAAGCGGTGGCCGAACTCGGGATCGTCGCGGTGCGCGTCGAACAGCGCGTTGGCCCGGTATGCCTCGGCCATCTCGGCGTCGGTGACCGGCCTGTCCAGCCACCGGTAGTAGGGCTGGCGGGCCAGCCCGAGCACCCGGCACGTCACCGCCACCGGCACCCTGTGAGGGGCATCGGCGGCGGCCAGCTCGCGGACGAGCGGGTACATCATTTTGCCGGCAGGTTCGCCTGCGACAGATACGCCGCAGCCCTCCTGAGGACCTCGTTCTCCTGCTCCAGCAGCCGGATGCGCTTGCGGGCCTCACGCAGCTCGGCCGACTCACCCGATGCCGTGGCGGGCCTGGCGCCCTCGTCGGTGTCGGCGCGGCGCAGCCACTTCGACAGAGCGATCGGGTGGACGCCGAAGTCGGCGGCGATCTGTTCCAGCGTGACGCCGGC
>NZ_JBYIQX010000123.1:0-1009 GCF_057707805.1 Streptomyces sp. bgisy159 | reverse complement strand
GCGGCGGCGCGTGTGGCTGCTTCGAAGGCGACGGTGTGGCGGAGGTTGCGGTACCAGTAGTCGGCGTCGAGGTCGCTGCCGTGGATCAGGTTTGCTGTGAGGGAGGAGTAGAGGGGTGTGTCGGTGTCGCGTGGTGCTATGGGGGCGAGTGCGTCGAGGAGTTGTTCGCGCATGACGTCGACGAAGGAGGAGTGGGAGGCGTAGTCGACGGGGACGCGGCGGCATCGTATGTCGTGTTCGTCGCACCATGCGGTGAGCCGGTCCAGCGCCTCGACGGGGCCGGCGAGGACGGTGTTGTCGGGGCTGTTGACGGCGGCGACTTCGAGTCCGAACCGTGCGGCCGCTTCCTCTGCCTGGGTCCGGGGGAGGGCGAGTGAGGTCATGCCTCCGTCGCCGGCGTGCTGGGCGATGAGGCGGGAGCGCAGGGCGACGACGCGTGCGCCGTCGGACAGGGAGAGTGCGCCGGCCGCGGTGGCGGCGGCGATCTCGCCCTGGGAGTGTCCGATGACCGCGGCGGGGTGTACGCCGACGGCGCGCCATTGCGCGGCCAGGGACACCATGACCGCCCACAGGGCGGGCTGCACCACGTCGACCCGGTCGAAGTCGGGCTGGCCGGGTTCGCCCCGGAGCACGGCCAGCAGGTCCCAGTCCACGAACGGCTCGAGGGCCCGCGCGCACTGGGCCAACTGCTCGGCGAACGCCCCGTTTTCGTCCAGTAGTTTCACGGCCATGCCGGGCCATTGGGCGCCCTGGCCGGGGAAGACCCATACCGGGTCGTCCGCCGGGCGGCCCGCGCCGCGCAGTGCCTGGTCCGTTGTCCGGAGGCGTTCCACGAGTGTGTCGCGGTCGGTGCCGGTGGTGGTGAGGGCGGCGCGGTGCTCGAACACCGTTCGTGATCCGGCGAGCATCCGTGCCACCGCGCCCACGGGGACGTCCGGATGCCGTTCGACGAAGTCCGCGACGCGCTCCAGCGCCGCCCGCACCGCACCCTCACTCCGTCCCGACACCA
>NZ_JBYIQX010000122.1:0-1009 GCF_057707805.1 Streptomyces sp. bgisy159 | reverse complement strand
GGTGACGCCCCGGTCTCGGTGCAGTCGATGACGACGACGCGTACGTCGGACATCGGTGCGACGCTGCAGCAGATCGCGGAGCTGACGGCGTCGGGGTGTCAGATCGTGCGGGTGGCGTGTCCGACGCAGGACGACGCGGACGCGCTGGCGGTGATCGCGCGCAAGTCGCAGATCCCGGTGATCGCGGACATCCACTTCCAGCCGAAGTACGTGTTCGCGGCGATCGAGGCGGGGTGTGCGGCGGTCCGGGTCAATCCGGGCAACATCAAGCAGTTCGACGACAAGGTCAGGGAGATCGCGAAGGCGGCCAAGGAGCACGGCACGCCGATCCGGATCGGGGTGAACGCGGGTTCGCTGGACCGGCGTCTGCTGCAGAAGTACGGCAAGGCGACTCCGGAGGCGCTGGTGGAGTCGGCGCTGTGGGAGGCGTCGCTGTTCGAGGAGCACGATTTCCGGGACATCAAGATCTCGGTGAAGCACAACGATCCGGTCGTGATGATCGAGGCGTACAAGCAGCTGGCGGCGCAGTGTGACTATCCGCTGCATCTGGGGGTGACGGAGGCGGGGCCGGCGTTCCAGGGGACGATCAAGTCGGCGGTGGCGTTCGGTGCGCTGTTGTCCCAGGGCATCGGTGACACCATCCGGGTGTCGCTGTCCGCGCCGCCGGTGGAGGAGATCAAGGTCGGCAGTCAGATCCTGGAGTCGCTGGGTCTGCGTCCGCGCCGTCTGGAGATCGTCTCCTGCCCGTCCTGCGGCCGGGCCCAGGTCGACGTCTACAAGCTCGCCGAGGAGGTCACGGCCGGTCTGGAGGGGATGGAGGTTCCCCTGCGCGTCGCCGTCATGGGCTGCGTGGTCAACGGCCCCGGCGAGGCCCGCGAGGCCGATCTCGGGGTCGCCTCCGGCAACGGCAAGGGCCAGATCTTCGTCAAGGGCGAGGTCATCAAGACCGTCCCGGAGTCGAAGATCGTGGAGACCCTCATCGAGGAGGCCCTCAAGATCGCCGAGCAGA
>NZ_JBYIQX010000121.1:0-1189 GCF_057707805.1 Streptomyces sp. bgisy159 | reverse complement strand
TCGAAGCCGGTGCCGTTGCTGGTGAAGGTCCACAGGCCGGTGGTGTTGACGCCGTTGACCTGGCCGTAGTTGTAGAGGACGCCCACGTCGCTCTTGCCGTCGCCGTTGAAGTCACCGGTGAATGCCTTGGAGTTGTCCCAGCTCCACGAGCCGAGTCCGGCCGCGAGGTTGTCCCACGCCCGCACCGGGTTGTACGTCCCCGAGCCGGTGCTGGTGAGCTTCCACAGGGCGGTGTGGTTGACGCCGTTCACGGCGGCGTACTTGTGCAGCACGGCGGTGTCGTCCTTGCCGTCGCCGTCGAAGTCGCCCGAGAGTTCCTGGGAGTCGGCGGCGTTCTCGCCGGTCTGGCCCCAGCGCGCGCCCGTCGCCAGGGAGATCCACGGACCGAGGTCGTCGACGCGGGTGTCGACCGCGCCGGTGCGGGTCTCCGCCGCGTCGGTGCCGAGGCAGCCGCCCTGCCAGGAGCGCGAGTTGACCGCGACCAGCTCGGGCGCTCCACCGGCGGTGCGCAGCGCGGGGCCGCCGGCGTCGCCCTTGCAGACGGTGGCCGTGTCCGAGCCGTCCAGGTTCACGTCGGCGCCCGCCGTGGAGGCCACGGTGAAGGTGGCGGAGTGCAGCTTGTTCGGTGCCCACTCCGTCCTGGTCCGGCCGAACCCGGCCTTCGTCAGCTGCTCACCCGCCGCGGCGGGGCTGGTGGCCAGCCGTACGGGCGTGATCGCGCCGGGGACGGGCTGGGCGAGGCGGACCAGGACGACGTCGCGGTCCGGGTGCGGCACGAGGTCGACGGCCTGCTGGACGCTGCCGCCGGTCTGCGTCAGATCGGTGCGGCCGACGGTGACGGTGGTGGGGACCGCGGGCCTGCCGGGCCCCGGCATGGCCTGGGAGGAGAAGCAGGAGGCCGCGGTCAGGACCCACTGCGGGGCGACCAGGGCACCGCTGCAGGCGGTCTCCTCCCCAACGGTGATCTTCGCTACGAAGGTCAGCTGGGCGGAGGCGTCGGTGCCGGTGAGGGCGTCGGCCGGACCGGCGGTCGCGACCGCGGTGAGAGCGGCGGCGGCGCAGACCGTCCACGCGGCACGTGCACGCGTGGTCGGGGCGCTCAGGCTGCTTCTTGGCATGAAAAGACGCTCGTTCCTTCGATCGGAGGTACGGGGCTGGGCGTGGGCCGGCACGCGACTACGCGCTGGTG
>NZ_JBYIQX010000120.1:0-1212 GCF_057707805.1 Streptomyces sp. bgisy159 | reverse complement strand
GGTGCCAGCAGCTGGCCGCTGCGCTGGGCCTTCAGGCGGTCCCGGCGAAGGTCGAGGGGCTGCGGTCGAAGGCGAAACGCCTGGTGGAACGAGGGTGGGCACTTCAGACACGGCCAGGGGTGTTCACTCCGCTCGGGACGACGGCCGGCTGAAGGCGCCGGGGCGGCGCCCGGCCAGGCGGCTGCTCATGAGCATGGTCATGGACCACAGCACCATGGCCTCGTGCATGGCGGGCAGCGTCTCGTAGTCACGCACCAGGCGACGCGAGCGCATCAGCCAGCTCAGCGTTCTTTCCACCACCCACCTCCGCGGCAGCACCACGAACCCCGTGGTGTCGTCCGAGCGTTTGACGATCTCGAGCGTGAGGTGGAGGTTCTCAGCCGCCCAGTCGACCAGGCGCCCCGCATAGCCGCCGTCCGCCCAGACGAGCCGGACGGAGAAGTACAGCCTGCGCAGCCGCTCCAGCAGAGGCACCGCGGCGTCCCGGTCCTGCACGTTCGCCGCGGTCACCGCGACGGCCAGGACCAGGCCGAGACAGTCCACCACCAGGTGTCGCTTGCGCCCGCCCACCCTCTTGCCGCCGTCCCAGCCGGACGTGAAGCGCGGGATGTTCGCCGCTGCCCGCACTGACTGTGAGTCCACGACGGCGGCCGTCGGGTCCACATCACGGCCATCCTTCTGGCGTACTTTGTCGCGCAGCCGGTCGTGGAGCTCGGCGAGCAAGCCCGTCACCTGCCAGCGGCGGGCGAACGCGTGCACCCGCCGGTACGGCGGGAAGTCACAGGGCAGGTTGACCCACTTGACGCCGTTGTCGACGACATAGCGGACGGCGTCCAGCATGACGCGGTGGCAATAGCCCTCCGGTCGTCCGCCCCGCCCCTGAAGCCACGCGGGAACCGGCAGCAACGGCCGGAGGACCTGCCACTCTGCCTCCGTCAGGTCGGAGCCGTAACACCGCACGCGGTCCGGTCCGTCCGCCGCGTTGCCGAACCTGTGCGCGAGACAGTCACACGCAGGAGACGGCGCGTTGGACTCCACGGCCGCAAGCGCGACAGACTGCGACAACAGGGCCTCCTGGTACTACTCGGTTGGGATCGCAACCCCGAGCTACCAAGAGGCCCTGCCGCTATGCCCCGACCACCGAGAGATCACCCGAACAGGAACCCTGTTCGACTGATCAAGCCTGCCGAACGGTAAGCGGATGGCGTCTGA
>NZ_JBYIQX010000012.1:0-199779 GCF_057707805.1 Streptomyces sp. bgisy159 | reverse complement strand
TTCGCCGTCAGGCTGATCGGTACGGCCTTCAGCGCCTGGCTGACCGGGCAGCCCGTCTTGGCCTCCTCGGCGACGGCGAGGAAGGCGTCCTCGGCCATGCCGGGGACCGTGCCCTCCACGGTCAGGTGGATGCCCGTGATGCCCTCGCCCGGCTGGAAGGTCACGTCCGCGGAGGTGACCAGCCTGCTGGGCGGGGTGCCCTGCTTCGCCAGCATGTTGGAGAACGCCATGGAGAAGCAGCTGGAGTGCGCCGCCGCGATCAGCTCCTCCGGGCTGGTCCTGCCGTTCGCCTCCTCGGCCCGGGAGGCCCAGGTCACCGGCTGCTCGCCGATCGCCCCGGAGGAGTCGAAGGTGACGACGCCGCTGCCCTTGAGCAGGTCGCCCTCCCAGACGGTGTGTGCGGAGCGTGTGGTAGCCACGTTTGGTCCTTTCGCATCGACATGCCGTGATCCCATCCGATCACATCCCGGCTCACCGTACGCCGAACACCGGCCCACGGGCGGTGAACGACCGCCGGACGCACGGGAGAAGCCGGTGCCGCGCGCGGCACCGCCGACCCGGCAGCGGCGTGCAGTTGCGGCCCGTGACGTCCAGGAGTGCGCCGTGACGTCCAGAGGCGCGCTCGTGACGTCCAGGGATGCGGCCGTGACGTCCGGGGGTACGGCCGCTCGTCAGGCCGCCCGCTCCTCCCGCGGGGCCTCCAGCGGCACCGGGGAGCCGTTCGACTCCGCCAGCCACCGGCGCAGTACGCGGTGGACGTGCTCGGCGCCGGCCGGCTCCGCCCCGTCCGCGGCGGGCGCGGACAGGGCGTGCGGCGACAGCAGGAACGGCCGGGCCTGCGCGCCGCCGAGGCCGCCGTGGGAGCCGATCTGCTCCTCGAAGGCGAGGACTTCGCCGTCGGACGGGTCGTGGAAGGAGTTGATCATGATGTCGGCGGCGTGCGGGAACGAGTGGGTCCGGCGCACGGTGTCGGCCGCCCCCGGCCCGAACGGGGCGAGCGGGCCCTCCCCGTCCCGCAGCTCCTCGACGGGGATCTCCGCCCCGTAGGCACCGAGGACGACGCCATCGTGCTCGGCGCTGCGCACCAGCAGGAAGCCGATGCCGGGATGGTTGGCGAGGGTGGTGAGCAGCCCGGGGTGGCGGGCGTCGATCTCCTCCTTGGTCATCCGGTGCGGCACGTCCGGGAAGGAGACCAGCCCGAGGTTGCCGGAGGCCAGCACGATCGGCTCGGAACGGCGGCCGGCGGGCCGGTGCTGATCGCCGCCCTCCTCCACCGGTCGGCGCAGGGCCGCCCGGACGGCGGCGCGGGCCTCGGCGCCGCTGCGGGTGCGCCGCGCGCGGCGCGAAACGGGCAGGCCGCAACCGGCCCGCACCAGGTCACCGAGGGTGAGTCCGTAGCGCGCGCGGAAGGTCTCGCCGGGGCTCTGGCCGTGGTCGGACAGGACGACGATCCGGTACGGACGGGGGGCGTGCTCGGCGACCTTCTCGATCAGCGCGAGCGCCCGGTCGAGGCGGGCGAGGACCTTCTCGGCGTCCCGGCTGAGCGGTCCGGAGTGGTGCGCGACCTCGTCGTAGGCGACGAGGTCGGCGTAGACGGCGGTGCGGCCGGCGAGCAGATCGCCCATGACGGCGGCCACCACGACGTCCCGTTCGATGACGGTCGCGAAGGCCCGGACCAAGGGGTAGAGGCCGCCTCGAGCGACGTGGGGGCGCCGTTTGCGCAGCCGGGCCACGGTCGACTGGGTGAGTTCGCGGACCACCTCGGCGATGAAGGACAGAGCGGTGCGCACGGCGTTGGCCGGGTCGGAGAAGTAGGCGAAGTAACCGGAGCGGGAACGGTTCTCCCGGGTGCGACGGCTGATGGCGACCGACAGCACCAGTGCCTGTTCGTCGGCACCACCGCCGAACAGGTTCCCGCGGCTGGCGCCGTCGACGGAAAGCAGTCCGCCGTCCTTCGTGTGCAGTATGGCGCGCCGTTGCAGTTCGGCCGCGGCCGTCGGCCGATTGCACACCATCACCTCACCACGGTCCTTCTCGTACCAGCGGAAGGCGGGGACGTCATGGTTGGAACCGTGCAGGATGCCGAGCTGACTGGCCCCGGTCTGGCTGGACCAGTCGGTGCGCCAGGGCGTGAGCCGGTGGGTCGGGGCGAGGCCGTCGCCGTGGCCGAGCCAGCGGGCGACGGTCGGAAGGACGCCCTTGCGGACGGCCGCCAGCAGCACATCGTGGCCGACGCCGTCGAGCTGCAGGAAGACGGTGCCGGGCGTGTCCGGGCAGGCGGGCCGGTCGCCCCTGCGGCGGTCGGCGAGCCGGTACAGGCGCCGCCGGTAGGCGTCGTCGTCCCGGACGGCGAGCGCACCACCGGTCGCGGAGGCGACGGCGGACATCACGGCGGCGACGATCACGGCGGTCTCGGGGGCCGCCTCCGTCTGCCCGGAGGGGGTCAGCCGGAGCGCCACCAGCAGCAGCGAGCCGTTGAGGAAGAACACCAGCAGCCCGAGCACCAGCGCGGGCACCAGCAGCAGGAGCCGGACGAGCAGAGGCCAGACGAGGGCAGACAGCACGCCGAAGACGCCGGCGCCGATCGCGGCGGTGACGGCGATGGTGGTGGCGCTGTCGCCGTCGGTGGACTGCAGCCGGAAGTCCGGCAGGATGCCCGCGAGTACCAGCATGGTGACCGTGGAGACCCCCCAGACGGTCACACTCCGTCCGACCTGGGACAGCACCCGCCGCCAACGCACTCCTAGCACGCCCGCCCCACCTCGCATCCCGGCCCCGCCGCCGCGGGACTGTGTCACCACCAGCCTGTCACACGGCCCGTCGGCCGTCCGGCGCCCCTTCCCTGGACCGGCCCGGACGGCCTTCTGGCGGCCGGCCGGCGACCTTCCGCCGACCGCCTTCCCACGACCGGCAGCGACGGCCTGCATACGGTTGACCGTCGACCATGCACCGTCAACCGTCGACCATCCACCGCCGACCGCCGACCGCCTACCGCCCGTCGTACCCCGCCGTGGGCATCGACAGCCGCCGGTGCACCCGGGCCTTCATCTGCGCGTCGTACGACGGCTCCGCGCACCCCACCGTCTCCACCCGCACCCCGCGTCGCGCGCACTCGGCCGCGAAGTCCTCCACGGACGACAGGGCACTGCGCAGGACGCGCAGACTGGGGGCGACGAAGAGGTCGGTGCCCGGCCGGACGCCGTCCCACAGCACGCAGTGATCGGCGCGCAGACCGCGCACCAGCAGCTCACGCGCGACGACATAGCCGCGCTCCTCGGCCCAGCGTGCGCACATCGCGTGCTGGGTGCGGGAATCCACCAGGAAGGGATCGGCGTCCAGCTCCTGAAGCGGCGTCAGACTCGCGATCGCCGTGACGCGGACCGATCCCATGGCGTCCCCCTCACCTCCGGGTTTCGCCGCCGACCCTACCGCTGCCCGTAGGCTTCGGGGGAGTCGCGCGAAGGAGGCAAAGAGGTGCCGGTGGAGATCACCTGGTGGGGTCACGCCACCTGCACGGTCGAGGACTCGGACATACGCGTCCTCACCGATCCCCTGTTCGCGCGCCGGCTCGCGCATCTGCGCAGGCGCCGCGGCGCGCTGCCCCCGCCCCCCGCCTGGCACGCGGACGTGGCGGTGGTGTCGCACCTGCACGCCGACCACCTCCATGTGCCGTCCCTGGCGCGCCTTGCGCCGGGCACGCGCCTGCTGGTGCCGCTGGGCGCACCGCGCGCCGTGCCGGGCCTGCGGCGGCTGACCCACCTGCGGCTGACCGAGATGGCCCCGGGCGACGAGACGACGGTCGGCGACCTCGCGATCCGGGCGGTGCCCGCGCTGCACGACGGGCGCCGGCTGCCGTTCGGCCCGCACCGCTGCCCCGCGCTCGGCTATGTCGTCGAGGGCGAGACGCGCACCTACTTCGCCGGGGACACCGGACTGTTCGAGACGATGGCGAAGGAGGTCGGGCCGGTCGACGTGGCGCTGCTGCCGGTGGGCGGCTGGGGACCGTACCTGGGCGACGGGCACCTGGACGCGGAGCGGGCGGCGCAGGCGCTGGCCAGGCTGGCGCCGCACAGCGCGGTGCCGGTGCACTACGGCACGTACTGGCCGATCGGCATGGACGCCGTGCGCCCCCACGAGTTCCACACGCCGGGCGAGGAGTTCGTCCGGCACGCGGCCGCGCTCGCGCCCGAGGTGGCGGTGCACCGGCTGGGTCACGGGGAGCGGGTCCGGCCGGAGGCGGCCCGGTGAGCGCACTGGCCGCGACCGCCACGACCGTGCCCCCGGAGTCCACTCAGCAGGCGGTGGGTTATCCGTCGCTCTTCCTGCTGGTGCTGATCGGGGCGCTGGTGCCGGTGGTGCCGACGGGGGCGCTGGTCAGTTCGGCGGCGGTGGTGGCGGTTCACCGCTCGGCTCCGCCGGCCGCTCTGGCGCTGGTGTTCGTGACGGCGTCGCTCGCGGCGTTCCTGGGCGACGTGACGCTGTACTGGCTGGGGCAGCGGGGCATGCGGTCGAGGAACGGCTCGCGCTGGCTGGCGGCGATCCGCGCACGGGCCCCGGAGGACAGCCTGGTCCAGGCGCAGGACAGGCTCGCGGACCACGGGGTGGCGGTGCTGGTGCTGTCCCGGCTGGTGCCGGCGGGCCGGATCCCGGTGATGCTGGCCTGCCTGATGGCCCACTGGCCCATGCGCCGGTTCGTGCGCGGCAACCTGCCGGCCTGCCTGGCCTGGGCGGTGACGTACCAGCTGATCGGGATCCTGGGCGGCTCGCTGTTCCCGGAGCCGTGGCAGGGCGTGCTGGCCGCGGTCGCGCTGACCTTGCTGATCAGTGTGGCGCCCGGGCTGTGGCGGCGGGTCCGCGGCACGGATGCAGCAGGCTCCGGTTCCTGACCATCCGACCCGCCCGCCCCGGCCCCACTCCCTGTCCCGACGGCTACTCCAGGACCCGTGAGCCCCCCACCGGCAGGTCCCACAGGTCCTCCCGGGCCAGGCCCGCCTTCTCCCAGGCGATCCGGACCCGGGTCAGCGGCTCCAGGACGGGCTCGGCGGACAGGACGAACGTACCCCAGTGCATCGGCGCCATCCGGCGGGCGCCGAGGTCCCGGGCGGCTCGTACCGCCTCCTCGGGGTCGCAGTGGACGTCGCTGAGCCACCAGCGGGGGTCGTAGGCGCCGATGGGCAGCAGAGCGAGGTCGATGCCGGGGTAGCGCCGTCCGATGCGGCCGAACCAGTGGCCGTAGCCGGTGTCCCCCGCGAAGTACAGGCGCTGTCCGTCGGGCGCGGTGAGCACCCAGCCGCCCCACAGGCTCCGGCAGGTGTCGGTGGCGGTGCGCTTGGACCAGTGGTGGGCGGGCACGAAGTCGAACCGGACGCCGGACAGCTCGGCCGCCTCCCACCAGTCGAGCTCGGTGACGCAGGTGAAACGGCGGCGGCGGAACCACGGGCCGAGCCCGGCCGGGGCCAGGACCGGTGTGTCGCGCGGGAGCCGGCGCAAGGTGGGGGCGTCGAGGTGGTCGTAGTGGTTGTGGCTGATGACGACGGCGTCGATGCGGGGAAGGTCCGACCAGTCCACGCCGACCGGCGTGATCCGCGCGGGAGTGCCGAGGATTCGGCGGGACCAGACCGGGTCCGTCAGTACGGTCAGCCCGCCGACGCGGACCACCCAGCTGGCGTGCCCGGCCCAGGTCACGGCCACGGTGCGGGTGTCGACGCGAGGCAGCGGGCCGGGCTCGTACGGGAGCAGCGGGATGTCGGCGAGGCCCGCGCGCCCGGGTCGCACCGCGCCTTCGCGCGCGAAGCGGGCCAGGGCCTTCAGGCCGGGCAGCGGGGCGGTCAGCCGGTCGTGGAAGGTACGTGGCCACACCCGCCGCTCGCCCAGTGGCCGGGGCTCGGCGAGCGGCGGGTACGGGGCGGCTCCGGGGCCCGTGGCGGGCACGGCGTGCACCGTGCGGGTGGGGGCGTCCGCGAACGCCCCGGCCGCGCCGCCCGCGGTCCCCGGTTCCGCACCCGGCGGCTCCGTCAGCGTCTCCGTGGGCAACGTTTCGGTGGGCACCGTTCCGGTGGGCAACGTCTCCGTGGGGAGAGGGTCTGCCGGCAGGCTCTCGGAGGTCACACTCTCGGGGGTGGTCGTCTCGGACTGCTGCGTCATCGAGGAGGCTCCCATCGCTGAGCGTCATCGCGGAGATCGTCGAGGACCGACCTCAGATGGATCAACGCGCGCCGCACATGCGGCAGTTCCAGCGGGGCGGGTGACGCGAGGCAGTCGGCGCGCTCGTCGTCGGTGGCGCCCAGCAGCGGCCCGGTGGACAGCCGCACCCGCAGCGCGCCGAGGTCGTCGCCGAAGCGGTGGCCGCCGGCCGCGGGCATGCCGAGCCGGGCGGTCAGGAAGTCCTCCAGGTCCTGGGCGTCGCCGACGCCGTGGCGGGCCAGCTCGGCGCGCAACGGCGCCAGGTCGGCGTACAGGTGCCGGCCGGCGCGCGGCGGGCGGGCCAGGGCGCCGGCGTCGACGACCGCGCCGTGTGCGGCGGCGGCGAGGCGGGCGTGCAGGCGCACGGCGGCGGCCACGCGCGCGGTCACCGGCTCGGGTTCGCCGAGGGTGTACGCGGCGGCGGCCGCGACGGGCGCGGCGACGCGGCCGCCGAGCGCGGTGAGGACGTCGAGCACGCGCGCGTGCAGGGCGGCTCCGTCCGGTCCGGCGGGCAGGCGGGCGACGGCGGCCGGCCAGCCGGCCGGGAGCAGCGCCCCGGCGAGGTCGGTGACGACGGTGACCCGGTCGGGCAGCATCTCGGCGGGGCTGAGCGGCACGGTGTCGTGCGGGTCGTGCAGGGTGTCGCGCCAGGTCTCGTCGCTGACCAGGTGCAGTCCGGCTCCGGCGGCGGCCTCCACGGCCTCGTGCAGCACCTCCGGCGGGGCGACGGTGGCGGTGGGGTCGTCGGCCACGGAGAGCACCAGCAGGCGCGGGTCGCCGCCCTCGTCGCGGACCCGGCGGACGGTCTCCAGCAGGGCGTAGGGGTCGGGAACGCCGCCGCACTCGGCGGGTGTCGCCACGTGGAACACGGGTCTGCCCAGCAGCCGTGCGTAGGGCGCCCACCAGGCGGCGCAGGGCCGGGGCACCAGGACGTCGCCGCCGAGCGCGGCGGTCAGCGCCACCAGCAGGGCGGCGCCGCCGGGCTCGGCGGCGACACGGTCGGTGCCCGCCGTGATCCCCCGCCGCTGCCAGTAACCGCGGGCCGCGTCGAGCAGGAGCGGGGTGCCGCCGACGGGTTCGGCGTCGGCGCGGACCGCGGCCCGCGCGAGGACGTCGGCGACCTCGGGCAGGACCGGCAGCCCGTCCACGGGCAGCGGCGGGCCGTAGCGGACGGGCCCGTGGTCCTGCGGTACCGTCCGCCCCATCCGTTCCTCCGCGCAGTCCGTCGGTGCTGTCCCGGCACGGCGTCCCGCCGCCGCGCACGCCGGCCGCCAGGGGCGGCTGAGGCGTGGCACACCGTACGGGGCCGGTCGTGCCCTCGGGCTGTGAGTACCCAGCGTGCCCGCCTCCCATGGCCGCCCGCCCCGCTCGTAGGGTCCACCGGGCGACCCGCCACCGACCGAGCGACCGTCCCGGTCGTACGGTCCGCCGGTGAGTCCGCCGGGTGATCCGCCGGGGGTCAGGCGCCCACCGAGCCGTCGCGGCGCCGCAGCCGGTGCACGGCGGCCCCGAGGGCTCCGGCGATCAGCACGCCGCCGGCGACCAGGGCCGGCACCGAGTCGGTGAAGGCACCCCCCTGCCCGGCGTGCACTCCCCGCTGGACGGGGGCCTTGCCGCAGGTCGGCCCGGGCGGCGGGGTGCCGTGGGGCGACGGGCACGGGCTGGGGGCGGGGGCGGGGGCGGTCCTGGTGACGTCGAAGGTGACGCTCCACGGCTGGCCCTTCCCGCCGGGGGGTGCGGGGCAGGTGCCGTCCACGGTCCACGCGGTGTCGGGCCCGGTGCCGTCGCCCCCTTCGAAGTGCGCGGCGTCCGCGATCCGGGCGGTGCCGCGGTACTCGGGGCCGGACAGTTCGTCGTCGGCGCCGGAGGCCTTCTGCAGGGCCACGGTCCCCTCGGCGAAGGCCTGCGAGGTGGCGTCCAGGCTCGCGGGCGCCGGTCCGCCCAGGGGGTCGCACGTCACGGACACGGTGACGGTGCCTCCGGGCGCGACACTGCCCGGGGTGACCTCGGCGGCCGGTTCCGCGTACGCGGCCGGGGCGACGCCCAGGACGGCGCCGCCGAGCGCGGCGACGGCCAGGACACGGACGGTGCGGCGCATGGGGGTGCTCCGTAGGTGGTCAGGCGGCCGGGGAGGGACCTGCCCCCTGCCCGGCCCGGGTGGCGGGGAAGGGTGCGGCCCTCCCCGCCGGGAGGGGACGACGTACCCCCTCATCAGAGCCCGCGCGGGCCGGGCACGCGCGCGCGGGCCCTCCATTGGCGGCAGTCGCGCACCCGAGCGGGTGAATCCCGCCCGCCCGGGGACACGGATACCGCCCCCAGCCGCTACGGGCGTGCCTCGCGCCCTCGGCCGGAGCGCCACCGGCGTGCGTCGCCTCCGCCGCCCGAGCGCGGATGTCCCGCCGTTCCGGGTTGCGGTGACGAGGCCGGGTTCCCGAGGGCGCGGAGGCGCGAGGGCCGGTCAGGCGCCGACGTAGGCCGCCAGGTGTTCGCCGGTGTGGGTCGAGCGGGCGGTGACGAGGTCGGCCGGGGTGCCCTCGAAGACGACCCGGCCGCCGTCGTGGCCGGCTCCGGGGCCCAGGTCGATGATCCAGTCGGCGTGGGCCATGACCGCCTGGTGGTGCTCGATGACGATGACGGACTTGCCGGAGTCGACGAGCCGGTCCAGCAGGCCCAGCAGATGGTCGACGTCGGCGAGGTGGAGACCGGTGGTGGGCTCGTCCAGGACGTAGACGCCGCCCTTGTCGGCCATGTGCGTGGCCAGTTTCAGCCGCTGGCGTTCGCCCCCGGACAGAGTGGTGAGCGGCTGGCCGAGGCTGAGATAGCCGAGGCCGACGTCCGCCATCCGCTCCAGGATCCGGTGGGCGGCGGGGGTGCGCGCCTCCCCGGCGCCGAAGAACTCCTCGGCCTCCTCCACCGGCATCGCCAGCACCTCGCTGATGTCGCGCCCGCCGAGCCGGTACTCCAGCACCGACGCCTGGAACCGCTTGCCCTCGCAGTCCTCGCAGGTGGTGGCCACCCCCGCCATCATCGCCAGGTCGGTGTAGATGACGCCGGCGCCGTTGCAGGTGGGGCAGGCGCCCTCGGAGTTGGCGCTGAACAGGGCCGGCTTCACGCCGTTGGCCTTGGCGAATGCCTTGCGGATCGGATCCAGCAGCCCCGTGTAGGTCGCCGGGTTGCTGCGCCGGGAGCCGCGGATCGGGCTCTGGTCGACCGACACCGCACCGGCGTCGGCGGGGAGCGAGCCGTGCAGCAGCGAACTCTTGCCGGAGCCGGCGACGCCGGTGACGACGCAGAGCACGCCGAGGGGGACGTCCACGTCGACGTCGCGCAGGTTGTGGCGGCTCGCGCCGCGGATCTCCAGGGTGCCGGTGGGCTTGCGTACGGTCTCCTTCACCGCGGCCCGGTCGTCGAAGTGGCGGCCGGTGACGGTGTCGCTGCGCCGCAGGCCCCCGACGGTGCCCTCGAAGCACACCGTGCCGCCTCCCGTCCCCGCGCCGGGGCCGAGGTCGACGACGTGGTCGGCGATGGCGATCACCTCGGGCTTGTGCTCCACGACGAGCACCGTGTTGCCCTTGTCCCGCAGGCGCAGCAGGAGCCGGTTCATGCGCTGGATGTCGTGGGGGTGCAGACCCGCGGTGGGCTCGTCGAAGACGTAGGTGACGTCGGTCAGGGAGGAGCCGAGGTGGCGGATCATCTTCACCCGCTGGGCCTCGCCGCCGGAGAGCGTGCCGGCCGGCCGGTCGAGCGCCAGATATCCGAGGCCGATC
Source organism: Streptomyces sp. bgisy159 (assembly GCF_057707805.1). NCBI lineage: Bacteria > Bacillati > Actinomycetota > Actinomycetes > Kitasatosporales > Streptomycetaceae > Streptomyces > Streptomyces sp. bgisy159. Next base: position 189,829 of record NZ_JBYIQX010000012.1, on the reverse strand, counting down.
TCCACGAACGAGTCGAGGCTGTGCTGCAGCGCGGCGAGCAGCGGCGCCACCGACGGCTCGTCCAGGCCGCGCACCCATGCGGCCAGGTCGCTGATCTGCATCGCGCAGGCGTCGGAGATGCTGATGCCGTCGATCTTCGAGGACCGGGCGAGCGCGCTGAGCCGGGTGCCGTCGCACTCGGGGCAGTCGGTGAAGGTGACGGCCCGGTCCACGAAGGCGCGGATGTGCGGCTGCATCGCCTCGCGGTCCTTGGACAGCATCGACTTCTGCAGCTTGGGGATCAGTCCCTCGTAGGTGAGGTTGATGCCGTTGATCTTGACCTTGGTGGGCTCGCGGTACAGGAAGTCGTGCCGCTCGCGCGCGGTGTACCGGCGGATGGGCTTGTCCGGGTCGAGGAAGCCCGACTCGGTGATGACCCGTACCACCCAGCCGCCGCCGGTGTAGCCGGGGATGGTGAAGGGGTCCTCGGAGAGGGACTTGGAGTCGTCGTAGAGCTGGGTCAGGTCGATGTCGGAGACGGTGCCGCGGCCCTCGCAGTGCGTGCACATGCCGCCGGTGCGGGTGAAGGTGACCTTCTCTGTCCGGGTCTTGTCCGCGCCCCGGTCGACGGTGAAGCCGCCGCTCGCGCTCACCGAGGCGACGTTGAAGGAGTACGCGCCGGGCGGGCCGATGTGCGGGTCGCCGAGCCGGCTGAAGAGGATGCGCAGCATCGCGTTGGCGTCGGTCGCGGTGCCGACCGTGGAGCGCGGGTCGGCGCCCATCCGCTGCTGGTCCACGGTGATCGCGGTGGTCAGTCCGTCCAGCACGTCGACCTCGGGCCGCGCCACGTTGGGCATGAACCCCTGCACGAAGGCGCTGTACGTCTCGTTGATCAGCCGCTGCGACTCGGCGGCGATGGTGTCGAACACCAGGGAGCTCTTGCCCGAGCCCGAGACGCCGGTGAACACCGTCAGCCGGCGCTTCGGGATCTCGATGCTGACGTCCTTGAGGTTGTTCTCGCGTGCCCCGTGCACACGGATCAGGTCGTGGCTGTCTGCGGGGTGCGGCGCGTGATTGCTGAGGCCCATGACGGCCAGGCTAGGCGGGCCGGGAGGGCGCTGCTTCTCGATTTCTCACGGATTCCGGACGCATACACACCGATTCCGGTCATCCGCCGCACACCGATTCCGGCTCGTCCGCCGCCTGCCGATTCCGGTCATCCCCCCCCCGGACCACCGGCGTCCGCCCGCCGCCTCAGCGTCTGCTCAGGGCCGCCGTCGCCCGTCCCGTCTCCGTGCGTTTTGGGCGCCGGGCCGGGAGGGCGGGCGGTGGGTCGTTGTCGGTGGGCAGAAGCAGATCCTCGTAGCGGCCGAGGCCGAGGACGACGAGCAACATCACGCCCGGGATGAGAACGGCGGCGAGCAGCGCCATGAGATGTCCTTCCCCAGAGTCCCTTGGGGTGCCACGTGGGGGGCAGGCCTCGGGTCTCCCGGCGGGGTCCCGGCAAACCCGGGCGAACCTCGCCCTATGCCGTGTCGGCTTCCGCAGGCCGGGTACGCGAGGGGTCTTCCGGAGGTCTGGAGGAAGACATGCAGCGAGGCAGTGACCGGCTGAACGTGCACCGGGACGACGAGATGAAGCACGAACTGCAAGGCCTGCTCAGGTCCGGGCACCCCACCCGGTCCGAGGAGTGGCACGATCCGGAGCCGGCCGCCGACGACGACCCGGCGGTCTGGGGCGGACCCGTGGCACCGTCGGGCGCGTCGGTGGAGACGGTCCGGCTGGAGCTGGCCCGGAGCCTGGGCCGCGGCAGCTTCCCCACCGCGACCAACGCGCTGGTCGGCGAGTTGCGTCGGCACCACGCCCCGGACGCCCTGATCGACGCCGTGCGCGAGCTGCCGCCGAAGACCCAGTGGTCGAGTGCGCGGCAGGTGGCCGAGGCGCTGGTGGAGGAGCGTGGATGAAGCGGGGCCGGGCGACCGAGATCGCCGGGTGTCTCCACCCGGACGAGATGCGGTCGCCGCTGTGCGGCGGGCGTGGTGATCCGCGCGCGTGGCAGCTGCGGTCGCCACGCCCTCCGCTCCCCCGCGGCTGTCCGGCGGGTACCGCCGCCGCGATCGGCTGTGCGCGGTGCTCCCCTACGGCGAGGAGCCGTGCGCGCGGGCCGTGGCCCGGTCGGCCGCCCTGAGCGGCGGGCCGGCGGCGCCGGTCCGTGACCGACGAATCATGAACCGATCCACGGAGGACTGATCATGCGTATCGCGTTTCTGACCGCACCCGAGGGCGTCGAGCAGGTCGAGCTGACCGACCCCTGGCAGGCGGCGGCGGACGCGGGCCACGAGCCCGTGCTGGTGTCGACGAAGCCGGGTGAGGTGCAGGGGTTCAACCACCTCGACAAGGCCGACACCTTCCCGGTGGACGAGGTGGTGGGCGAGGCGTCCGCGGAGTCGTTCGGCGGCCTGGTGCTGCCGGGCGGGGTCGCCAACCCGGACTTCCTGCGCACCGACGAGCGGGCCGTCGCCTTCGTACGGGACTTCTTCGAGCGGGGGCGGCCGGTCGCGGCGATCTGCCACGCGCCGTGGACGCTGATCGAGGCCGACGTCGTACGGGACCGGGTCCTGACATCGTGGCCCAGCCTGCGCACCGATGTCCGCAACGCGGGCGCCACCTGGGTCGACGAACAGGTCAAGGTCTGCGAGAACGGCCCCAACAAGCTGGTCACCAGCCGCAAGCCGGACGACCTGAAGGCGTTCTGCGAGACCTACCTGGAGGTTTTCGCCGCCGAGGAGTAGGCCGCCGGCAGTCGTCCGCGGACGGCTGCCGACCGGTGCTTCCCGCCCCCGTGGGCTCAGGCCCCGCGGGGGCGGTCGTCGGTGCCCGGGCCGTTCGTGCCGGGCCCCCACTTGCCGACGGGGGCGCCGGCGGTGGCCGCCGAGGCCGCCTTCGGTTCGCGGCGGGCGGGCCGACCGCCGTCGGCGGCGCGTTCGCGGGCGCCGTCGCGGGTGCGGCCCGGGGCGACGAAGCGGCGCGGGTTGCGCCGCAGGTACTCGCCCTCCAACTGGGCCATGCGCTCGTTGTGGGCGCGCAGCGCGTCGTTGGAGCCGTACAGCAGGGTGTCGTGGCGTGTGCGGTGGATCGTCTCCAGCTCCTTCATGAGCTGCTGGTCGTCCAGCCGGTCCGGGTCGACTCCGGTCATCGTGGTGCCCCGCTCGTCGTGTTCGTCCATGCCGTTCGGGTACCCGCTCGGGGAGCACTACCCCCGAGCGGCCTCCGGGAGGGCGCCATGGACCTGGCTTTTCTGCATCCACTGTACGAACATTCCGGCCCCTGGGCCTCGGTGTACGTCGACCTCTCCGAGCACGCCGAGGACACCGCGCAGGTGCGGGACATGACGGCGGCGGCGGTGGCCCGGGATCTCGCCGGGCAGGGGGCGGACGAGGCCACCTGCACGGCCGTACGGGATGCGGTGCGCGACCTGCGGCACGCGACCGACCCGCACGGGCGGGCCCTGTTCGCGCGGGCCGGCCGGATCGTGCTGGACCCGCCGCTGGCCCGCCGGCCGCCGACGGGTACGACCGCGCTGTGGGCGCCGCTGCCGCACGTGGCCCCGCTGTTGGAGCTGGCCGGGGAGGATCCGCTGTGCGTGGTGGCCTACATCGACCGCAAGGGCGCCGACTTCGAGCTGCGCAGCGGCGTGGGCGGCCAGGACGCCGGCGGGGTCACCGGCCGGCAGTGGCCGGTGCACCGCACGAGCACGGGCGACTGGTCGGAGCGGCACTTCCAGCTCCGGGTGGAGAACACCTGGGAGCACAACGCCGCGGAGATCGCCGACGCGCTCGCCGTGTGCCAGGAGGAGACGCGGGCCGATCTGCTGATCCTGGTGGGCGACGGCCGGGAGTGCCGGGCCGTGCACGAGCGGCTGCCGCAGCGGCTGCACGACCGGGTGGTGGAGGCCGAGCACGGCACCGGGAGCCGGCTGCTGGACGAGGAGGTGGAGCGGGCACGGACCGCGCATGTGCGGATGCGGGCGCGACAGGACCTGGAGCGGTTCCAGGCCGCCCGCGCCCCGGACGACGAGGGCCGGACCGTCGCCGTCGAGGGGGTGCCCGCGCTGGTGGAGGCGGCCCGTGAGCACCGGATCGACGAGCTGCTGATCCGGCTGGACGGCCCGGACACGCACCGTGAGGTGTGGATCGGCGAGGGCCCGGACCAGCTGGCGGTCCGCCGGCAGGAGCTGCGCACCCTGGGCGAGCCGGACGCCTGGTCCGCCCGCGCCGACGACGCGCTGCTGCGGGCCGCCGTGGAGACGGGCGCCCCGGCCATCTCGGTGGCCCCGGCGCTGCCGGACGAGGGCGAGGACACCCCGGCCGGCGGCATGGGCGCGCTGCTCCGCTGGAAGTGACCGGGGCGGCCGCGCCACCCGGCGTCCCCGCCGCGGCGGGGACGCCGCACACGGCGAGGAAGGGCCGTGGCGGCCGCTGCCGCGCTACCGCGCCCGCTCCACCCGCCGCTCGTCCCACACCGGGTCCGGGGTCTCCCGGACCCGGCCGTCGCTGCCGAACACCAGGTAGCGGTCGAAGGAGCGGGCGAACCAGCGGTCGTGGGTGACGGCGAGGACCGTGCCGTCGAACGCCTCCAGGCCTTCCTGCAGGGCTTCGGCGGACTCCAGGTCGAGGTTGTCGGTGGGCTCGTCGAGCAGGAGTGCGGTGGCGCCCCGCAGTTCCAGCAGCAGGATCTGGAAGCGGGCCTGCTGGCCGCCGGAGAGCCGGTCGAAGCACTGCTCGGCCTGGTTCGTCAGCTCGTAGCGGCGCAGCCGGGACATCGCCGCGCCCCGGTCCTGGGCGTGGTCCTTCCACAGGATGTCGACGAGGGTGCGGCCGAGGAGTTCGGGGTGCGCGTGGGTCTGCGCGAAGTGCCCGGGCACGACGCGCGCGCCGAGTCTCCACCGCCCGGTGTGCGCCACGTCCTCACCGGCGAGCAGCCGCAGGAAGTGGGACTTCCCGGAGCCGTTGGAGCCGAGCACGGCGACGCGTTCGCCGTAGAAGACCTCCAGGTCGAAGGGGTTCATCAGCCCGGTGAGTTCCAGCTGCTGGCAGGTCACCGCGCGCACCCCGGTCCGGCCGCCCTTCAGGCGCATGGTGATGTCCTGTTCACGCGGCGGCTCCGGCGGCGGGCCGACCTCCTCGAACTTGCGCAGCCTGGTCTGCGCGGCGCGGTAGCGGGAGGCCATGTCGGTGCTGTTCTCCGCGGCCTGACGCAGGGTCAGCACCAGCTTCTTCAGCTGGGCGTGCTTCTCGTCCCAGCGTTTGCGCAGCTCTTCGAAGCGGGCGAAGCGCCGGCGCCGTGCCTCGTGGTAGGTCGCGAAGCCGCCGCCGTGGACCCAGGCGTCGGCCCCGGCCGGGCCGGGCTCCACGGAGACGATCCTCTCGGCGGCGCGGGCGAGGAGCTCCCGGTCGTGGGAGACGAAGAGCACCGTCTTGCGGGTCTCCTTCAGCCGCTCCTCCAGCCAGCGCTTGCCGGGCACGTCGAGGTAGTTGTCGGGCTCGTCCAGCAGCAGCACCTCGTCGGTGCCGCGCAGCAGCGCCTCCAGGACCAGCCGCTTCTGCTCTCCGCCGGACAGGGTGCTCACCTGCCGCCACTGGGCGCGCTCGTACGGGACGCCGAGCGCCGCCGTCGTGCAGATGTCCCAGAGGGTCTCGGCCTCGTAGCCGCGCGCCTCGGCCCAGTCGGCGAGGGCCTGCGCGTAGCGCAGCTGGGCGGCCTCGTCGTCGACGGTCATGATGGCGTGCTCGGCCCGGTCGACGGCCTCGGCGGCGGCGCGGATGCGCGGTGGGGCGACGGACACGAGCAGGTCCCGTACGGTCGTCTCGTCGCGCACGGAGCCCACGAACTGGCGCATCACACCGAGCCCGCCGCTGACGGTGACGGACCCGCCGTGCGGTTTCAGCTCCCCGGAGATCAGCCGCAGCAAGGTCGTCTTGCCGGCGCCGTTCGGCCCGACGAGCGCCACCACGGCCCCTTCGCCCACCCGGAAGGACACGTCGCCGAGCAGCGCCCTCCCGTCGGGGAGGTAGTACTCCAGGTGCGCTGCTTCCAGATGTCCCATGGGGACGCATTCTGCGGGCGGGGCACCGGGCGGGCAAACGCTTATCCCCCGGCCCGGCCGTCAGGGCGCCGGCCGCCACGGGACCGACCCACCCCTGTCCATATGTCGAAACAAAACGTCTCACCATGCGACTGTCGGCGTACCGTTCGGGCCATCGCCACGGGATCCGGTCGAGCCCGGGGAGCCGGTACGACGTGAAGGGGTACAGCCATGCCGAAAGCACGTGAGACCGCCGTCTACACCCACGGACACCACGAGTCGGTCCTGCGGTCGCACACCTGGCGCACCGCCGCCAACTCCGCCGCATACGTGCTGGACACGCTCAAGCCGCACATGCGCGTCCTGGACATCGGCTGCGGGCCCGGAACGATCACCGCGGACCTCGCCGCCCTGGTCCCCGACGGCCGGGTCACCGGCGTCGACCGGGCGCCGGAGGTCCTGGAGCAGGCCCGGGCCACGGCCGCCGACCGCGGGCTGACCAACATCGACTTCGCGGTGGCCGACGTCCACGCCCTCGACCATCCCGACGACACGTTCTGCGTGGTCCACGCCCACCAGGTGCTGCAGCACGTCGGCGACCCCGTGGCGGCGTTGCGCGAGATGCGGCGGGTCACCAGGCCGGGCGGGTTCGTCGCCGTACGGGACGCCGACTACGCCGCGATGACCTGGTACCCCGCGTCCGGCGGCCTGGACGACTGGCTGGACCTGTACCAGCGGGTGGCGCGGGCCAACGGGGGCGAGCCGGACGCCGGACGCCGGCTGAAGGCTTGGGCGCGGGCGGCCGGGTTCACCGACGTCACCGTGACCTCCGGCACCTGGACCTACGCCACGTCCGAGGAGCGGGCCTGGTGGAGCGGCCTGTGGGCGGACCGGACGCTGGCCTCGGCGTACGCCGAGCGCGCCACCGTGGGCGGGCACGCCACCCGGGAGCAGTTGGAGGCGGTGGCCGGGGCATGGCGGGAGTGGGGCCGGCAGGAGGACGGCTGGTTCGCGGTCCTGCACGGGGAGATCCTCTGCCGGAAAGAAGCCTGACCGCTCAGGAACATGGAATTGTTCGGCGTTTTCTGGAAACCCGGACTGCAGGAGGTTTCACATTATGGTTCCCATCCTGCTGGTACTGCTCCTGGCGCTCATTCTCTTCGGCGTCGGATTCGCGGTGAAGGTTCTCTGGTGGATCGCGCTCGCGGTCCTCGTCGTCTGGCTGCTGGGATTCCTCCTTCGGGGGACGACGGCGAGCGGGGGAAGGGGTCGCTGGTACAGGTGGTGATGTGAGGTGCCGCACCGACCCGCCTTTCGTTCACGTCTGCCCTTCTGATTCCACGAAGGAATAAGCGGCCCACGGCCCGGCGAGATCCACGCGCGTTCCGCTTTCCTCGTCCTTTGCCGCCCGGTCGACGATTTCCACGAATTGCTCGCTTTCGGTGCGTGGCACCAGATACGCGGCGTTCAGCACCTGAGGTGCGAAGTCGTCGGGCCGGGTGAGGGGCGGGGCGAGCGGATGCGGGAGGTTCCGCCGGGCCGCCTCCGCGTGCCCGGCGAGATCGGCGTGCAGCCGCTCGGCGAACGCCTGGGCCGCCCGCCGGGCCTCAACGGCCGCCCGCCGGGCGTCGGGGCCGCCTTCCGCGCCGCCGCCCGGCGGTGTCGTGCCGGTGGCCGACGCCCCGGGCACCGACACCGTCACCCCCCACTCCACGCGGTCCCGGAGCCGGTCGAGGATGTCGCGGAAGCGGTCCTCCCGTTCCTCGATCATCACGCGGACCTCGCTGTCGTCGGCGACGACCGTGGCCGGCCACAGCGGCAGCGGCGTGGTCACCACGGTGAGCGCGTCGACGACCTGCCGGTGGCCGCGAGCCATCCGGGCCAGCCAGTCCGGATCCGCCAGATGGGTCTGCAGCGGCTCCTCGGCGAAGTCGACCTCCGAGACCGTGCTGACGACGGCGACCAGCCCGTGGTGGTGCAGCAGCCGGGCCGGAGCGCCCGCCACCCCCGTCAGCTGGACCTGGAGCGGAGTGTCGAACGGACGGCAGACGGCATACACGTACCGCAGTCCGGCCATGCGGCCTCCTCCTTCCCGGGGCGCGCCCCTGCCTCATCCGGTTTCCGTGCTACTCCGGATTCTCGTCGGGCACCACCGTGCCCGCGGGCGCGGCGGGGCCGGGCTCCACGAAGCTGTACGGCGGCAGCGGGCCCTCGGCGCGCAGATCGAGGTGCGGATGGCTGCGGCGCAGCCCCGCCACGGCGGCCAGGAACTCGGGGGCGCTGTCCCGGTCGACCAGGAAGGAGACGTCGACCAGCCACCCCTCCGAGGCGGAGCCGACACTGACGGCCTCGGCGGACGCCTCCAGAGTGTGCTGGGCCTCGGCCGCCTCCTCGGCCTCCTGGGCCTGGACGGCGGCCGTCACCATCTCCCCGAACTGAAGCTTCTGCGCGTACGTCCCGCCGCCCGCCCGCCGGTTCGCCTCGGCCAGGGCGCGCAACTCGGGGCTCTCGGCCAGTACCCGGTGCAGCACGGCCTGCTCGTGGTGGGCCGCCCGCACCGTGTACTCGACCCTGCCCGTCAGCGCCCGCAGCCGCTCCCGGTAGTGCTCGGCGCGTTCGGCGAGGACGGCGGCGACCGCGTGGTCGTCGGGGGCGATGCTGCCGAACCGCATGGGCAGCACACAGCCCGCGGCCTCAGCGGCGGCGAGCACGTGTCGGTGGGCGGCCAGGGCGCTGTCGCGGGGCCGCAGCCCCTCGGGCGCGTCGCTGACGACGGCCGCGAGGTCGCCCTCGGCGAGGATCCGCACCGGCTGCGGCGGCTCCCCCACGCCGGTCGTGCCGAAAGGAACCGCGTCCGCGTGTGCGCGTTCGACGATGCCGTAGACGTAGGTACTCACCTCTCGGCCTCCTTCCGCTCCGCCCCGCGCAGCGCGTCGAGCCGGCGGCGGGCCGGGGCGAGGGCGCGGCGCCGGCGGGCCAGGCCGGACCACGGTCGGGTGCGGGCCTGGTCGACGGCGTCGGCGACGGTCCACCGGCGGGGGCCGGTGTCCGGGTCGTCGAGCTGCTCCCAGGCCAGCGCAACGGCGACGGGGGCCCCGGGCAGCGCCCGTACCGAGAAGGGGACGACGGCGGTCTGCGCGTAGCCGTTGCGCTGGACGTCGAGATAGAGCCGGTCCCCGCGGTCCTTCTTGCGGGCGGCGGTGGTGAGTTCGTCCGGGTGCTCGGCGGCGAGCAGGGCGGCGGCGTCGCGGGCGAAGGCGCGCACCTCGTCGACGCCGTGCCGGGCGTGCAGCGGCACCACCACGTGCAGGCCGCGTGACCCGCTGGTCATCAGGCCCGAGGGCAGGCGCAGTTGGTCGAGGAGATCGCCCAGCCGGCGTGCCGCCCGCCGGACGGCGCGGAAGTCGTCGTCGGGCGGATCGAGGTCGAAGACCATCAGGTCGGGGCGCTCCAGGTGAGCGGCGCGGGTGAGCCAGCGGTGCAGGGTGAGACAGGCCTGGCCGGCGAGGTGGACCAGGGTCGCGGCGTCGTCGCACACGGTGTGCCGGACGGTGCCGTCCTCCTTGGGCACCTCGCCGCGGGTGATCCAGTCGGGGTAGTGCTCGGGGGTGTTCTTCTGCATGAAGCGGGGACCGCCGAGGCCGTCGGGGTGGCACTCCAGCATCAGGGGGCGACCGCGCAGGTGGGGCAGCATGAAGGGGGCGACCGACCGGTAGTACTCGGCGAGGTCGCCCTTGGTGTACTCCTTCGCCGCCCCCTGCGCGCCGCCGTCGCCCGGGAACATCACCTTGTCCGCGCGCCGCACCTCGACGGTCCGGCGCGCGGTGCGCACCCTCAGCGTCTGTGTGCCGCTCATGGCACCACCGCGTGCTCCACCAGCAGTCGGACGGCGGTCGCGATCGACTCCGCGTCGATGCCGGCGGCGTGCAGCTGCTCGGCGGGGGAGGCGGAGCCCGGCATGGTCCGGACCGCCAGCCGGGCCAGGCGCGGCACCGGGCGTCCGTCGGTGAACGCGTCGAGGACGGCGTCGCCGAGGCCGCCCTCGGGGTGGTGGTCCTCCACGGTGACCAGGCAGCCGGTCTCCTCGGCGGCCCGGCGCAGGGTCTCCCGGTCGACGGGCTTGACCGAGTACAGGTCGATGACGCGGACCGGTATGCCGGCGCCGGCCAGGGTGTCGGCGGCGGCGAGCGCCTCGGGCACGGTCACCCCGGCGGCGACGAGCGTCGCGCGGTCGTCCTCGCCGGCCGAGCGGAGCACCTTGCTGCCCCCGACGGGGAACTCCTCGTCGGGCCCGTAGAGCACCGGCGTGGCGCCGCGGGAGGTACGCAGGTACCGGATTCCGTCCAGCTCGGCCATCGCCTGCACCAGCCGGGACGTCTGGTTGGCGTCGCACGGGTAGAGGACGGTCGAGCCGTGCACGGCGCGCATCATCGCCAGGTCCTCCAGGCCCATCTGCGAGGGCCCGTCCTGACCGATGGCGACGCCCGCGTGGGAACCGACCAGGTTGACCCCGGCGCCGCTGACGGACGCCATCCGCACGAAGTCGTGGGCGCGCGTCAGGAAGGCGGCGAACGTGGAGGCGTAGGGCACCCAGCCGCGGGCGGCCATCCCGACGGCGGCGGCGACCAGCTGCTGCTCGGCGATGTAGCACTCGAAGAACCGGTCGGGGTGTTCCTTGGCGAAGTACTCGGCGCGGGTGGAGTCGCTGACCTCGCCGTCGAGGGCGACGACGTCGCCGCGGGCGGTGCCGAGGGCGGCGAGCGCGTGTCCGTAGGCGTTGCGGGTGGCCTCCTCGTCGCCCTTGTCCCAGGTGGGGAGGTCGGCGTCCCGGCGCGCATCCCGACGACGACCGGCTGCATACGACATACCGTCGCCCTCATCCGGTGTCCGGTCGGCGGCATCCGGTGTCCGGGCGCCCGTGGACGGTGTCCCGGCGCCGGCTCCGCCCTGCGGCAGCCGCACCGTCACCCGGACCTGGCGATCCCCGCCCAGCTCCTCGACGGCGGCCTCCGGGTCCTTGAGCGGCTTGCCGTGCAGCCCCTCCCTGTCCTCCGCGTCGGCGACGCCCTTGCCCTTCAGGGTGCGGGCGAGGATCACGGTGGGCTGGCCGAGCGTGGAGCGGGCCTCGCCGAAGGCGCGGTCGACCGCGTCGACGTCGTGCCCGTCGACCTCCACCGTGTGCCAGCCGAACGCGGCGAAGCGGTGGGCGTAGGCGTCGATGTCGTGGCCGTGCCGGGTGGGGCCGCGCTGGCCGAGCCGGTTGACGTCGACGATCGCGGTCAGGTTGTCCAGGTTCTCGTACGCGGCGTGCTCGGCCGCCTCCCACACGGAGCCCTCGGCGAGTTCGCTGTCCCCGCACATCACCCACACCCGGTAGTCGGCGCGTTCCAGCCGACGGCCCGCCAGCGCCTCCCCCACGGCGATGGGCAGCCCCTGGCCGAGCGAACCGGTGGCCGTCTCGACCCAGGGCAGCCGTCGCGGGGTGGGGTGGCCTTCGAGGCGGCTGCCCAGCTCGCGCAGGGTGAGCAGCTCGGCGTCGTCGATGGCGCCCGCCGCCTTGTACGCCGCGTAGAGCAACGGCGAGGCGTGCCCCTTGGACAGGATGAAACGGTCGTTGCCGGGGTGGCCGGGCCGGTCGAAGTCGTAGCGGAGGTGGTGCGCGAGCAGTACGGCCATCAGATCGGCGCCGGACATCGAGGAGGTCGGGTGCCCGGAGCCCGCGGCGGCGGAGGCCCGGACGCTGTCGACACGCAACTGCTGTCCGAGCGCGGCAAGTTCTGCGGTGTCCATGGCTCTACTGATCTCCTTCGGCAGGGGTGGCTCCGCCGGTGGGCTGGTTCCTCGCGGGTTCACCGCCCGGCTGGTTCCTGGCGGGTTCGCCACCCGGCTGGTTCTTGGCCGGCTCACCGTCCGGCTGGTTCCTGGCGGGTTCGTCGTCGGGCCGGTTCGCGGCCGGCTCGGCGCCGGCCTGCTTCCCGGCGGCCGCACGGCGCGGCCCCGAGCGGGCCCGGCCGTCGTCCCGGTCCTTCCGTTCGCGTTCCCGCTCCTGCCCCCCTGGCACCCGCGCCAGCTCCGGGGACGCGGTGTCCAGCGGTACGGACCAGGACCGCACGAGGCCCAACTGCACGCCCTGGCGCGGCAGTACGGCGTCCAGGAGCCAGTCGGCGGCGACCCGGACGCGGTTGCCGGGCATCGCGGCCAAGTGGTAGGCGCGGGTGACAGCACCCGCCACCGGGCCGGACAGCGGCACGCCGAACGGGTTGGCGGCTGCCTGGACCCCGCCGAGGTCGACGGCGAACCCCTTGTCCTTGTGCCGGTAGGGCCGCAGCCGTCCGTCCCCGAACGTCGCCGCGATGTTCAGCCCGGCCACCCGGCCCTGCCGCCACGCGTGCTGCGCGGTCATCGGGGTGAACTGACCGGGGTCGTCGAGGTCGGGCACGGCGGCCGCGTCACCGCACGCGAACACTTCCGGTCGGCCCGGCACCTGCAGCGTCGGCTCGACCAGGAGCCGTCCGCGCTCCATCGGCAGCCCCAGTGACTCGGCGAGCGGATCGGGCCGGACGCCCACGCACCACACCAGGGTGCGGGTGTCGACGAACTCGCCGTCGGTGAGCAGGACCCCGTCGTGCGTGGCCTCCTTCACCGAGGTCCCCATGCGCACGTCGACGCCCCGGTCGCGCAGCACCCGGTCGGCGGTGTCCGACAGCCGCTGGTCCAGTTCCGGCAGCACCCGGTCGGCGATGTCGAGCAGCATCCAGCGCGGCCGGATGCCCTGGCGCAGGGGGTGCTTGCGGACCAGGGCGTCGGTGAACAGCTGTCCCTGGGCGGCGACTTCGGTACCGGTGTAGCCGGCGCCGACCACGACGAACGTGCAGCGGGCGGAGCAGCTCCTCGGGTCGTCGGCCCCGGCGGCCAGTTCGACCTGGCGGGTCACGTGGTCGCGCAGGTACAGCGCCTCGGGCAGCCCGCGGAAGCCGTGGGCGTGCTCGGCGACCCCGGGCAGCGGCAGCAGCTTGTTGACGCTGCCGGCCGCGAGGACGAGCCGGTCGTAGCCGAGGGTGCCGTTGTCGCCCTCGGGGTCGGTGAAGTGAACGGTGCGCGCGTCCAGGTCGATGTGGTCGGCCTCGCCGAGGACCAGTCGTACGTCCGGAAGGGTGCCGGCGAGCGAAACGGTGACCCTGCGCGGTTCGAGGATGCCCGCGGCCACCTGGGGCAGCAGCGGCAGGTACAGGAAGTAGTCGGTCGGGTTGAGCAGGGTGATGTCGGCGCGCCCCCGGGCCTCGCGGGCCAGGGTGCGGGCCGTGCGGTATCCGGCGAAGCCGGCACCGACGATCACGATGCGGGGTCGACTCACGGGGTTCGCCTCCGACGGTGTGCGGTGGCAGGGGCGCTGCCACGTACAGGGGTCTGTGTCCACGTCCGAGGGTTCCGCGTTTCCCCAGCCGTCCGGGCCAAACGTGTGCCGGTTTCCCGCCGGGCCGCCGGGTACCCGGACGGCGCACTCCACTCGTTCGCCAGCCCCCGGAGGTACCCCCCATGGCCGAGTACGGCTACTTCCTGTCCTGCGAGGAATTCGGCCCCGCGGACCTCGTCGAGCAGGCGCGGATGGCCGAGCAGGCAGGGTTCCAGTCGCTGTGGATCTCCGACCACTACCACCCCTGGAACGACGCGCAGGGCCAGAGCCCGTTCGTGTGGTCGGTGATCGGCGCGCTCTCGGAGGCGGTTTCGCTGCCGATCGAGACGGCGGTGACCTGCCCGACCGTGCGGATCCACCCGGCGGTGATCGCGCAGGCCGCCGCGACCAGCGCGGTGATGACGAACGGCCGCTTCCGCCTGGGTGTGGGCACCGGCGAGGCGCTCAACGAGCACATCCTGGGGGACGCCTGGCCGCCCGCGAACGTCCGCATGGAGATGCTGGAGGAGGCCGTCCTGGTCATGCGGAAGCTGTTCAGCGGTGAGGAGGTCAGCCACTACGGCACCCACTACACGGTGGAGAACGCCCGGCTGTACACCGTCCCCGACGAGCCGGTGCCGATCGACATCTCCGGCTTCGGGCCGAAGGCGACCGGACTGGCGGCCCGGGTGGGCGACGGCTACATCACGATGATGCCGGACGCGTCGATGGTGGAGCAGTTCCGCAAGGGCGGTGGTGGCACCAAGCCGGTCCTCGGCGGCACGAAGGTCTGCTACGGGGCCGACCGCGACGAGGCGGTGCGCACGGTGCGCTCGCTGTGGTCGAACCAGCTGCTGCCCGGCGAGATGGGCCAGATCCTGCCCACGCCGAGCCACTTCGAGCAGCTGGAGCCGCTGGTCACCGAGGAGATGGTCGCGAAGAACACGGTGTGCGGGGACGACGTGGACGAGCATGTCGCGACGCTGCGGGAGTTCGCGGACGCCGGCTTCGACCGGGTCTACGTCAACCAGATCGGCCCCGACCAGCGCGGGTTCTTCGACTTCTACCGCACGAAGGTGCTGCCTCAGCTGCCCTGACCAAGGTTGCCGGGGCGGGTCGCACCACCGGGCGGGCGAGCGGGTCAGGCCCGGTGGTGCGGCGTCTCGGGGTCGGTGGCGGGCTCGGTCCCGGCGTCGGCGGCGCCCGGCGCGCCGGGACCGGTGGGCGCGGCCGGGCGTCCGGCCGGCGCAACGGTGCCGGAGGGGCGGCGGGCCGCGCGCGGCTCCTCGCGGACGGCTTTCCGCGCCACCCGAACGAACTCGTCGGCCGCCCGGCGGTCGGGGCGGTCGGGATGCGGCAAGGTGTCCATGACCGCCGGGTACTTGAGGTGACCGGAGCGTAACGGCGCGCGGTCCGGGGCCGGACCGCGCGCCGCACGGTCCGTTCACCGCAACCGATCACCGCATCGCCGCCGCGCCGACTAGGCTCGGACCATGGACATTCTGGGAGCCACCCTGCGCGTCTGCGTCGATGACCTGGAGACCGCCGTCCCCTTCTACGAACGCCTCGCCGGCACCCCGGCGCTGCGCTTCGAGCGCGGCGGGGTCCAGGTGGCCGCGGCCGGTTGTTTCCTGCTGATGAGCGGCCCCGCGGCGGAGCTGGAGGTGCTGCGCAAGGTGGCGGCGACGATCGCGGTCACCGATGTCGGCGAGGCGCACCGGACGCTGACGGAACTCGGCGCGGACATCATCGCCGGCCCGGTGCCCACCCCCGTCGGCCGCAACCTGATCGCCCGCCATCCGGACGGCGCGGTCTACGAGTACGTCGACCGCCGGCCGGCCTGACGAAAATGCCGCGTGCGCCGCGGCCCCGTCGACGTAGAGTCGGGCGTTCGACGAGCGACGACCGCGCGAGGAGTGACAGTGAGCGAGCGGCACACGTACCGGGTGATCGTCCGGGGCACCTGGGACGGGCTCACCGAGGAGGCCCGGGAGCGGCTGCTCACCGAGGCCGGCCGGCACGGGCTGGCGAGCATGCGGTTCACCGAGGAGGGCACGCTGACGTACGAGCCGCGCCCGCTGAAGCACTTCTCGATGCGCTACGTGGTGGTGTCGGACGCGGCGGACGGCGAGGAGATGGCCGGTGCGATCGCCGAGGACCGCGCCGAGACCACGCTGCGGGCCCTGGGCTACGGATGGACGGGCCTGCGGTCGACGGTCACCGACCTGGACACCATGAAGATCAACCGGAAGGCCGCGCCTCGGCGGTGAGGGCCCACCGCTCGTGGTCCCGCCACCCCCCGTCCATGTAGATCATCTTCGGGGAGAAGCCCTCCCGCCGGAAGCCGCAGGCGCGGGCCAGGCCGATCGAGGCCGCGTTGCCGGGCTGCACGTTGATCTCCAGCCGGTGCAGCCGCATCGGCCCGAACGCGTAGCCCACCACCAGGTCGAGGCCCTCGCGCATCAGACCGCGCCCCGCGGCGTGCGCGAAGGCTCCGTAGCCGAGGGCGCCGTTCTGGAAGCCGCCGCGGACGATGTTGTTGATGTTGATGAACCCGGCGATGGCCCCGTCCTCGAGGGTGCACACCAGGAACCCGGCCCGCGCCGGGTCCTCGATCAGCCGCCCGGCATAGCCGGCGTACTCCTCGGGCGTCAGGGGCGGAAACAGCCACGGGTGGTGCAGTTCCCGGCTCTCCCGGGCCCGCGCGGTGAACTCGTCGGCGTCGGAGAGGGAGAACGCCCGCAGGCCGACGCGGGCTCCCTCGGCGATGTGACGGAGTCCGGTGCGGTGCGGCATCCGGCCAGCCTACGACGCCACCGGTGGTGGCATGCGCACGGTTACCGCCTGCGTCTCATGAGGTACGCCCCGCACAGGACGCCGATCAGTCCGGTGGCGAGCAGGGCCGTCCACAGCGGCATGGTGACCACGGGGATCAGCAGCCTGATCTCCGTTTTCTGGGTGTTCTCGAAGATGAAGACCAGAGCGAGGACGGCGAGCACCAGCACGGCGATCCGGGCCGGTGTCACCGCGACCCTGGCGCCGCCCTTCGTCGAGGTCTCGGAAGTCTTCGGGCTCATGGCTCCAGGGTGCGCCCGCAGCTGCGCGCCCGCACTCCGGGACGTCCGGGCCGCGACCGGGCCGCAGACCGGGGCGCGGCCGGGCCGGTACCGCCACGCACGGGGTCCGGGACGGCCGCGCACGAGGACGGGGCCGGGGCCGGGTCGCCCGTCCGCGCGAGGCCGCGTCCCCGTCGCGGCGGGGCCGGGGTGGGTCAGCGCAGGGCCGGCCGGTCCAGGGTCAGGGTGCCGGCGTCGGCGTCCAGGTCCGCCCGGACCCCGAAGGGGATCGTCAGCGCTCCGTCGCAGTGGCCGAAGCCGAAGTCCTCGGCCACCGGCACCCCGAGCCCGCCGAGCCGGTCGGCCAGCAGGGCCCGCACCCGCTCGTACGGGTCGCACCGCTCCCAGGAGCCGAGCAGCACACCGGCCACCCCCTCCAGCCATCCCGACCGCAGCAGCTGGGTGAGGTAGCGGTCCAGCCGGTAGGTCTCCTCCCCCACGTCCTCCAGGCACAGCAGTCCGCCGCGCGCCGAGCGGCGGGCGTGGGGGGTGCCCAGCTCCGCGGCGAGCAGGCACAGGCAGCCGCCGAGGAGCACGCCCCGCGCCCGGCCCGGGACCAGGGGGCCGCCGCCGGAGGCGATGACCCGGGCCGTCTCGGGGGCGAACAGCGTGGCCCGCAGGTGGTCCTGCGCGCGGGCGTTCTTGACGAAGTCGATCCCGGCGGCCATCGGCCCGTGCAGGGTGACCAGGCCGAGCCGGGCGGCGAACGCCTCGTGGAGCGCGGTGATGTCGCTGAAGCCGACGAACACCTTGGGTCCGGCCGCCCGCATGGCCTCCCAGTCGAGCAGGTCGGCCATGCGCTGGACGCCGTAGCCGCCCCGCGCGCACAGCACGGCGTCGACGGACGGGTCGCACCAGGCGCGCTGCAGGTCGGCCGCCCGGTCGGCGTCGGCGCCCGCGAGATAGTCGAAGGCGCCGTGCCGGTCCAGGACGTGGGGGGCGACGACCGGGTCGAGGTCCCAGCCGCGCAGCACGTCGAGTCCGGCCTGCAGGCGCTCCTCGGGCACCGGCCCGCTGGGCGCGACGACGGCCACCCGGGCGCCGGGCGCCAGCCGTGCGGGCCGTACGAGTTCCTTCACTTCAGCAGCTCCAGCGTCGGGATGCCGGGCGGTCTCAGCCCGAACACCTGGGCGTACAGGGAGAGTTCCGCCTCCAGTGCCCGCTTGACGGTGTCGGCGCGGCGGAAGCCGTGTCCCTCGCCCTCGAAGGCGAGGTAGGCGTGCGGGAGGTTCCGCCCGGCGAACCGGGCCAGCAGACGCTCGCACTGCGCGGGCGGGCAGATCACGTCGTCCAGGCCCTGCAGCAGCAGGAACGGCACCGTGATCCGGTCGGCGTGCTCGACCGGCGAGCGCTCGGTGTACCGTCCGGGGACCTCGTCGAGGGGGCCGACCAGCGTGTCCGGGTAGCGGGACTCGAAGTCGTGGGTCTCGCCGGTCGCCCACCCCGTCAGGTCGAGGACGGGGTACTTGATCGTGCCGCAGGCGTAGACGTCGGTGGTGGCCAGGGAGACGGCCGCGGTCCAGCCGCCGGCGCTGCCACCGCGGACGGCGAGCCGGTCGCGGTCGGCGGTGCCCTCGTCGGCGAGGGCCAGGGCGACGGCGGCGCAGTCCTCGATGTCGACCACGCCCCACTGCTCGCGGAGCCGCTCGCGGTAGGCCCGACCGTAGCCGGTGGATCCCCCGTAGTCGACGTCCACGACGCCGATGCCACGGGAGGTGAAGTAGGCGGTCTCCAGGTCCAGGACGAGCGCGGCGCGGTCGGTGGGGCCGCCGTGCGCGCGGATCACGTACGGCGGCAGCTCGGCGTCGGGGGCGGCGCAGCCGGGGTGGTGGGGCGGGTAGACGTGGGCGTGGATCTCCCGGCCGTCGGGTCCGGTGAAGGTGCGCAGGCGCGGCTCGGGGTAGTGGGCGGGGTCCACGGCGTCGGTGTGTTCGGCGCCGATCACCCGGGCGCGGCCGGTGCGCGTGTCCAGTTCCACGACCTCGTGGGCGCTGCGCGGGCTGGCCGCGACGGCGACGACCCGTTCGCCGTGCACGGCGAGGGTGGGTGCGACCTCGGTCCAGGGTCCGGCCGCGTCGACCACCTCACCGGTCTCGGGATCCAGTATCCCGAGGACGGCCGGCCCCCGACCGTGGACCACCGCGATCAGGCCGTTCGCCAGCGGCGCGAACCAGCGCGCGCCGAGCCGCCACAGCGCCCCGCCGAACTCCTCCTCCCGGCGGCACAGGGGACGGCCGTCGCGGTACAGGTTCCACCACCCGCTGCGGTCGCTGGTGTACAGCAGAGCGCCGTCCGTCGACCATTCGACCTGGGCGAGGGACTCCCGCGGCCCGCCGGCCACCGTCCGCACCCGCCGCAGCGTCCCGTCGGCCGCCACGTCGGCGACCAGCAGTTCGGTGCCGTCCCACGGCATCCGCGGATGGTCCCAGGCCAGCCACGCCGCCCTCGTGCCGTCCGGGGAGAGCCGGGGACCGGTGACGAACCGCCGCCGGTCGTCGGTGAGTTCCCGCACGGCCCCGCGGTCCTCGGCGGCCGACCCGTCCAGCGGTACGGCGGCCAGGACGCGGCGCACGTCGCCGGGTCCGTCACCGGTGAACTCCTCCAGCACGCACCAGACCTCGCCCCGGTCCGCCCGGATCAGCGGCTCCGCCCAGCGCAGTCCGCCGCCCACCGCAGACAGGGGGGTGAGCGGCCGGGGTTCGCCGCCCGGCTCCCAGCGGTACAGCCGCTGGTCGGCGTGGTGCGCGAACACCACGAGCGGCCGCCCGTCCCGCGGTACGGCGGCCCAGGGCGTGCCGCCGTACTCCATGATCCGGCTGCGCACGTTCCACGGTGCGGGCAGCGCTTCCTCCTCGACGCCGTCCGCGCGCCGTCGCACCAGCGCGCGCCGGCCGCCCTCCTCCGGGCGGGGCGCTGTCCACCACACCTCGTCGCCGACGACGCCCACGTCCTCGGGGCGCCCGTCGTGCGCGGCGGCCAGGGCCGCGTCGACGGGCGACGGCCACTCCCCGTACGGCAGGATCCGCACCGTTCCCCCTCCTTCGGTCACGCCGTCCGCAGGAACCGGTCCAGGACGCGGACGCCGAAGTGCAGCGCGTCGACCGGGACCCGCTCGTCGACCCCGTGGAACAGGGCCTGGTAGTCGAAGCCCTCCGGCAGCCGCAGGGGCGCGAACCCGTAGCCGGTGATGCCCAGTCGGGAGAACTGCTTGGCGTCGGTGCCGCCGGACATGCAGTACGGCACCACGTGCCCCTCGGGGGCGAACTCCCGGACGGCGGCGGCCATCCGGGTGTAGGTCGGCGAGTCCACCGGCGCCTGCAGGGCGACCTCGCGGTGGAGGTACTCCCAGTCGACGTCCGGCCCGGTGAGTTCGTCGAGCGTGGTGCGGAACTCGTCCTCGCCGCCCGGCAGATATCGTCCGTCGACGTGGGCGACGGCCTCCCCTGGGATCACGTTGACCTTGTAACCGGCTTCCAGGACGGTCGGGTTGGCACTGTTGCGCACCGTTGCCTCGACCAGCCGGGCGGCCGGCCCGAGCTTGTCCAGCAGGGCGTCCACGTCACTCAGGTCGGTCTCGATGCCGTAGAGGGCGGCGAGTTCGTTGAGGGCGGCCCGTACGGTCGGTGTCAGACGCGTCGGCCACACGTGCTCGCCGATGCGGGCGACGGCCGCGGCGAGCCGGGTCACCGCGTTCTCGTCGTTGACCTTCGAGCCGTGACCGGCCCGGCCGCGTGCGGTGAGCTTCAGCCAGCCGGTGCCCCGCTCCCCCGCCGCGATGGGGTAGAGCTGCCGTCCGTTCCCGTCGTGGAAGGTGAAGGCGCCGGACTCTCCGACGGCCTCCGCGCAGCCCTCGAAGAGCCCCGGGTGGTGGTCGGCGAGGAACCCGGAGCCGTCCTCGGCGCTGGCCTCCTCGTCGGCGGTGAAGGCGATGACGAGGTCGCGCCGGGGCCGCACCCCCTGACGGGCCCAGGAGCGGACGACGGCCAGGATCATCGCGTCCATGTTCTTCATGTCGACCGCGCCGCGCCCCCACACCACCCCGTCGCGGACCTCCCCGGAGAAGGGGTGCACGCTCCAGTCGGCGGCCTCGGCGGGGACGACGTCCAGGTGGCCGTGGACGAGCAGTGCGTCGGCGGCCGGGTCGGTGCCCGCGAGCCGCGCGACGACGTTGGTGCGGCCGGGGGTGCGCTCCAGCAGCACCGGTTCCAGACCGGCTCCGGCCAGCCGCTCGGCCGCGTACTCGGCGGCCGGCCGCTCACGGCAGTCGCCGCCGCCCCGGTTGGTGGTGTCGATGCGGATCAGGTCGGAGGTGAACCGCACCACCTCGTCCAGGGCCTGCTGGTCAGCCATACTGCTCCTCCACGGCGGCCGAGGCGATCGTGGTGACCGCCTTGAAGGTGCGGATCCCCTCGTACATCGTCTCGCTGGTGTACGCGATCCTGCGCTCGCCGACACGGTCCACGCCGGGCACCACGGTGACTGCCTGGGCGAGGTGTTCGGCGTCGAACTCGACGGCGACTGTATACGGTCCGCCGACGACCGGATCCTGTCGTACGGCGAGCGTGGCCGCCTGCTCGGCGGCGGCCCGGATGTCGGCGGCGGTACGGGCCGGTGTCCGGCACACGGCCGCGTACCGCGAGACGTGGTCCTTCACGGCGACCTTCAGCGCCTCCGGCGCGTACCCGAGGGCGTCCTCACAGGCGATGTCGTCCCCGGTGACGAGGACGACCGGCACCCCGTACTCGGCGACCACCTGGGCGTTGAGCAGACCCTCGCTGGCCCTGACATCGTTCAGCCAGACGCCGGTGATCTGGTTGGCGAGGTAGGTGTGGGCGAGGACGCCGTCCATGCCGGCGCCCGCGTGGTAGCCGACGAACGCGATGCCGTCGACGTCACCGTGCTGCACACCCTCCACCATGGACAGCCCCTTGTGCCGGCCGGTGAGCATCTCCACCCGCTCGTCGAGCCGCTCCAGGAGCAGGTTGCGCATGGTCCAGTGGGCCTCGTTGACCACGACCTCGTCGGCGCCGCCGGCGTAGAACCCGAGGGCGGCGGCGTTGACGTCGGAGGTGAACATCGCCCGGCACCGCTCCCACTGCGGGGTGCCCGGCAGCACGTCGGCCGGCCAGGTCACCCCCGTGGCGCCCTCCATGTCGGCGCTGATGAGGATCTTCATGGTGCGTCACGTTACGCGGCGCCGCGGTGACTTCCCAGGAGGCCGAGGAGGCCGGGCCCACCCCGGGCGGCTGCCGCGGGGCCCCCGGAGGTGTTGCCGCCCGTGCCCCGCGGCCGGTCGCGGCCCCGCCCGTTCAGCCGGACAGCGAGCCCCCGAAGATCTGCCACGCCAGCAACGACTTCGCCACGAGGCTGAGCACCAGGTACCCCTTCTCACCGTAGGCGTAGTCGGACCACCGGCCGGCCTGCCGGTACTGGAGCCACTGATTCAGTCCGAAGCTGAAGAAGAGGACGGCCTGGACCAGCACGATCCCGTACACGAACCCGGGGACGGTGTCGGCCGCGACGACGTTGTAGGCGATCGAGATCCACGGCGTCACGCCGATCAGCGTCCCGAACCAGAACGGGAGCATCGTGGTCGCCGCGCGCCCCGGCGGGTTCATCCGCTCCTCCAGCCAGCCGAAGAGGATCATCCCGATGTTGGCACCGGCGACGGCGATGACGGCGTTGATGTTGGTGATGCCCGCGTAGAAGCCGATGAGGAGCACCATCAGCGTCGCGCTCAGCGCGTACTCCACCCAACGGAACCGGTTGATGCCGTGCCGTAGATCGCGCTCGTAGGCGGCGCGGCCCACCGTCGCCGTCACCAGGTGGTCCAGGGCCGCCAGAGCCAGGAAGGCGCCGACGGCCCAGCCGATCGGTACGTCGAACAGCGCTTCGGGGGCGGGCGCCCTGGTTCCCGGCGGCCCTTCGGGGACCGAGGAGGTGACGGTGATGGAGAAGTCCCCCGCCAGGACGACGATCGCCGCGGCCTGGACCAGGTGCAGCAGGGTGAGTCCCAGGTTCCACGAGCGGAGCCCGGCAAGTCGTCCGCCGGTGACACCGGTGGCCACCGGCGCTCTCTCTTCGCTGTTCACGGTTCCTCCTCAGGGCCGGGCGACGCGGTACGTCCGCATGGTCGTACCGGTCCGGTCGTGAAGCGCGGCAGTCACGCCGCCGCCCCGCCGGGAGTACCCCGAGCGGCGCTCGGCGGATCCGCCGCGTTCACCGCTTCGGGGGACGGTGTGCGGAGCGTCCCGGACCGGGCCGATCACGACCGGGGGCGTCCTGTGCGGCGCGGTGGCGACCGGCCGCGGCAGGGATGTCACCTGCCGGGGTGGGCTCAGGACGGTCCGAGGTGGGCTCGGGACGGTCCGAGGTGGGCTCAGCACGGTCCGGGGTAGGCCCCGGGCGGTCCGCGGTGCCGCCGGTCCCCCCTCGGGTGGCGATGAGGGACCAGGCGATGGACACCGTGATGGTGACCGCGATGACGCCGAGGGTGAGGGGCACGGGCAGCTTGCCGACCGGGGTCTCGGACAGGATGAGCTTGACGCCCGCGAAGGCGAGCAGGACCGCGAGGCCGTAGTGCAGGTACTGGAAACGGCGCAGGAGCCCGGCCAGGCAGAAGTACAGGCTGCGCAGGCCCAGGACCGCGAAGGCGTTGGCGGTCCACACCAGGAAGGTGTCGGTGGTGATCGCGAGGACGGCGGCCACGGAGTCGACGGCGAAGATCAGGTCGGTGGCCTCGATGGCCACCAGGGTCACGAACAGCAGCGTCGCCACCCTGCGGCCGCGGAGGCGCAGAAAGAATCTGTCGCCGTGGAACCGCGGGTCGGTGGGGATGAGCCTCCGGACCAGGCGGACGACGGGGTTCCGGTCGGGGTGGACCTCCTCGTCCTTGGAGACGGCCATCTTCCAGCCGGTCCAGATCAGGAACGCACCGAACAGGTAGGCGGTCCAGAAGAACACCTGCAGCAGTTCGGCGCCGACGAAGATGAACACCAGCCGGGCGGCCAGCGCTCCGAGAACGCCCCAGAACAGGACCTTGTGCTGGTAGGCGTCCGGCACGGCGAAGAACGAGAACACCAGCGCGAAGACGAAGACGTTGTCGATCGACAGGGCCTTCTCGATCAGATAGCCGGCGTAGTAGGTGGAAGCGGTCTCACCCCCCTGCCAGGCCCACAGGATGAGGCCGAAGCCCAGGCCGACGGCGATCCACAGCGCGCTCCACAGCGCGGCTTCGCGGAATCCGATCACATGGTTGTCGCGGTGCGCGATCAGGTCGACGGCGAGCATGACGCCGATCCCGAGGGTGACGGCGGCCCACACCCACAGCGGGACGGCGAACGACAGTTCATTCATGGTGGTTCGGCTTCCAGCGAGGCTTCCGGCGAGTCGAAACGGAAGAGACGACGTGCCTCCAGCGTCACTCGTGGCCTCTACCCCCGTCAAGCATTACGCGAAAAGTTTTTCGGCAATATTTTTTCGCGAAAACATGGTGTTGGTCACGGGTCACGGCGTTCGTATGATGAGGGTCATGAGGCAGCCCTCCGCCGCGCGCGGCGACCACTGGACGTTTCTGACCAACCACGCCCGCGTCCTCATCGCCCTCGCCCGCGACCCGGAAGCGCGGGGACGGGACGTCGCCGACCTGATCGGCATCACCGAACGCGCCGTACAGCTGATCGTGGCCGACCTCGAGGCGGCCGGATACCTCACCCGCACCCGGGTGGGCCGCCGCAACCGCTACACCATCGACCCGACCGTCGGCCTGCGCCACCCGACCGAGGCCGACCGCCCCGTCGGCGACCTGCTGGCCACCTTCCTGCACCGCGAGGACATCCCCGCCACCGGCTCCGAGCACGCGGCCACGCCCTAGCACCACCGGCCGGGGCCGGGTCCCGCAGACGACGCCACCACTCCACCCCGCCCCGGCGCCGACGTGCGCGCGGCGCCGACGCCCCCCGACCTGACGAGGCGGCTACTCGGGGGCGGCGCCGGACACAGGCCGGAACGGCCCGCCGCCCGCCCCGCCGAGCCGCCCCGCGGGCGCGGCCAGGGGCGCCCAGGTCACCGGTGGGGCCGCGTGGACGAGGGGACCGCCGCGAATCGCGGCCGCCTCCATCACCGTGCCGGCGTCCAGCCCCGCCGGTCCGGTGCGGGAGACGACGAGCAGCGGGCACCGGTGGGCGACGGCCACGTCCAGCAGGCCCTTGGCCGCGTCCAGCCGCCCGGCACGTCCGGCCGGCCGGTGATAGGCGGCCGGCCGGTGGTCCACACCGGAACGGCCCACGCGCGACAGCGCCCTTCCCAGCACCACGCGGGTGGCGACGCCGTCCGAACGGGCCGCAGCCCTGGGCGGCAGGGGCGGCAGGACCGCGATGAGCAGCAGCGGCGCCCCGCGGGCAGCGGCGAGCCGGACCGCGGCATCCACCACCGCGGCGTCATCGAGGCGGTCCGCCAGCACCGCGCCCACGGGGGCCCGTCGGCGGGAACGGCCGGTCGCGGGAGCGACGTCCGGGGACATGGCCATCACGCCTTCAAGAGGAGGTAAAGAAGGATGCTTCCAGCATCTCCGCCACTCCGGGGGTCGTCAACAGTCACACGAAAAGTTTTTCGCATGAAATGGGAGGTGTGGCGCGCGGCCCGGTCCCCCGCCTGCCGGCCCCGTCAGCCGGTCAGTCCGTCCGGCCCGCCACCAGCCACCGCGACGGCAACTGCACGCGCCGCCCGTCGGGGCCGCGCTCCGTCGTGGTCAGGGGGAGTTCTCCGGAGGCGAGGACGGTGAGCCCGGCGGTGCGCAGATGGCCGGGAACCTCGGCGTCGTGGATCTCGCCGGGGGCTATGCCGTGCCGGAAGATCGGCGCGATCTTGGGCGGCGGCCCGGACGGCCCCTGGACGAGTGCGCCGAGCACGGACCGGGCCGCGTGCGACGGCTCGACCAGGAAGACGCGTCCGCGCTGCCCCAGCAGCGCCGCGACCCCGTCGGCCAGCGGCTGCCGGTCGTCGGGCAGGCACTGGTGCAGGACACCCCTCATATAGACGTTGACGTCGCCGAGCTCCGCGTGCAGGGTGTCCGCCGCGCCCTTCTCGGCGGCGTCCAGCAGCCGGTACTCGGCCCGGCCCGCCGGGTCGGCCCTGCGCGCACGGTCGAGCGCCGCCTCGGCGAGGTCGACGCCGATCACCCGCGGGAAGCGGTCGGCCAGGAACCGGGTCTGGGTGCCGTTGCCGCAGCCGAGGTCGACCAACGGCAGCCGGTCGTCGAGGAGATGGGGCACGAGGAGGGGCAGGTGCAGCTCGGCGGTCACGTCCGCCTCGGCGTCCCAGAACACCTCCCCCGGCGCGTCGGGCGCCTCGCGCCAGAAGCCCTCCCAGGACTCGCGGTACCCACTCGTCACGCTCATGCCCAACTCCCCGGGGTGGTCGACGGATCCGTCGCGGATGACGGCCCTGTACGGTCTACCGCCCCGGGGTGAGCGCTTACAACCGCTCGCGCGTTCCTCCCCGTTCGTTCGAGCGGTGGGGCCGCCTCCCGCACGGTGTGCGGGACCGCCGCCGTGTTCAGCGGCGCGGCAGGGTCAGCTCGAACCAGACGCTCTTGCCGGTACCGGTCCGGCTGGTGCCCCACTCCCGGGCCAGGGTGGTCACCACCCGCAGGCCGCGGCCCCGTTCGTCGTCGGGGCCCGCGCTCAGCAGCGTCGGCAGTTCGTGGTCGTCGTCGTCCACCTCGCACAGCAGGGTCTCGCCGCGCACCAGCCGCAGGGCGACGGGGCGACCGCGGGAGTGCCGTACGGCGTTGGTGACCAGCTCGCTCACCAGCAGCTCGGTGGTGTCGGCCAGCCGGCCCAGGCCCCAGTCGTGGAGTTGTTCTCGCACGACGGCACGGGCCCGCCCGACCTCGGCGGGCGTCAGGGGGAGGCGCCACTCGGCGACCTGGTCGGGGCCGATGCCGCCCAGCCGGGCCATCAGCAGCGCCACGTCGTCCTTCCGGTCGCCCCGGCCCGCCTTGGCGAAGGTCGCGGCGAGGGCACGGATGATGGCGTCGCACGCGTCGTCCATGGAGGCGGCCGGATGGGCGGCCGACTCGCACAGGGCGGCCAGGCCCACCCCGATGTCCTCGCCGCGCACCTCGACCAGGCCGTCGGTGCACATCACCAGCCGGTCGCCGGGCTCCACCCGCACGCGTACCGCTTCGAAGGGCACCCCGCCGACGCCGATCGGGGCGCCGGTGGGCAGGTCGAGCAGTTCGCTGCGACCGTCGCTCGCACGGACCAGGACGGGCGGGATGTGACCGGCGTTGGCGAGGTGCAGCTCTCCCGCGATGGGGTCGTAGACGGCGTACAGACAGGTGGCGAGGTAGGTGTCGCCGAGCCGCTGGGCGAGGGCGTCGAGGTTGCGCAACAGCTGGGCGGGCGGCAGATCGAGCGCCGCCATGGTCTGCACCGCCGTACGGAACTGGCCCATCATGGCGGCCGAGTTCAGGCCGTGCCCCATGACGTCGCCGACGACGAGCGCGGTGCGGGCACCGGGGAGCTTCACCGAGTCGAACCAGTCACCGCCCACCCGTCCGAGCAGCGTCCCGGGCAGGTAGCGGGTGGCGATGTCGCAGCCGGCCAGGCGCGCGGGGATGCGCGGCAGCATGCTGTCCTGGAGGGTCTCGGCGACGTTCTCCTGGTGGGTGTACATGCGCGCGTTGTCGAGCACGAGGCCCGCGCGGGCGGCGAGTTCGGCCCCGGTGGCCCGGTCCATGTCGTTGAACTCCGCGCGCTCGGGGTGGCGCAGAAGGATCATGAAACCGAGCACGACCTGGCGTGCCTTGAGCGGTACGACGAGCATGGACCGGCCGCTGATCAGGGGCCGGATGTCGCGCTTCTCGAACTGCGCGGCGATGGCGTGGCCCATCTCCTCGCTGATGCGCGGCACGAGGACCGGTTCCCCGGTGGTCATGCACTGGAAGAACGGCGTGTGCGCCGGGAAGGGCATGGCCTCGCCGACCGGCACGACGTCGTCCCAGCGGCCGGGCTCGTCGGTGTGCTCCAGGGCGACCCGGTGCCACAGGGTGGTGGTGTCGGGCACGCCGTCCGGGAACCCCTCACCGGCGACGACCTGTTCCCGCAGATAGGTGCCGGCGACGTCGGTGAAGCGGGGGACGACCGCCTTGCTCACCTCGACGATGGTCCGGGACAGGTCGAGGGAGGTGCCGATCCGGCCGCTGACCTCGTTGAGGAACTCCAGGCGCTCACGGACGGCGGTGTGTTCCAGGTCGTCGCGCTCGTCGTCGGGGTCGGCCGACGCCGTCACCCCCGCGGCGGCGGCCCGGGCGGCCCGCTCCCGGCGTGCCCGGCGCTCGACCCGGCGCGAGACACCCCAGTCCGGGGTGACCGGCACCCGCTCGCTCCGGCTGAACTCCAGGACGGGGTAGCCCAGTTCGAGCACCTGGGAGACGACCCGGGAACTCTCCCCCACGCTCATGCCGGGCAGGATGCCCGGGAGTTCGCGGGCGAGGTGCTCGGCGCCGGGGAAGTCGGTGTGCAGGGCGAACCCGGGCGCGATCCGCTCGACGGCGGACGCGTCGTCCGCGGCGCCGGCCCGGTGCAGCGCGCCCGCGTCGGCGGCGAGCACCAGGAGCCGTTCCGGTCCGGGTCCCACGAGCGGGTAGGCCCACCACAGCACGTCGACCCGCTTGCGGCCCTCCGGCGTGGCCGCCCCGGCCGGCTCGGGCACGGTGAGCCGGGCCCGGCCGGCAGCCGGATAGGACAACCCACGGTTGAGGGACGGGCCGAGGCCGGGGCCGAGGCCGTCGTAGGCTGCGCTGTCCCCGTAGGGCAGGTCCTCGTCGACGTCGGGCAGCGCTCCGGAGACGGGCAGCAGATCGAGGGCGGGCTGCCCGATCGCCTCTTCCCTGGGGACGCCGAAGAGCCGACGGGCCCCGCTGCTCCAGTGGGAGACCAGACCCTCGCGGTCCACCACGACCACGGCCAGGGGGACGCGCCCGGCAGCCGAGGCCGGCTCCGCCGCGTCGGCCCCCGGTCCGCGGCCGGGAGGCGTGTCCCTGTCGGTGCCACGGTCCATGGCCCTGACCCTCTCTCCCCAGAGCTGTACAAGATCTGTTCCGCTGCGACCACCGTACGGCGCACGCAGGTCGCGATGTGCGGCATCGGCGGAATTGGTTTCACCAGCACCGCGCTGGGTAAAGCCGTACGCCGCACTGTCCGTCCTCGTGGCCGAGCAGCAGGTCCCGCTCGGTGCGGCCGCCGCCGGCGCCCCGGAGCACGGTGGCCACCGACGGGTATCCGGAAGCGATCACGGTGTACTCGCCACGGGCCAGGTCGACGAACCGGAAGGCGCCGTCCGGGCCGGTGGTCAGGGTGCCGACGACGTCGCCGGCCACGTCCGGCAGCGTCACGCGCGCGTCCGGCACCGCCCGGCCGCCGTCGGCGCGCACCGTGCCGCGCAGGACGGCGCCCGCGGCGAGCTCGATGTCCTGACGGGGCGCCCGGGCGGCCCGCACGGTGACCGACACGACGATGACGAACTGGAAGACGCCTTGCGGCCGAGCAGGTCACCGAGATTGCCGTGGACGGGCAGTCCGACGGTGGCGGTGAGCAGGTAGGCGGTGATCGCCCAGGACATCCGGTCCACGCCGGGCAGTTCGCCGACGATCCTCGGCAGGGCGGTGGCGACGATCATCTGCTCCAGCGCCGCCAGGGGCGGCACGAGCATCAGCGCGAGGAAGACCAGGCGCACCCGGCGGGGGCCGAGGCCGGGGGGCGCCGGGTGGTCCGGCGGGAGCGGCGGCGCCGTCGTCGCGTCACGCTCCAGCGTGGTCCCGCCCACCTGCCGCTCCCCTCGTCGCACCTGCCCAGCGGTCTGCCGCGTGAAGCGGCAACTCCCGGCAGATGCGACGAGTTACGGACCCGGGCCGACCCGGGGGCAGAACCACCCGAACCGGTGACAGGACCGGGTGTCCCGGGATTCCGGTCGGTCAGGAGGGCTTCTCGACCTCGGCCGCGAGGCGGGCGAGGACGACGTCGTAGATGCGGCCGAGCCCCTTGGGGGCGAAGGTCCGCTCGAAGAAGCCGCCGATGCCGCCGGCGCCGTTCCAGGTGGTGGTCACGACAACGCGGGAGCCGCCCTCTCCGGCGGGGGTGACGCGCCAGGTGGTGACCATCGAGGAATTGCGGTCTTTCTCGACCAGTTCTCCGTCGGTGGGTTCGGTCACCTCCAGGAGGCAGTCGCGCACCCGCTTGCTGGTGGCCTGGAGCTTCCAGTGGACGAGGGTGCCCTCGCCGTCGCCGCCCTCACGCACCTCGTACTCGCTGAACTGCTCGGGCAGCAGCTTCGCGCGCGTGCCGCTGTAGTCGGCGAGCGCGTCGAACACCGTCTCCGGGTCCGCCGCGACGACCCGCTCCGTGGTGGCCTCCACCTGCGCCATGGGCTCCTCCAGGTCCTGTGTTCTCGGGGTTGGGGCAAGCCAACCACCCCGGTCCCCGGGCACCCAAATCGGGTCCTGCCGAAACGATCAGAAAACGCCCTCGCACGATCAAGGGAACACGTGTTCTATTCTGTGGTCAGCTCTACCGAGGAGGCGCCATGCGCTGGGAGAACCTCGCCGCGGACACCGGCCACGGCCGGGCGGCCGACGCCGCGCTGTTCGGCGCGGACGCGGTGACCACCCGTACCTTCGACACACCGGAGTTCGCCGGCGTCACCTTCCACGAGGTGCGGGCCCGCTCGGTCCTGAACCGGGTGCCGGGCGCCTCACGCATGCCGTTCGAGTGGACGGTCAACCCCTACCGAGGCTGCACGCACGCGTGCGTTTACTGTTTCGCGCGCAAGACGCACAGCTATCTGGACCTGGACACCGGCATCGGATTCGACACCCAGATCGTCGTCAAGGTGAACGCCCCCGAGGTACTGCGCCGCCAGCTGTCCTCGCCCCGCTGGCAGGGCGACCACGTCGCGATGGGCACCAACGTCGACTGCTACCAGCGCGCGGAGGGCCGCTACCGGCTGATGCCGGGCATCCTGGCGGCCCTGCGCGACCACGCCAACCCCTTCTCGATCCTGACCAAGGGCACGCTGATCCTGCGCGACCTGGAGCTGCTGCGAGAGGCCGCCGAGGTGACGGACGTCGGTGTCTCGGTGTCGGTCGGCTTCCTCGACGGCGAGCTGTGGCGCACCGTGGAGCCGGGCACGCCCGCCCCTGAGCGACGCCTGGACGTGGTGCGGGCCCTGGCCGGGCACGGCATCGGCTGCGGTGTCCTGATGGCGCCGGTGATCCCCTTCCTCGGCGACCAGCCGGACCGGCTGCGCGCGACGGTACGGGCCGTCGCGGCGGCCGGCGCCACCTCGGTGACCCCGCTGACGCTGCATCTGCGGCCCGGTGCCCGCGAGTGGTTCACGGCGTGGCTCGGCCGGCACCACCCGCACCTGGTGGCCCGCTACGAGCGGCTGTACGCGGACGGCGCCTACGCCCCCCGGTGGTACCAGCGCCGGATCACCCGTCAGGTGCACGAACTGGCCGAGGAGTACGGGATCGGCCCCACGCGCGCGGGCGCGCACCGCGCCGCGGCCGCGTCCGCTCCCACCCTGGAGCCGGAGCGGGCGCGGCCGACCCAGCTCACCCTGATCTGAGGGGCTCCTCTCGCCGGCCCGCGCGCGTTCGAGCGGATCCGGCGACCCGATCGGGTCAAGTATCTCCAGAACGGGTTCTTCAGGGCGGTGTCGTCGGGACGATGCGGCGAGGGCCGTGACCCACGCGGTCCGTACACCCTCCGTCCTGGGGAGGCCCCATGAACAGACGCGCAGCCGCGCTGTGCGCAGCCGCCGCCGTCGTGACCGGGACGCTGACCGCCGTTCCCGCGACCGCCGGCCCGTCGCCCGCCACGCAGACCGCCCGCGCCGCCGAGCGCACCTGGAAGGAACCGGCGCCCACCGGTGAGGGCTCCGGGCTCATCGGGGAGGACTCCGCGCCCACCGGGGAGGATGCCAAGACCACCGGGGAGGAGCCCGGCCTCACCTGGAAGAAGTGCGCCACCGCCGCCTACCCGACGCTGCAGTGCGCGTCCTTGAAGGTGCCGCTGGACCACGCCGACCCGCGCGGCGAACAGATCACCCTGGCGCTGTCCCGCGTCCCGCACACGGCACCGGAATACCAGGGCCCTCTGCTGGTCAATCCGGGCGGCCCCGGCGGCAGCGGGCTGTCCCTCGCCGGGTTCGTCGCCGCCGCGCTGCCCGAGGCGGTGGCGGCCCGGTACGACGTGATCGGCTTCGACCCGCGCGGCGTCGGCCGCAGCACCCCTGCCCTGAACTGCCGGCCGGGCCACTTCACGCCGGTCCGCCCCGACTCGGTGCCGGGCACGGCCGCCGTCGAGGAGGCGAACCTGGCGCGGGCCAGGTCCTTCGCGGAGGCCTGCGCGCGGAAGTACCCGGACATCCTGCCGCACATCAACACGCGAGCCTCGGCCCACGACATGGACGCCATCCGGGCGGCGCTCGGCGCTCGGCGGCTGAACTACTTCGGTTACTCCTACGGCACCTACCTCGGGGCGGTGTACGCCAAGCTCTACCCGCAGCGGGTGCGGCGCATGGTCCTGGACTCCGTGGTGGACCCCACGGGCGTCTGGCACGAGGACAACCTCACCCAGGACCGCGCCTTCGACGACCGCCACCGCGCGCTGATGGCCTGGATCGCCCGGTACGACGGCACCTACCGGCTCGGCAGCGACCCGGCCGAGGTCGAGGACGAGTGGTACGCGATGCGGGCGGAGCTGGCCCGGAAGCCGGCCGGCGGCCGGGTGGGCGCGGCCGAGCTGGAGGACACCTTCCTGCCCGGCGGCTACTACGACGGCTACTGGCCGCACCTCGCCGAGGCGTTCGCCGCGTACGTGAACGACGGCGACGACGAGCCGCTGGTCGAGGCGTACGAGAACTTCGGCGCGGTCGACGCCTCCGGGGACAACGGCTACAGCGTCTACACGGCGGTGGAGTGCCGGGACGCGACCTGGCCGGCCGACTGGTCGCGGTGGCGGTCGGACAACTGGGCGGTGTACCGCAAGGCTCCCTTCCTGACCTGGAACAACGCCTGGTACAACGCGCCGTGCGCGTTCTGGCCGACCGGCGCGCTGAGCCCGTTGAACGTCCTCAACGACGCGCTGCCGCCGGTGCTGCTGTTCCAGGCGACCGAGGACGCGGCGACCCCGTACGAGGGCGGCGCCATGATGCACGCGCTGCTGAGCGGCTCCAGCCTCGTCGTGGAGCGGGGCGGCGGCAACCACGGCATCACGCTGAGCGGGAACGACTGCCTGGACGAGCACCTGGCGCGCTACCTGACCGACGGCACGGTGCCGCGGGGCCCCGGCGAGGTCGACGCGGAGTGCACCGCACAGCCGGACCCGAAGCCCCTGGCCTCCAAGGTCGCCACCGGCACGGCGCGCGGTTCGGTGCTGCACGGCCTGCTGGGCTTCCGCGGCTGACCGGCCGCCGGGCGTACCGGGTCCCGGTGGTCCCTCGGTGGCGGGCGTTGTCGGACCCGTGGTCCACCATGGACGCATGAGTGAGCTGACCAGGATCGCCGTCCCCGAGGGTGTCGCCCCCGCCGCGCAGTACTCGCATGTCGTCCTCGGCACCGGCCGCATCGTCGCGGTCTCCGGACAACTGCCTCTGGACGAGGCCGGCCGGATCGTCGGCGAGGGCGACCCGGAAGCCCAGGCCCGCCAGGTGTTCGAGAACCTGCGGCGGTGCCTGGCCGCGGCCGGGGCCGGCTTCGACGACGTCGTCAAACTCACCTACTTCGTCACGGACATGGGCCATATGCCGGCCGTCCGCGCGGCCCGCGCCGCCCACCTGCCCGACGACCGGCTCCCGGCCTCCTCGGCCGTCCAGGTCGCGGCCCTGGTCCGGCCGGAGTTCCTGATGGAGATCGAGGCCCTGGCGGTGGTGGGCCGATGACGTCGCCGCCGCTGCTGGTCCGGCAGATGACCGCGGCGGACTGCGGCCACGTCGGCTCGATCCGCGTCCGGGGCTGGCAGTTCGCGTACCGGGGCCTGGTCCCCCCGTCCTATCTGGACGCCCTCGACCCGGCCGAGGACGCCGACCGGCTCCGGGCACGGCTGGCGCGGGCCGACGCAGGCGCGTCGGACCTCGTCGCCGAGCCGGCGGGCACCGGCCGGATCGTCGGCTGGGCGGCGCACGGCCCGTACCGGGACGGCGAACAGCGCACGGAGGACGCCGAGTTGTACGCCCTCTACGTCGACCCGGACCACCTGGGGACCGGTGTCGGGCACACACTCCTCCAGGAGTCGCTGCGCCGCCGCGCCGCCCTCGGCCACCCGCGCATGTTCCTCTGGGTCCTCGCGGGCAACGAACGGGCGCGCCGCTTCTACGAACGGGCCGGTTTCCGGGCCGACGGCGCCGAGGAGCCGTTCCAGGTGGCCGGAGTCCGGGTTCCCGAGGTGCGCTACGTGCGGTCCCTGACGGTCCCGGCTCCGGCTGACGGTTCTCCGCGGCGTCTTGGACGACCGTCAGAAGGACCCTAGGGTCCGTGCCGCCTCGGGCCGGGAATGCGGGCGAGGGCGTGGACCGCCGCCTCGGCGAGGGCCGGGTGCGCGAGGGCGTCCTCCAGGACGGGTCGGGCGCCGGGGTCGGCCAGTTCGCCGAGACCCTCCACGCAGGCGAGCGCGACGCGCCGGTAGGGGTCGTGCGGGGTGAGGCGGCGGCGCAGGGTGGTGACCAGGGCCGGGACGGACTCCGGCGCGCGCAGCTCCACCAGCAGCCGGACCGGGTGCAGGGCGTAGGCGACGCGCAGCTCGTTGGTGGCCAGAGCGGCGGCCGCGCGGGCGGTGCGGGGGTCTCCGAGCCGGGCCAGGGCCCGCGCCGCCGAGGCGCAGCGGGGCGGGTCGCGGTGGTTGAGCAGCAGGACAAGGGACTCGAAGGCGCGCCGGTCCCCCGCCGTGCCCAGCCGGAAGGCGGCCAGCTCCCGGGCCCACAGCGGCCGGCCGGGCTCGGTGAGCACACCCGCGAGTTCGTCGGTGTCCTCGGTGGCGGCCAGCTGCTCGAAGGCGTGGGTCCCGCCCGACTCCCGTCGTAGACGCTCCGTGAGTGATCGCAACTCTTCGTCCATGACGCCGAGGGTAGGCAACCGCGGAAGCGGCGGGAGCCAGATCACAAAGACCGGGGGGTGGCGCGCTCGTTACCCGGCAGTTAAGCTCAGACGAGCGAGTCACCCACTCGCAACCCCCTCACGACGGCCTGGTGACGCAGCCGCCGTGAGAGCAGTCGGTTCGGTACGTCTCGTACCGCACGACCCGGCCCCGGGACAGGGCCGGTCGGACCCCCGCCGTCTCCCCCTTGGGGCGTGTGCGCGCCCGCAGGCGACGGCAGGCACCGGGCGTGTGCGCTCGCAGCCCGGCAACACCCGCATTCACCAGCACGTACTCGTGTTCTCACGCACCCGGTGCGCCCCCTCGGCGCACCCGGGCGCGCTCCCAGTCGTCACCCTCATCACTGGAGTCCCGCGATGGCCACTCCCCAGTCCGACCCCTCCCTGTCCCCGCTCACGACCGTCGCCGTCGTCGGCCTCGGCACCATGGGCACCGGCATCACCGAGGTGCTGGCCCAGGCCGGCCGTGAGGTGATCGGCATCGACGTCAGCGAGGCGCAGGCCGCGAAGGCCGTCGCCGCCCTGGAGGCCGCCACCGCCCGCTCCGTGGAGCGCGGCCGCCTCACCGACCAGGAGCGCGCCGAGCTGCTCGGCCGGGTGCGCACGGCCACCGACCTGCGGGCGGCGGCCGACGCCGACCTCGTCATCGAGGTGGCGCCGGAGTCGTACGAGACCAAGCACCAGATCTTCCGTGAGCTGGACGGGATCGTGCGTCCC
Source organism: Streptomyces sp. bgisy159 (assembly GCF_057707805.1). Classification (NCBI taxonomy): domain Bacteria; kingdom Bacillati; phylum Actinomycetota; class Actinomycetes; order Kitasatosporales; family Streptomycetaceae; genus Streptomyces; species Streptomyces sp. bgisy159. The sequence continues at coordinate 154,382 of NZ_JBYIQX010000012.1, read as the reverse complement.
GACACCATCCTCGCGACCGGCACCAACGCCCTGTCCGTCACCCGGCTCGCCGCCGATTCGGCGCGTCCGGAGCGAGTGCTGGGCCTGCACTTCTTCAACCCGGCGCCGGCGATGCGGCTGGTCGAGGTGGTCTCCTCGGTGCTGACGGCGCCGCAGGCCGTCGCCGCGGTCACCGACCTCGCCGTCGAGCTGGGCAAGGAGCCGGTCGCGGTCGGCGACCGCCCCGGGTTCGTCGCGGACGGGCTGCTGTTCGGCTACCTGAACCAGGCCGCCGCGATGTACGAGTCGAAGTACGCCTCCCGCGAGGACATCGACGCGGCCATGAAGCTGGGCTGCGGCCTGCCCATGGGCCCGCTGGCGCTGCTCGACCTGATCGGCGTGGACACCGCGCGCACCGTCCTGGAGGCCATGTACGCCGAGTCCGGCGACCGGCTGCACGCGCCCGCGCCGATCCTGCGGCAGCTCACCGAGGCGGGTCTGACCGGCCGTAAGTCGGGGCGGGGCTTCTACACCTACGAGGCTCCCGGCAGCGCCACCGTCGTGCGGGACGCGCTGACGCCGCTGGAGGACGGCGGCCCCGTGGCCGGCCGGCCGGTCCGCAGCGTCGGCGTGGCGGGCTCGGGGACCATGGCCTCCGGTATCGCCGAGGTGTTCGCCAAGGCCGGGTACGAGGTGGTTCTGGCCGCCCGCAGCGAGGAGAAGGCGCAGGCCGCCAAGGCCCGGATCGGCAAGTCGCTGGCCCGGTCCGTGGACAAGGGCCGGCTGACCGCCGAGGCGGCGGCGCAGACCCTGGAGCGGATCGTCCCGGCCGGGTCCTACGACGCGTTCGCCGACGTGGACCTGGCCGTGGAGGCGGTCGCCGAGGACCTGGAGGTCAAGCGGCAGCTGTTCGCGACGCTGGACAAGGTCGCCAAGCCGGGCGCGGTCCTCGCGACCACGACCTCGTCGCTGCCGGTGGTGGCCTGTGCCCGCGCCACCTCGCGGCCGCAGGACGTGATCGGTATGCACTTCTTCAACCCGGCGCCGGCCATGAAGCTGGTCGAGGTGGTGCGGACCGTCCTCACGGCCGACGACGTCCACGCCACCGTGCACGAGGTCTGCGGGAAGATCCGCAAGCACGCGGTGGACTGCGGCGACCGGGCCGGTTTCATCGTGAACGCCCTGCTCTTCCCGTACCTGAACAACGCGATCAAGATGGTGGAGGAGCACTACGCCTCCCTCGACGACATCGACGCGGCGATGAAGCTGGGCGGCGGCTACCCGATGGGCCCCTTCGAGCTGCTGGACGTGGTGGGTCTCGACGTCTCACTGGCCATCGAGCGGGTGTTGCACCGCGAGTTCCGCGACCCGGGGCTGGCCCCGTCGCCGCTGCTGGAGCACCTGGTGGCCGCGGGCTGCCTCGGCCGCAAGACCGGTCGCGGCTTCCGCGAGTATGCCCGCCGCTGAGGGCGTCGGGGACTGGTTCCGGGCCGGTGAGGACTGGGGCGGGCTGCTCGATCCGGGTGGCTCGGCCCCGCCCGCCGGGACGGGCGGCCCGCCGTCCGGCGCGGGCGGGACGGACCGGGCAGCCGCGCACCGGCGTGCGTACATGCAGTACGTTCGGGTCATGTCCCAGCCCGCCAAGTCCTCACGTACACCAGCCACGCCCGACGCGCCGGAGAGTGCCGCGGGCGGTCGCGCCGCCGCCCAGCGGCTCAAGATGCGCCGGGAGCTGGCGGCCGCCGCGATGGAGCTGTTCGCGACCAAGGGGTACGAGGCGACCACCGTCGACGAGATCGCGGCCCAGGCCGGGGTCGCCCGCCGCACCTTCTTCCGCCACTTCCGCTCCAAGGAAGAGGCGATCTTCCCCGACCACGACGACACCCTGGTCCGCGCCGAGGCGGTGCTCAACGCGGCGCCCGCGCACGAGCATCCGCTCGACACGGTGTGCCGCGGGATCAAGGAAGTGATGAAGATGTACGCGGCCCGGCCGGACATCTCGGTCGCCCGCTACAAGCTGACGCGCGAGGTGCCCACCCTGCGCGAGGCGGAGATCGCGTCGGTGGCCCGCTACGAGCGCCTGTTCACCCGCTATCTGCTCGGTCACTTCGACGAGCACGCGCACGACGACGACGCCAACGACGACCCGCTGCTCGCCGAGGTGGCCGCCTCGGCCGTGGTCACCGCGCACAACCACGTGCTGCGGCGCTGGCTGCGGGCGGGCGGCCAGGGCGATGTGGAGGCGCAGCTCGACCACGCCTTCGCGATCGTCCGCAAGACGTTCGGGACGGGCATCGGGGCGGGCCGCGGCGGCGCCCCGCAGCCCGCCGGCCCGGCCGCGGCGGCCACCACGCAGGGCGAGGTGCTGGTCACCGTCGCCCGGACCGACGCCTCGCTGGACGAGGTGATGCGCACCATCGAGCAGGCGCTCAAGGAGCGTTGAGCGCCTGCGGACCCTGTGACAACGGCCACCCTCCGGGTGGCCGTTTTTGCATGCCGGCGTCCTTTTTTTCACCCCTTCCGGCGGCCGTTCGATCGATCATCGCTCATCTGTTACGTAAAGATTTCATCTGAGAGCAAGTTCTGGCACCCAGTGCCTTGCGGGGTGACACGCCGTGCCATACGTTGAAGGTGTCCGGGCTGTCCCGGCAGGCCATCGCCTGTACGCCCGGACGCCTGCGTCACAGGCACCCTCCCGCGCCACAAAGCGCCGCCGAACAGCACCACCCAGCCGAACCGACGGCACTTCCCCAAACCCCCAAGCAGGACCGACGTAACCCTCAGCGCCCCTCCCTCAGGGCGCTCACCGCCGGAGGCAACACCGTGACCGTGAAGGACATCCTGGACGCGATCCAGTCGCCCGACTCCACGCCGGCCGACTTCGCCGCCATGCCGCTGCCCGAGTCGTACCGCGCGATCACCGTGCACAAGGACGAGACGGAGATGTTCGCGGGCATGACGACCCGCGAGAAGGACCCGCGCAAGTCGATCCACCTGGACGAGGTCCCGCTGCCCGAGCTCGGCCCGGGCGAGGCCCTGGTGGCCGTCATGGCCTCCTCGGTGAACTACAACTCGGTGTGGACGTCGATCTTCGAGCCGCTGTCCACCTTCGGGTTCCTGGAGCGCTACGGCCGCACCAGCGAGCTGGCCAAGCGCCACGACCTGCCGTACCACATCATCGGCTCCGACCTCGCGGGCGTCGTCCTGCGCACCGGCCCGGGCGTCAACGCCTGGCAGCCCGGTGACGAGGTCGTCGCGCACTGCCTGTCCGTCGAGCTGGAGTCCTCGGACGGCCACAACGACACCATGCTCGACCCGGAGCAGCGCATCTGGGGCTTCGAGACCAACTTCGGCGGCCTCGCCGAGATCGCCCTCGTCAAGTCCAACCAGCTGATGCCGAAGCCCGGCCACCTCAGCTGGGAGGAGGCCGCCGCCCCGGGCCTGGTGAACTCCACCGCCTACCGGCAGCTGGTCTCCCGCAACGGCGCCGGCATGAAGCAGGGCGACAACGTGCTGATCTGGGGCGCCAGCGGCGGCCTCGGCTCCTACGCCACCCAGTTCGCCCTCGCCGGCGGCGCCAACCCGATCTGCGTCGTCTCCTCGCCGCAGAAGGCGGACATCTGCCGCTCCATGGGCGCCGAGGCGATCATCGACCGCAACGCCGAGGGCTACAAGTTCTGGAAGGACGAGAACACCCAGGACCCGAGGGAGTGGAAGCGCTTCGGCAAGCGCATCCGCGAGCTGACCGGCGGCGAGGACATCGACATCGTCTTCGAGCACCCCGGCCGCGAGACCTTCGGCGCGAGCGTGTTCGTCACCCGCAAGGGCGGCACCATCACCACCTGCGCCTCGACCTCGGGCTACATGCACGAGTACGACAACCGCTACCTGTGGATGTCGCTGAAGCGGATCATCGGCTCGCACTTCGCCAACTACCGCGAGGCCTGGGAGGCCAACCGGCTGATCGCGAAGGGCAAGATCCACCCGACCCTGTCGAAGGTGTACTCCCTGGAGAACACCGGCCAGGCCGCGTACGACGTGCACCGCAACCTCCACCAGGGCAAGGTCGGCGTGCTGTGCCTCGCCCCCGAGGAGGGCCTGGGCGTGCGCGACCCGGAGATGCGCGCCAAGCACATCGACGCCATCAACCGCTTCCGCAACATCTGAGACACCCGAGGTCATAGATGACTGAGCGTCAGCCCGCCGAAGGCAAGCGGGAGAAGGACCGGCCGTGGCTCATGCGGACCTACGCCGGTCACTCCACGGCCGAGGCGTCCAACGAGCTGTACCGGCGCAACCTCGCCAAGGGCCAGACCGGCCTGTCGGTCGCGTTCGACCTGCCGACGCAGACCGGCTACGACTCCGACCACATCCTCGCCCGCGGCGAGGTCGGCCGGGTCGGCGTGCCCGTCGCGCACCTCGGTGACATGCGCCGGCTGTTCCAGGACATCCCCCTGGAGCAGATGAACACCTCGATGACGATCAACGCCACCGCCATGTGGCTGCTGGCGCTCTACCAGGTCGTCGCGGAGGAGCAGGGCGCGGACATCACCAAGCTCCAGGGGACGACCCAGAACGACATCGTCAAGGAGTACCTGTCCCGGGGCACCCACGTGTTCCCGCCGGGGCCGAGTCTGCGCCTGACGACGGACATGATCGCGTACACGGTCTCCCACATCCCGAAGTGGAACCCGATCAACATCTGCAGCTACCACCTGCAGGAGGCGGGCGCCACGCCGGTCCAGGAGATCGCGTACGCGATGTCCACCGCGATCGCCGTACTCGACGCCGTGCGCGACAGCGGCCAGGTGCCCGAGGAGCGCATGGGCGACGTGGTCGCCCGGATCTCCTTCTTCGTCAACGCGGGCGTCCGCTTCGTCGAGGAGATGTGCAAGATGCGCGCCTTCGGCCGCATCTGGGACCGGATCACCCGCGAGCGCTACGGCATCGAGAACCCCAAGCAGCGCCGCTTCCGCTACGGCGTCCAGGTGAATTCGCTCGGCCTGACCGAGGCGCAGCCGGAGAACAACGTCCAGCGGATCGTCCTGGAGATGCTGGCCGTCACCCTCTCCAAGGACGCACGCGCGCGTGCCGTGCAGCTGCCGGCCTGGAACGAGGCGCTGGGCCTGCCCCGGCCCTGGGACCAGCAGTGGTCGCTGCGCATCCAGCAGGTCCTCGCCCACGAGAGCGACCTGCTGGAGTACGACGACATCTTCGAGGGCTCGAAGGTGATCGAGGCGAAGGTGACGCAGCTGGTCGAGGACTCGCTCGCGGAGATCGAGCGGATCCAGGAGATGGGCGGCGCGATGGCCGCCGTCGAGTCCGGCTACCTGAAGTCGCAGCTGGTGGCCTCGCACGCGGAGCGCCGGGCCCGGATCGAGTCCGGCGAGGAGAAGATCGTCGGTGTCAACATCTTCGAGACGACCGAGCCGAACCCGCTGACCGCCGATCTGGACACCGCGATCCAGACGGTCGACCCGGCCGTCGAGGCCCGGGTCGTCGCCTCGCTCCAGCACTGGCGGGACACCCGCTACCAGCCGCCGTTCAACCACCCGCGCCCGTGCAAGGCGCTGGAGCGGCTGAAGGAGGCCGCCAAGGGCACCGGCAACCTCATGGAGGCCACCCTGGAGTGCGCCCGCGCCGGCGTCACGACCGGGGAGTGGGCGGGCGCGCTGCGCGAGGTGTTCGGGGAGTTCCGGGCGCCGACCGGCGTGTCGTCCGCGCCGGTGGCGGTCGCCGCCGCGGAGGGCTCCGCGCTGGGTGAGGTGCGCCGCAAGGTCGAGCTGACCGCCCGGGACCTCGGGGTCGGCAAGCTGCGGTTCCTGGTCGGCAAGCCCGGTCTGGACGGCCACTCCAACGGGGCCGAGCAGATCGCCGTGCGAGCCCGCGACGCCGGGTTCGAGGTGGTCTACCAGGGCATCCGGCTCACCCCGGAGCAGATCGTGGACGCGGCCCTCGCCGAGGACGTGCACGCGGTGGGCCTGTCCATCCTGTCCGGCTCGCACGCACAGCTGGTGCCGGACGTGCTGGAGCGGCTGCGTGTGGCCGGTGCCACAGATATACCGGTGATCGCAGGTGGCATCATCCCGAACGGTGACGCCGACCAGCTGCGGGACGCCGGAGTGGCCGCGGTGTTCACCCCGAAGGACTTCGACATCACCGGGATCATCGGCCGCATCGTCGACGAGATCCGGAAAGCGAACAAGCTCGACCCCCTGGAGGTCCCCGCATGACCACGGTCAACCGCCTTCGCCCCCGGCGCTCCTGCCTGGCGGTACCGGGCTCGAACCCGCGCTTCCTGGAGAAGGCGCAGGGCCTGCCGGCCGACCAGGTCTTCCTGGACCTGGAGGACGCCTGCGCCCCGCTCGCCAAGCCCGGGGCGCGCCACACCATCGTGAAGTTCCTCAACGAGGGCGACTGGACCGGCAAGACCCGGGTCGTGCGGGTCAACGACTGGACGACCGAGTGGACGTACCGCGACGTCGTGACCGTCGTCGAGGGCGCCGGCCAGAACCTCGACTGCATCATGCTGCCGAAGGTGCAGGACGCCCGGCAGATCGTCGCCCTGGACCTGCTGCTGACGCAGATCGAGAAGACCATGGGCTTCGAGGTCGGCAAGATCGGCATCGAGGCGCAGATCGAGAACGCGCAGGGCCTGAACAACGTCAACGAGATCGCGCAGGCCTCCCAGCGCGTCGAGACGATCATCTTCGGCCCGGCCGACTTCATGGCGTCGATCAACATGAAGTCGCTGGTCGTGGGCGAGCAGCCGCCCGGCTACCCGGCGGACGCCTACCACTACATCCTGATGAAGATCCTGATGGCCGCCCGCGCCAACAACCTCCAGGCGATCGACGGCCCCTACCTGCAGATCCGCAACGTCGACGGCTACCGCGAGGTCGCCCAGCGCGCCGCCGCGCTCGGCTTCGACGGCAAGTGGGTGCTGCACCCGGGCCAGGTCGACGCGTCGAACGAGATCTTCTCGCCGTCGCAGGAGGACTTCGACCACGCCGAGCTGATCCTGGACGCGTACGACTACTACACGTCCGAGGCGGGCGGCAAGAAGGGCTCCGCGATGCTCGGCGACGAGATGATCGACGAGGCCAGCCGCAAGATGGCCCTGGTCATCTCCGGCAAGGGACGCGCCGCCGGCATGCAGCGCACCAGCAAGTTCGAGATCCCGGAGGCGTGACGGCGATGCAGTTCGGACGCACCTACGAGGAGTTCGAGGTCGGGGCGACGTACAAGCACTGGCCGGGCAAGACGGTCACGGAGTACGACGACCACCTGTTCTGCCTCCTCACCATGAACCACCACCCGCTCCACATGGACGTCAACTATGCGGAGAAGACGACGGACTTCGGCAAGAACGTCGTCGTCGGGAACTACATCTACTCGCTGCTGCTCGGCATGAGCGTGCCGGACATCTCCGGCAAGGCGATCGCCAACCTGGAGATCGAGTCGCTCAAGCACGTGGCGCCCACCTTCCACGGCGACACGGTCTACGGCCAGACGACCGTGCTGGACAAGTGGCCGTCGAAGTCGAAGAACGACCGCGGCATCGTCTACGTCGAGACCAAGGGCTACAAGCAGGACGGCACCCTGGTGTGCGTCTTCCGCCGCAAGGTGATGGTCCCGACCGAGACGTACATCAAGGAGCGCGGCGGCGAGCAGCCGGGCCGCCCCGAGCTCAAGGAGCAGGAGAAGTAGTCATGGCCCGTCTCGCCCAGACCGCCGGTCTGACCGACGTCCAGCAGGAGATCCTCTCCACGGTCCGCGACTTCGTGGACAAGGAGATCATCCCGGTCGCCACCGAGCTGGAGCACCGCGACGAGTACCCGCAGGCGATCGTCGACGGACTGAAGGAACTCGGCCTGTTCGGCCTGATGATCCCCGAGGAGTACGGGGGTCTGGGCGAGTCGCTCCTGACCTACGCGCTGTGCGTGGAGGAGATCGCCCGCGGCTGGATGTCGGTGTCCGGCATCATCAACACGCACTTCATCGTGGCGTACATGCTCAAGCAGCACGGCACGCAGGAGCAGAAGGACCACTTCCTGCCGCGGATGGCGGCCGGCGACATCCGGGGCGCCTTCTCGATGTCGGAGCCGGGTCTGGGCTCCGACGTGTCGGCGATCACGTCGAAGGCGGTGCGGGACGGCGACGAGTACGTCCTGAACGGCCAGAAGATGTGGCTGACGAACGGCGGAACGTCGTCCCTCGTGGCCGTCCTGGTGAAGAGTGACGAAGGACACCCCGAGGGCACCGCGCCCCACCGGTCCATGACCACCTTCCTGGTCGAGAAGGAGCCCGGCTTCGGTGAGGTCCGCCCCGGCCTGACCATCCCCGGCAAGATCGAGAAGATGGGCTACAAGGGGGTGGACACCACCGAGCTGATCATGGATGGCCTGCGGATTCCCGCCGATCGGGTGCTCGGCGGGGTCACCGGCCGAGGTTTTTACCAAATGATGGACGGCGTGGAGGTGGGTCGCGTCAATGTCGCAGCCCGCGGTTGCGGCGTCGCCCAGCGTGCCTTCGAGCTCGGCGTCCAGTACGCCCAGCAGCGTCACACTTTCGGCAAGCCGATCGCCCAGCACCAGGCCATCCAGTTCAAGCTGGCCGAGATGGCTACCAAGGTCGAGGCCGCGCATGCGATGATGGTGAACGCGGCACGCAAAAAGGACTCCGGGGAGCGAAACGACCTCGAAGCAGGGATGGCGAAGTACCTCGCCTCCGAATACTGCAAGGAAGTCGTGGAGGACGCCTTCCGGATCCACGGCGGCTACGGCTTCTCCAAGGAGTACGAGATCGAGCGCCTCTACCGGGAGGCCCCGATGCTGCTCATCGGTGAAGGCACGGCCGAGATCCAGAAGATGATCATCGGCCGCAGACTGCTCGAAGAGTATCGATTCCAGGGCTAGATGTCCGGGTTGGGGGTGTTTTCTTCCTAGAGAAGATCACACCCCGTCAACTCTTCTCCGTTGCCGACTCGGCATCCTGGCTTACCCAGTTGTGGCCTTGAACCGCTACGATCGCCGGAAAGCCGCCGTCCCCCCGTCGAAGCGCGGCACCATCCGCTACGAAGGTCATCCATGCCCCACAGCCAAACCTCTGCACCTCGCGACAGCCTCGCCGGCGTACGCCTTGCGCGCGGAGCATCGCCGTGGCTTCTCCCGACCGTCGCCACCGCAGCCGTCAGCCTGGTCCGTGCCCGCCGCTCCGGTGCGGCGAAGGCCGTCGCCGTACCCGCCACCGCCCTGGCGGCGGGGATGCTGTGGTTCTTCCGCGACCCGGAGCGCGAGATCGCGCCGGGCCGGGTCATCTCCCCCGCCGACGGCGTGGTGCAGAGCATCATGCCGTGGAAGGACGGGCGCACCCGCGTCGCGATCTTCATGAGCCCGCTGAACGTCCACGTCAACCGCGCCCCGCTGGCCGGCACGGTGACCTCCGTCGAGCACGTCCCCGGCGGGTTCGTTCCGGCGTTCAACAAGGAGAGCGAGAACAACGAGCGGGTCGTCTGGCACTTCGACACCGAGCTCGGCGACATCGAGATGATCCAGATCGCCGGTGCCGTGGCCCGCCGCATCGTGCCGTACATCCCGGAGGGCACCAAGGTCGAGCAGGGCGAGCGCATCGGTCTGATCCGCTTCGGCTCGCGTGTCGACCTGTACCTGCCGGAGGGCGTGGAGGTCGCGGTCGAGGTCGGCCAGAAGACCGTGGCTGGGGTGACTCGCATTGACCGTGATTGACCCCGAGACACAGACCGGCTGGGTGCCGGAGGCCGACGAGGTGGACGAAGAGGAGGAGATGCCCCTCTCCCTCCGCCTGTCGATAGCGGACACCCTGACCCTCGGCAACGCCACGTGCGGCTTCATGGCGGTGTACTTCACCACCACCGGCATCCTGATCCCGCACCTGACCGGCAGCCAGGAGACCGGCATGGCCCGCCACAGCGCGGCCACCGCGGTGATCCTCATGCTGTGCGCGGCGGTGTTCGACCTCTTCGACGGACTGGTGGCGCGCAAGCTGCGCAGCTCACCGATGGGCGCGGAGCTGGACAACCTCTCCGACCTGATCAGCTTCGGCCTGGCCCCGGCGTACTTCGTCCTGGTCTACGGCATGGTCGCCGACGACGCCCACCAGCGGGTGGCGGCGGTCGGCGCGATCGTGGTGCTGCTGGCGGTGGTGCTGAGGCTCGCGAGATTCTCCTGCGTGACCATGAAGGACGGCATGTTCCAGGGCATGCCCTCCCCCTTCGGCGCGCTGACCGTGGTCTCGATCGTGCTGCTGGAGCTGCCCTTCGTGGCGACGCTCCTGGCGATCCTGGGCACTGCCTGGCTGATGGTGAGCCGGGTGGAGTACCCGAAGCCGCGGGGCCGCCTCGCCGGCGCCATGCTCTCCTGGATCGTGCTGTCGATGGGCCTGCTCGCCGCCTGGGCGTTCGACGCCCCGAGCGGCCAGCTGCTGCTGCAGACGGGCTGTGCGCTGCAGCTGGTCATGGGCGCGGTCATCCCGCTGTTCGCCACGGCCCGCCGGGTGAACAACTTCCGCGACAACCGGCGTGAGGCACGGGCGGCGCAGCTGCCGTAAGCGGCTCGGCACCGACGCTTGGGACGCTTGACGTGGGAAGGGCCCCGAACCGTGAGGTTCGGGGCCCTTCCGGCGTACGGGCATCCCTCAGGTCAGGAAGTCCCCGCCGATCCGTTCCGCGACCCGCTCCAGGATCGGCCCGGCGTCCGCGATGCACTTCGCCACGTCCGGCTCCAGCTCCGTCAGCGGGTAGGCCCGGCGGATCCCGGCCCGGCCCAGAACCTCCGGCGGCAGGGCGAGCCGGCCGCAGACCGCCACGACCTCCTTGCCGGCGGCGCGGGCCGCCGCGGCGACCCCGGCCGGGGCCTTGCCGTGCAGGGTCTGCTCGTCGAGGGAGCCCTCACCGGTGATCACCAGCTCGGCCCGGTCCAGCGCGGGCGCGAAACCGAGGACGTCCAGCATCACCTCGATGCCGGGGCGGAACCGGGCGCCCAGCAGCAGCGCCCCGTAACCGATGCCCCCGGCGGCGCCGGCGCCCGGCGCCGCCGCGTACTCGGCAGCCTCCGGGCCGACCGCCGTCTCCAGCACCTTCGCGAAGTGGGCGAGGGCCGCGTCCAGGGCCGCCACGTCGTCGGGCGAGGCGCCCTTCTGCGGTCCGTACACCGCCGGCGCGCCCGTGGGCCCGGTCAGCGGGTTGTCGACGTCGCTCGCCAGGACCAGGTCCACCGAGGACAGCCGGGGGTCCAGCCCCGACAGGTCGGCCCGCGCGAGACCGGCGAGACCGCCGCCCGGGGCGACCGGCTCGCCGTCCGCCGTCAGGAACCGCGCGCCCAGCGCGGACAGCATGCCCGCCCCGCCGTCCGTGGTGGCGCTGCCGCCGACCCCGAACACGATGGTGCGCACCCCCGCGTCCAGCGCGGCGCGCAGCACCTCTCCGGAGCCGTACGTCGACGCCGTGAGCGGTGCGAAGACCCCCGCCGGGAGCCGCTGCAGGCCGCTGGCCTCCGCCATCTCCACCACGGCCGTGTCGCCGCGCACCGCGAACGCCGCGGTCACCTCGTCGCCGAGCGGGCCGGCGACGCGCACCTCGCGGCGCTCGAACCCGGCCGCGACGGCCGCGTCGACCGTGCCGTCGCCGCCGTCGGCCACCGGCAGCGCCTCGACCTCGACGTCCGGCACGGCCCTGCGCAGCCCGGCCGTCACCCGCTCGGCGACCTGTACGGCCGTCAGCGAGCCCTTGAACTTGTCCGCGGCAACGAGCACCCGTCGGGTGCCGTGCACTGCAGCCTGAGCCACCTTGCCATCCCCTTGCTCTCCGGGCCCCGCGCACGTCAGGGCCAGTCGCGCCGCAGTGACCTTAACCTCACCACGCGCCCGCCGTCATGCCCTGCCCGGACCGTGGGACACCGGCACGCGCGGCCCGGCGCGGCGTGCCCGACGCGGGGATCGGGTAAACCTGTCCTCATGACCGCTGTGGGCACCGAGCAGGAGCTCGCCGACCGCGTCCTCGGGGGCTGGCTCGGCCGGATCGCGGGCAACATGCTCGGCAAGCCGGTCGAGCGGGGCGACCTGTGGACGCGGGACCGGATCGACCGCTATCTGCGGCAGGCGGCCGCCCTGCCCCTGACCGACTACCTCCCCGAGCCCCCGGACGAGGCGACCGCCGCCGAGCTGCGCCCGGAGTGGCGCCAGTGCGTGCGCGGCCGGATCGACGGCAGCTGCCGCGACGACGACGTCGACTACGCCGTGCTCGGCCTGCACCTGCTGGAGACCCACGGCTTCGGCTTCTCCACCGAGCAGGTCGGCGACCTGTGGCTGCTCCGGCTGCCGTACCTGCAGACGTTCACCGCGGAGCGGGCCGCCTACCGCAACCTCGCGAACGGGCTGAAACCGCCGCTGACGGCGACGTACGACAATCCGTATCAGGAGTGGATCGGCGCACTGATCCGCGCGGACGTGTTCGGCTGGACCTCTCCGGGCGCGCCACCACGCGCGGCCGCGCTGGCCCGGCGGGACGCGGTGCTGTCGCACACCGGCAACGGCGTCTACGGCGCCATGTTCGCCGCCGCGCTGATCTCGGCGGCGTTCACCGCGCCCACCGTCCGCGCCGCACTGGACGAGGCGCTGGCGGTCGTGCCGGCGAGCAGCCGGCTCGCGCGGACCGTGCGACGGGTGATGTCCCTCCACGAGGCGGGTCTGTCCTGGGCGGACACCCTCGCCACCGTCGAGGAGGAGACGGCGGGGCTGGGCTGGATCCACACCGTGCCCAACGCGGCCGTCCTCACCGCCGGGCTCCTCCACGGCGACGACGACTTCACCCGCACCGTCGCGCTCACCGTGCGCGGCGGACTGGACACGGACTCCAACGGAGCCACGGCCGGCTCGGTGGCGGGCGTGCGCGCCGGGGCGGCGGGCATCCCCGCGCGGTGGACGGAACCGCTGCGGGACACCGTGCGCAGCGCGGTGTTCGGGTTCGACGGGATCCGGATCAGCGAACTGGCCGGGCGGACGGTGCGGTTGATCCGGCAGGAGGCCCGGGCCGCCCGCTGAGCTGGCTACCCTTACGGGGTGACCACTGACGACTACGCCGCGTACATCGCCTCCCTGCCCCGGGTGCTCGCCGGGGCCGCCGCCCTGTTCCGGGACGCCGAGGGGCGGGTGCTGCTCGTCGAGCCGAACTACCGGGAGGGCTGGGCGCTGCCCGGCGGGACCATCGAGTCGGATTCCGGGGAGACCCCGCGCGAGGGCGCGCGCCGGGAGTCGATGGAGGAGATCGGCCTGGACCGGGAACTCGGCCGGCTGCTCGCCGTGGACTGGGTGCACGGAGCGGACCGGCCGCCGGTCGTGGCGTACGTCTACGACGGCGGGGTGCTCGGCGAGGACGACCTCAAGGCGATCCGGCTGCAGGAGTCGGAGCTGCTGTCCTGGCGGCTCGTCGCCCGCGAGGACCTGACCGGCCATCTGCTGGGGGCGCTCGGCCGGCGGGTGCACGTGGCGCTGGACGTGCTCGCGGACGGCATGGGCACGGCCGAGCTGGAGAACGGCCGGCGGGTGGGCTGAGCGGGCGGCCGAGCGGGGCGGCGGCCCAAATATCCGTTCGCCCGGCCCGGCGGGCCCGGCCTACCCTCGGGTGCATGAACAGGCCCCTCGTCGCCCTCCTCAGCGGCGCCGGCATCTCCACCGACTCCGGGATCCCCGACTACCGCGGGCCGAACGGGCTGTGGCGCAAGGACCCGGAGGCGGAGAAGCTCGTCACCTACGAGTACTACATGGGCGACCCCGAGATCCGCCGCCGCTCCTGGCAGCTGCGGCGCCGCAACCGGACGCTGCGGGCCGAGCCGAACGCCGCCCACCGGGCGGTGGCCGAGCTGGAGCGGTCGGGGGTGCCGGTGCGGGTGCTCACCCAGAACGTGGACGGTCTGCACCAGCTCGCCGGGATGCCCGCCCGCAAGGTGCTCGAACTGCACGGCAGCGCGCGCGGTGTCGTGTGCACCGCGTGCCACACGCGTGGCCCCATGGAGGACGCGCTGGCCCGGGTCGAGGCCGGGGAGGACGACCCGCCCTGCCTGGAGTGCGGCGGGATCCTGAAGTCGGCGACCGTGATGTTCGGTGAACGGCTCGACCCGGTGGTCCTCGGTGAGGCGGTCTCGATCACCAAGGCGTGCCAGGTGTTCTTCGCCGTGGGCAGCAGTCTGCGGGTGCAGCCCGCGGCGGGCCTGGCCCAGGTCGCCGCCGACCACGGGGCGCGGCTGGTCATCGTCAACGCCGAGCCGACCCCGTACGACGAGATAGCCGACGAGGTCGTCCGGGAGCCGATCGGCACGGCGCTGCCGCGGCTGCTGGCAGAGCTGGCCCGCTGAGGGCCGTCGCAAGGGCCCGAGGCGGGCCGGTCAGAAGAGCGCGGCGGCGCCCTCGAAGTCGAGCAGGCGCTGCTTGCGGCCCAGGCCGCCGCCGTAGCCGGTCAGGGAGCCGCCCGCGCCGATCACCCGGTGGCAGGGCACGATGATGCCGATGGGGTTGCGGCCGTTGGCGAGGCCGACGGCGCGGGAGGCGTTCGGGTTGCCGAGGGCCGCGGCGAGTTCGCCGTAGCTGCGGGTCTCGCCGTAGGGGATGGCGCGCAGTTGCTCCCAGACGCGCCGCTGGAAGGGCGTGCCGTGCAGGCGCAGTTCGAGGGCGAACTCCTTCAGCTCGCCCCGGAAGTAGGCGCGGAGCTGTTCCTCGGCCGCCGCGAACGGAGTGTCGTCCGGTACGCCGAAGGTCTCCTGCGGCGGGCGGTGGCGCTGGTCGGTCATGTAGAGGCCGCACAGGACGCCGTCGTCGGCGACCAGGGTGAGCGGGCCGTAGGGGCTGTCGATCACGGTGTGCTGCTTGCTGCTCACTGGGCTGTCCTTGTCCGGGGACTCATGGGGACTCATGGGGACTCATACGGGGAGGAAGTTGATGGGGTGGTCGTCGGTCGCCCACAGGTACTGGACCGCGTAGGCGCGCCAGGGCCGCCAGGCCGCCGCGCGGGCGGTGAGGGCGGCGGGGGTGCCGGGCAGGCCCAGTCCCTGGGCGGCGCGCCGGACCCCGAGGTCGGTGGCGAGGAAGGCGTCGGGGTCGCCGAGGGCGCGCATGGTGATGACGTCGGCCGTCCAGGGGCCGAAGCCGGGCAGCTCCAGCAGCCGGGCGCGGGCCTCGGCCCAGTCGCTGTCGGCGCCCAGGTGGAGGCTGCCGTCGGCGAGGCGGGCCACGAGTGTGGTGAGGGTCGTGCGGCGGGTGCGGGGCATCGCCAGGGTCTCGGGGTCCAGCCCCGCCAGGGCGTCCGGGGCCGGGAAGAGGTGGGTGAGGCCGCCCTCGGGGTCGTCGACCGGTTCGCCGTGGACGGTGACCAGGCGGGCGGCGTGGGTGCGGGCGGCCGCCGTGGAGACCTGCTGGCCCAGCACGGCCCGGACGGCGAACTCCGCCTCGTCGACGGTGCGCGGCACCCGGCGGCCGGGCGCCTTGTCGACCAGCGGTGCCAGCAGCGGATCGGCGCGCAGCTGGTCGTCGACGGCGACCGGGTCGGCGTCCAGGTCGAGCATGCGGCGGCAGCGGCTGATGGCGACGGTCAGGTCGCGCAGGTCGCTCAGGGTGAGCCGGCAGGCGATGTGGTCGGGGGTGGGGGTCAGCGCGACGACGCCGTGCCCGTACGGCAGCCGCAGCGTGCGCCGGAAGGCCCCCTCCCGCCACTCCTCCACGCCGGGTACGGCGGTGGCGGCGAGGTGGCCGAAGAGGTTGTCGGGGTTGAGGGGGGCGCGGAACGGCAGCCGAAGCTGGAGGGTGCCCCGGCCGGCGGGGCCGGCGAGCCGTCGGGGCGCGCGGGACCGCAGGTCGGTCGGGGAGAGCGCGAAGACCTCGCGGACGGTGTCGTTGAAGCTGCGGATCGAGGCGAAGCCGGCGGCGAAGGCCACGTCCGCCATGGGCAGGGCTGTGGTCTCGACGAGGAGGCGGGCGGTCTGGGCGCGCTGGGCGCGGGCCAGGGCGAGCGGGCCGGCGCCGACCTCGGCGAGGAGCTGCCGTTCGATCTGCCGGGTGCTGTAGCCGAGGCGGGCGGCGAGGCCGGTGACGCCCTCTCGGTCCACCACTCCGTCGCCGATCAGCCGCATGGCGCGGGCGACGAGGTCGGCGCGCCGGTTCCACTCCGGGGAGCCGGGGCTGGTGTCCGGGCGGCACCGCTTGCAGGCGCGGAACCCGGCCTGCTGGCAGGCGGCGGCGCTCGGGAAGAAGGTCATGTTCTGGGGCTTGGGCGGTACCACGGGGCAGCTGGGCCGGCAGTAGATGCGCGTGGTCACGACGGCGGTGAAGAACCAGCCGTCGAAGCGCGCGTCCTTGGACCGCACGGCGCGCACACAGCGCTCCCGGTCGAGGTGCATCCCGTTCTGCATGCGTCCAGCATCGGGCACCCGGTGGGTCAGGGCTGGCAGGAATCCGACATCGTCCTGGCGGGGCCGTGGGGTCCGCCGCGCCCGGGCCCGGCGAACCGGGGTTCAGGCGGTCCGTTCCCGGCGGGCGGCCAGGGCCCAGATCACGAACACGTCGATGGCCATGACCACGAGGGACCACAGCGGCTGGTAGGGCAGGAACAGGAACTGGGCGACCAGGCTCAGCGAGGCCAGCATGATGCCGACGAGGCGGGCCCACGGGGCGTTCCCCAGCAGGCCGGCGCCGGTGGCGGCGACGAGGGCGCCGAGGATCACGTGGATCCAGCCCCAGCCGGTGAGGTCGAACTCGTAGACGTAGGAGCCGATGCGGCCGTAGACGTCGTCCTCGGCGATGGCCGCGATGCCCTGCAGGACGGCGAGGACGCCGCTGCACAGCATCAGGACACCGGCGAAGGCGACGCCTCCGGTGACCCAGTCGTCGGACCGGCCGGAACGCCCGGGCGGCGGGGCGGACCAGGAGGTGCCGATGTCGCCGCGCGGGTCGGGGGTGGATCCAGTGCTCATACGCTCAGCACAGCCCGCGCCGGCGGGGGCGGCGAGCGCGGCGGGGCCGTCCGGGTGACCGGCCCCGCCCGCGGGGCTACATGTTGATCATGTGGCCGGCCAGGCCGTGCACGGCCTCCTTGACCGCTTCGCCGAGCGTCGGGTGGGCGTGGACGTTGCGGGCGACCTCGTGGACGGTGAGGTCCCACTGCTGGGCGAGGGTCAGCTCGGGCAGCAGCTCGGTGACGTCGGGGCCGATGAGGTGGCCGCCGAGCAGCTCGCCGTACCTGGTGTCGCTGATCAGCTTGACGAAGCCGGTGGTGTCGCCGAGGCCGTGCGACTTGCCGTTGGCGGTGAACGGGAACTTGGCGACCTTGACGTCGTGGCCCAGCTCGCGGGCCTGGGCCTCGGTGTAGCCGAAGCTCGCGATCTGCGGCTGGCAGTAGGTGGCGCGCGGGATCATGGCGTAGTCCAGTTCCATGGTCTCCGCGTCCGCGATCGTCTCGGCGGCGACGACGCCCATGGCCTCGGCGGCGTGCGCCAGCATGAGCTTGGCGGTGACGTCGCCGATGGCGTAGATGTGCGGGACGGAGGTGCGGCAGCGGCCGTCGACGTCGATGGCGCCGCGGTCGGTGACCTTGACGCCGGTGTTCTCCAGGCCGTAGCCGGTGACGTTCGGGGCGAAGCCGATGGCCTGGAGCACCTTGTCGGCCTCCAGGACCTGCTGGGCGCCGTCCTTGCCGGTGACGGTGACGCGGACCTGCGGGCCGGACTC
The DNA here is from genome assembly GCF_057707805.1 of Streptomyces sp. bgisy159. Lineage (NCBI taxonomy): Bacteria > Bacillati > Actinomycetota > Actinomycetes > Kitasatosporales > Streptomycetaceae > Streptomyces > Streptomyces sp. bgisy159. Next base: position 136,655 of record NZ_JBYIQX010000012.1, on the reverse strand, counting down.
GTCGATGGCGTCGACGCGCGTTGAGGTGAGCACGTCGATGCCCAGCTTGCGGTACTGGCGGGCCAGCTCGGCGGAGACCTCGGCGTCCTCCAGCGGGGCCATGCGGTCCAGGAACTCGACGACGGTGACCTTCACGCCGTAGTTGTGCAGGACGTAGGCGAACTCGATGCCGATGGCGCCGGCGCCCGCGATGACGACCGAACTCGGCAGGTCCTCGGCGAGGATCTGCTCCTCGTAGGTCACGACGCGGGCGCTGCGCTTGGTGCCGGGCAGCAGCTTGGGGGTGGCGCCGGTGGCGATGATGCAGTGGTCGAAGCCGAGCGTGACCGTGTTGCCGTCGTAGCCGGTGACCTGGAGGGTGTGGTCGTCGAGGAAGGTGCCGCGGCCGTCGTATTCGGTGATCTTGTTCTTCTTCATCAGGTAGTGGACGCCCTTGACACGGCCGTCGGCGACCTTGCGGCTGCGGCGGAAGGCCTCGCCGTAGTCGAAGGAGATCTGTCCGTCGACCTTGATGCCGAAGGTCCTGGCCTCGCGGGTGACGATGTGCGCGAGCTCGGCGTTGCGCAGCAGGGCCTTGGTGGGGATGCAGCCGACGTTCAGGCAGACGCCGCCCCAGTACTTCTCCTCCACGACCGCTACGCGCTTGCCCAGCTGGGCGGCGCGGACGGCGGCGACGTAGCCGCCGGGTCCCGCTCCGAGTACGACGACGTCGAATCGCTCGTCCTGCTCGACCATGGGAGCTTCCTCTTCCCTCGGTTCTGTGTGCCGTTCCGTGGGGGATTGTTCCGCTCCCCGGCGACCTCCGCCACAGAGATCATCGAGGTGTGGCGGAGATCGCGAGACGCGGCGGCCCGGCGTCACTCCACGGCGGTCGGCCGGCGGGCGGTCGCGGTGGCCCGGGACAGGTCCGTCAGCGGACGCAGCCGGTAGGTGTAGGCGTAGTCGCGGTCGGCGAGCAGTTTGTACTCGTCGTGGGTGTGGGCGCCCCAGCTGTTGTCGCCGCCGACGCCCATCTGGCGGTGGCTGAGCCGGAGCACGATCTCCTCGCGGGGGTCGAGCTGGTAGGCGTGGCGGGCGCCGACGGACAGGTCCTCCGGGGTGAAGCGGGAGGCGTTGACCTCCAGGAGGGGTTCGCCGGCGGCGAGCAGGCCGACGCCGTGGCGGTCGGTGAGGGCGGCCCAGCGGACGTCGGTCCGGTTGCCGTTCTCCTGCGGGCGGATGTACGGGGTGCCCTGGTCGGCGACGGCGCCGGAGTACAGGCCGACGTCGGTGCCGTCGTGGCGGTCCCAGTGGTTCTCCTCGGGGCCCCGGCCGTAGTAGTGCAGCCGGTCGAGGCGGCCGGGGAGGTACAGCAGGGTGCCTACCTCCGGGATGTACGGCAGGTTCGCGGCGCCGGGACGCAGGGTGTTGTCCACCTTGATCTCGGCGTTGCCGAAGACCGTATACGTTGTGCTGTATGCCGACGCCTTGGGTTCGGTCGGCAGGATCCCGTCGACCTTGATCTCGACGGCTCGGTCGCCGAGCGGACGCACCCGCACGCCGGTCACCGTGCGGTCGCGGCCGGCGTCGCGCCAGGTGCGGTTGCGGGTGTGCTGGCCGTTGCCCCGGTCGTTGTCGGTGGGGGCCCGCCAGAAGTTGGGCTCGGGCCCGGAGACGAGCAGAGGGACGCCGTGGGCCCGGTAGTCGGTGATGACGCCGCGCCGCTTGTCGACGGTGACGGTGAAGCCGTCGCCGGTGACGGTGACGGCCGTGGCGCCGTCGTCGTAGCCGAGGGCGGGGACCTCGGCGAGGGGAACGGGGGTGACCGCGGGGGCGCCGGCGTCGAGCGGGAGCTGGGCGCGGGCCACCTCGAAGCCGGGCTTCGCCCACGGGGTGGGTTCCCGCGTGGTGAAGGAGAGTTCGAGGAAGTACTCGGCGCCGGGCGCGGGGTCGGCGGGGAGCCGCACGGGCAGGGCGAGTTCCTTGCCGGTCATGGGTGCCACGTCGAGCTGGTCACGGGTCAGTTTCCCGTGGTCCACCGTCCGGCCGTCGGCGACCAGCGCCCATCTGCCGTCGTAGGAGCGGAGGTTGGTGAAGAGGTACTCGTTGGTGAGGGTGACCTGGCCCGGCCGGGCGCCCGCGGTGACCCCGATGGCCTGGTAGATGCGCTTGACCTCGGCGGCCTTGCCGGTGTGCTCGCGGTCGGCGGTGACGATGCCGTTGGCGACGAAGTTGCCGTCGTTGGGGTTGTCGCCCCAGTCGCCGCCGTAGGCGAGGAACGTCTCCTCGGCGGGCTCGCGCTCGGTGACCTGCGCGGTCGCCGCGTCGAACCAGAAGCGGACACCGTCGTCGCCCGGGCCGCGGTCGTCGGAGGCGAGTTCGGCGGCGCTCAGGGCGCGGGCGTGGACCCGGGCGCGGCGGATGGTGCCGCTGAACTCGCGGCTGGGGTTGTCGGTGTCGTTGCCGAGGGCGAGGGGCGCGGTGTTGCCGCTGGGGCGGCGGGTGGTGGTGCGGGTGGCGCGGACCGAGCCGTCGACGTACAGGGTGAGGGTGCCGGCGTCCGCGTCGAAGACGCCGGCGATGTGGTGCTCGCGGCCGGTCCAGTCGTCCGGCAGGGCCCAACCGGCGCTGATCCACTGGCCGTCGCCGTGGATGAAGAACTCCAGTGTGCGGTTGGTCTGCTTGAGGGCGTACTGGGTGTCGCCCTTGGCGACGATGGGCTGGTGGTAGCCGGTGACGTGCGGGGTGACCCAGGCCTCCAGGGTGAGCGAGCCGGTGATCTCCAGCAGGGGGTCGCGGGCGAAGACGGTGGCGCCGGAGACGCCGCGCTCGCGGTCGAAGCGGGCGTGGGAGGCCATGACCTCGCCGCGAACCCGTCCGGGACCGCTCTCGGTGAGGAGTTGGCGCACCGGGGTGGGCCGGCGCAGGGCCTGGTCGGCGAAGTCCCAGATCCAGCCGCCCTGGAGGACGTCGTAGCGGCGCACGAGGTCCCAGTACTCGCCGAGGTTGCCGGTGGAGTTACCCATCGCGTGGGCGTACTCGATCATGACGTACGGCCGGGTGTCGGCGGTGTTCTTCGCGCGGGCCTCTACGGTGGCGGGGCTGTCGTACATCTCCGAGCGGATGTCGCTGACGCCGGGCCGGTCGTCACCCTCGTACTGGACGACGCGGGTGGTGTCGTAGGACGTGATCCAGGCGTACATGGCGGCGAAGGTGCTGCCGCCGCCGGCCTCGTTGCCCAGGGACCAGATGACCACCGAGGCGTGGTTCTTGTCGCGGTGGACCATGTTCTGGGCGCGGGCGACGCAGGCGGCGCTCCAGTCGGGGTGGCTGCCGGGGTACTGGCCGCGGATGCCGTGGGTCTCCAGGTTGGTCTCGTCGACGAGGTAGAGGCCGTACTCGTCGGCGAGTTCGAGCCAGACCGGGTTGTCCGGGTAGTGCGAGGTGCGGACGGAGTTCATGTTCATCCGCTTGATGACCTCGATGTCGCGGACCATGTCGGCGCGGGTGAGGGCCGTGCCGCGGTCGGGGTGCATCTCGTGCCGGTTGGTGCCGCGCAGGGAGACGGGCCGGCCGTTGACGCGCATCAGGCCGTCCTTCAGGGCGAACTCGCGCAGGCCGACGCGGTGGGAGAGGGTCTCGACGACCCGGCCGGACGGGTCGCGCAGCTGGAGCACGGCGGTGTAGAGGTAGGGGTCCTCGGCCGACCAGAGCCGGGGCGCGGGGACGGCTTTCGCGCCGCGCACGGTGACGTCCTGGCCGGCCGGTGCCGAGCCGAGGTCGGCGGTCCGGCGCAGGGGGCGGGACCAGACGGGGTGGCCGTCGGCGTCGTACAGCATGGTGTCGACGGTGTACACACCGCCGGATCCGGCATGCGGGCGACGGGATCCCGTGTCCGGGCCACCGGATGCCGTCGGCGGCCCGCCGGAGCCCGTGCGGTCGCGGACGCTCGCCGTCACCGCCAGTTCGGCGGAGGTGTATCCGTCCCCCAGGGGGGTCTCCAGTTTGAAGTCGCGCAGGTGCACGGGCGGGGTGGAGTACAGGTAGACCGAGCGGAAGATGCCGCTCAGCCGGATCATGTCCTGGTCCTCCAGCCAGTCGCCGTCGGAGTACCGGTAGACCTCGACCGCGATCTGGTTGCTGCCGGGCCTGAGGTGGTCGGTGATGTCGTACTCGGCGGGCGTGAAGGAGTCCTCGTGGTAGCCGACCATCGTGCCGTTGACCCACACGTAGTGCGCGGACTTCACGCCCTCGAAGTGCAGGAAGGTGCGCCGCCCTGACCAGGAGCGGGGCACGGTGAAGGTGCGCCGGTACTGGCCGACGGGGTTGTAGCGGGTGGGGGCGTGGGGCGGCTGGGGGTCCTCGCCTAGGCCGTTGGGGCCCCAGTAGGGGTAGGTGATGTTGACGTAGATCGGGAAGTCGTGGCCGTGCTGCTGCCAGACGGAGGGGACCGGGATGGTGTCCCAGCCGCTGTCGTCGAGGTCGGTGCGGTGGAAGTCGGGGTCGCGGTCGTCGGGGCGGTCGGCGTAGGCGAACTTCCAGGTGCCGTCGAGGCTCTTGCGGTACGGGGAGCGGGTGCGGTCGGCGGCCAGCGCCTGCCCGAGGGTGGCGTACGGCATGAGGGTGGTGTGCGGGGGCTCGGTGCCGAGCCGGAAGAGGTCGATGCGGCCGTTCCATTCGGGACCGGTCTCCGCGGCGTCGGCGCGGTGGGCGGCCGGCGCCCCGGTCAGGGCGAGGGCTCCGAGGACGGCGGCGGAGCCCTCCAGGAGCCGGCGGCGGCTGACGGGACGGCCCGTGGGGGACGCGTGCGGGTGCGGCATACCGTGACCTTCCTGAGGACGGACAGTACGGCGGTGCGGAGCAAGGTGCGTCAGATCTTGTCCGATTGTGTTGAGCGAAGCGAGCCTCAACGCGCCGAACTGACCGAATTTCAACGCTGAGCGGTCACAACTCGGTTCAGTAAACGTCTCGTACGTACCTTTTGTCCGCCGTGAGCTGTTTGACGTACGCCGTCGCCTCGTCCTCGCCCAGACCACCGTGCAGGACGGCGATGTCGCGCAGCGCCCGGTCGACGTCCTTGGCCATCCGGGAGGCGTCGCCGCAGACGTAGAAGTGGGCGCCGTCGCACAGCCAGGACCACAGCTGGGAGCCGTGTTCCCGCATGCGGTCCTGGACGTAGACCTTGGCCCGCTGGTCGCGGGAGAACGCGGTGTCCAGGCGGGTCAGGGTGGCGTCCCGCAGGTGGGCGGTCAGCTCCTGCTCGTAGTAGAAGTCCGTCGCCCGGCGCTGCTCCCCGAAGAACAGCCAGTTGGGGGCGCGGTGGCCGCGGGCCCGGCGCTCGTCGAGGAAGCCCAGGAAGGGCGCGACACCGGTGCCGGGGCCGACCATCACCATCGGGGTGCGGGGGTCGGCCGGCGGGCGGAAGTGCGGGGAGGACCGCACGTGGACGGGCACTTCGGTGCCGGGCTCGGCGTCGGCGAGGAACGGTGAGCACACACCCTGGCGCAGCCGGCCGCGCAGGTTCTCGTAGCGCACGACGGAGACGGTGAGCGAGGCCAGGTGCGGATCGGTGAGGGAGCTCGACGAAATGGAGTACAGCCTCGGCTGCAGCCGCCCCAGCACGTCCGCCCACTCCTGGGCCGCGGCCCGGACACCGAACTCGGCGGCGACGTCGACGGCTTGGCGGCCCCACGACCACTTCGCCAGCTCGCCCTTGTTGTCGGGGCGCAGCAGCTTGCGCAGCTCGCGCGGGTCGCGGACCCGGTCCGCGGTGAAGCGCAGCAGCGCCGGGGTGACGCGGGTGATGTCGAGGTGGCGCGACAGCGCGTCCCCGAGGGCGAGTTCGCCCGCTGCGTCCAGCCGGACGGAGGTGTCCGCGTCGAGCCCGGTGACGGCCAGCCACTCCCGCACCAGAGAAGCCGAGTTGGTCGGATGGACGGCGAGGGCGTCGCCGGCCTCGTAGGCGAGCGGGGTCCCGCCGTCGCGGGTGTCGAAGGTGAAGCGGCGCACCTCCTTGGCGGAACCGGGGCGGCCCAGCAGGCGGTTGCCGGTCAGACGGGCCGTGACGGGGGCCGGGCGCCCGGCGCGGGGCCGCGGCCGGGCGAAGGCCGGGGCGGGCGTCGGGGCTGCCGCCGGAGCGGGGGCGGGCGTCGGGGCTGCCGCCGGGGCGGGGGCGGGCGTCGGGGCGGCCGCCGCGGGGTTCGCCTCCCGCAGCGCGACGAGCACCTGGTCCAGCCAGGCCTCCGCCCGCGCCTCGTAGTCCGGTTCGCAGTCGGCGCGCGGCGCCAGCGGGACGGCACCCAGCTCGCCCATCCGCCGGTCCAGCCGACGTCCGTGCCCGCAGAAGTCGGCGTAGGAGGAGTCGCCGAAAGCGAGGACCGCGTACCGTCGTCCCTCCAGGCGTCCGGCGTCGGGCGCGGTCAGGCCGTCCCAGAAGCGGGCGCCGTTGTCCGGGGCGTCACCGTCGCCGAAGGTGCTGGTGATCAGCAGCAGGTCGGCGTCGTCGGGGAGCGCGCCGGGGTCCGCGTCGGCCATGGCCAGGAGGGAGGCGGCGTGGCCGCCCGCACCGAGCCGTTCGGCGGTGGCGGCCGCGAACTCCTCGGCGGTGCCGGTCTGCGAGGCCCAGAGGATCACCACCCGCCGGGTGGCCCCGGCACCGTGGGCGGGGCCGGCCGGGGCCGGGGCGGTCCGCGAGTACATGCCGGCGAGGGCGCCGTTGACCCACAGGGCGTGCTCCGGGCTGAACGGGGCGTCGGGGGGCAGCACGGGGACGCCCGGGGCCCCGGCCGGTATGCCGGCGAGGAAGCCGACGAGGTAGCTCCGTTCGCGTTCGCCGAGCACGGGCGGCGGAGCGGGCTCCAGGCCGAAGGCGGCGGCGGACGGCCGGCCGGCGGTCGGCACGATCACCGGGTCGGGTCCGGCGGGCGGCCGCGCGCTCGCCGGCGTCGGCACCTTCGTCAGCGACACCGCGGCGACCTTCAGCTCCGGCTGGAAGGAGAGCGGGTCGACGGCGTCGCTGGTGACGGCGTTGACGCTGAGGTACTCGCCGAACAGGTCGTTCCAGTGGAAGGGTGCGAAACAACTCCCGGTGCGCACCCGGTCGGTGACGACGGCCGGCAGCACGGCCCGCCCGCGCCGCGAGGCGACCTCGACGCGGTCGCCGTCGGCGAGGGCGAGCCGCGCCGCGTCCTCGGGGTGGATCTCCACGAACGGCCCCGGGGCGAGCCGGTTCAGCTTGGCCACCCGGGCCGTCTTGGTGAGGGTGTGCCACTGGTGCTGCACCCGCCCGGTGTTGAGGACGAACGGGTAGTCGTCGTCGGGCAGTTCGGCGGGTTCCAGGTGCGGCCGGGCGTGGAAGACGGCCCGGCCGCTCGGGGTGGGGAAGGTGAGGGCGCCGGTGTCCGCGTCGACGTACCGGATCGGGTTGCGGTCGGGCCCGTCCGGCGTGGCGGCGGGCCATTGCACGGGGGCCGCGCGCAGCCGGTCGTACGTCACCCCGCGCAGGTCGTAGCCGGTCGCCGGGTTGTGGGCACGCTTGATCTCCTCGAAGATCTGCTCGGCGCTGTCGTAGGAGAAGCCCTCGGTGAAGCCCATGGCCCGGGCCACCACGGCGATGAGGCGCCAGTCGGCGGTGGCCTCGCCGGGCGGGTCGGCGGCGGCCCTGGCGAGGGTGAGACCGCGCTCGCTGTTGACGAGGACGCCCTCGGTCTCGGTCCACAGGGCGCCGGGCAGCACGACGTCGGCGTAGGCGGTGGTCTCGGTCTCGGCGAAGACGTCCTGGACGACGACCAGTTCGGCGGCCTCCAGGCCCTCGATGACGGTCCTGCGGTTGGCGACGGACGCGACCGGGTTGGTGCAGATGATCCAGCAGGCCCTGATCTCGCCGTCGGCCATCTTCCGGAACATCTCGACGGTGCCCCGGCCGACCCCGTCGGCGCGCAGGGTCCCCGGTTCCAGCCCCCACAGTTCCTCGGTGAAGGCGCGGTCGGCGTCGACGAGGACGGACCGCTGGCCCGGCAGCCCCGGCCCCATGTACCCCATCTCGCGGCCGCCCATGGCGTTGGGCTGGCCGGTGAGGGAGAACGGGCCGCTGCCCGGGCGGCAGATCTTCCCGGTGGCGAGGTGCAGGTTGACCAGGGCGTTGGTGTTCCACGTGCCGTGCGTGGACTGGTTCAGGCCCATGGTCCAGCAGCTGGTCCACTCCCCCGCCGCGCCGATCAGCCGGGCCGCCTCGCGCAGATCGGCCTCCGGGACTCCGGTGATCCCGGCGACGGTGGCGGGCGGGTAGTCGGCGAGGAAGGCGGGCATGTCCTCCCAGCCCTCGGTGTGGGCGGCGATGAAGTCGGGGTCGGTGCGGCCGTCGGCGTGCAGCAGGTGAAGCAGGCCGTTGAGCAGGGCGAGGTCGGTGCCCGGCCGCGGCTGCAGGAAGAGGTCGGCCTTCTCGGCGGTGGCGGTGCGGCGCGGGTCGACGACGACGAGCTTGGCGCCGGCCGACTTCACCCGGTCCATCATCCGCAGGAAGAGGATCGGGTGGCAGTCGGCCATGTTGGAGCCGATGACCAGGAAGAGGTCGGCGCGGTCGAGGTCCTCGTACGAGCCGGGCGGGCCGTCGGCGCCCAGGGAGAGCTTGTAGCCGGTGCCGGCGCTCGCCATGCACAGCCGGGAGTTGGACTCGATCCGGTTGGTGCGCAGGTAGCCCTTGGCGAGTTTGTTCGCCAGGTACTGGGCCTCCAGGGTCATCTGCCCGGAGACGTAGAGGGCGACGGCGTCCGGGCCGTGCTCATCGACGATCGCCCGCAGCCGCGCCGCGGTCTCGGCGACTGCCTCGGCCACCGGGACAGGCTCCGGCTCCTGACCGCGGTCGGGGCGGACCAGGGCGGTGGTCAGCCGGCCGGGCGCGGCGAGCATGTCGGCGGTGGTGGCGCCCTTGGTGCACAGCCGGCCGGCGTTCACCGGGTGGTCCTTGTCGCCGGACGCCTTCAGCACCGTGCGGCGGCCGTCCGGGCCGATGCCGACGTCGAGCACCATGCCGCAGCCCACGCCGCAGTACGAGCAGACCGTGCGCACCCGGGTCGCCCGGTCGGTCCGCTCGGTCCGCTCGGTCACGTCGTCGGTCCAGGAGTCCGGCACGGCCACGCGCGCCCCTTTCGTTTCGCCGATCGCCCTGGTCAGGGCCATGGTCGACGGTACGGAGGACGGATTACGCAGGTGTCTCCCGCACTCGCCGCCAGGGGTTAAGGGCGGCGCACAGAGGGGGGCCAGGTGGTGTGAGCGGCGGTGGCCGGGCGGTGTGAACGACAATGGCCGGGCGATGTGAGCGACGGTGGCCGAGTGATGTGAACGGCAACGACCTGGCGATGTGAGTGACCACGGCCGGGCGACGTGAACGGCGACGGCCGGGCAACGTGAGTGACGACGGCCGGGGCAGGTCCGCGCATTCGGTCAGGGGTGCTGCGACGGCGGCGCGGCGGGGAGGGCGGCCCGGGTCAGGAGATCTCCTGCTCGGCCCAGATGATCTTTCCGCCGGCCGTGTAGCGGGCACCCCAGCGGTGGGTGAGCTGGGCGACCAGGAAGAGGCCGCGGCCGCCCTCGTCCGTGCTGCGCGCATGGCGCAGCCTCGGGGCGGTACTGCTGCCGTCGGCGACCTCGCAGGTCAGCCGGGAGTCGCGGAGCAGCCGCAGCCGGATGGGCGGGGCCGCGTGCCGCATGGCGTTGGTGACCAGCTCGCTGACGATCAGTTCCGTCGTGATGGCCAGGTCCTCCAGGCCCCAGGCCGCCACCTGGCGGACCGCCCGGGCGCGCACCTCGGCGACGGCGGCCGGGTCGGCCGGCACGTCCCAGGAGACGGCCCGGTCGGCCCCGACGGCGTGGGTGCGTGCCAGCAGGAGGGCGACGTCGTCGGACTGCGGCTCCGGGACCAGCGCCCGCACCGCGGCCACGCACAGGTCGGACAGCTCGGCGTCCGGCCGGGCCAGCATCTCGCCGAGCCGGCGCATGCCCAGCTCCATGTCACGGTCGGTGCCCTGGACGATGCCGTCGGTGTACAGGCCCAGCAGACTGTTCTCGGCGAGTTCGATCTCTGCGGTCTCGAACGCCATCCCGCCCAGGCCCAGCGGCGGCCCGGCGGGCAGCTCCGGGAAGGCGACGTGCCCGTCGGGGGTGACGACGACGGGGGGCGGGTGGCCGGCCCGGGCCATCGAGCACCGTCTGCTCACGGGGTCGTAGACGGCGTACAGGCAGGTAGCGCCGAGGAAGGCGGTGGGGCTGCCGTCGGCCGAGGTGCCGGAGGCGGTCTCCTCGGCCAGGCGCAGGACGAGGTCGTCGAGGTGGGCCAGCAGTTCGTCGGGCGGCAGCTCCATGTCGGCGAGGGTCTGCACCGCCGTGCGCAGCCGGCCCATGGACGCGGCCGCGCCGATGCCGTGGCCCACGACGTCGCCGATGACGAGCCCGACGCGCCCGCCGGACAGCGGGATGATGTCGAACCAGTCGCCGCCGACCCCGCCCGTCGCGTCGGCGGGCCGGTAGCAGGACGCCACGTCCATGGCCGTCCCCCCGGCCAGGGTGTGGGGCAGCAGGCTGTGCTGGAGGGTGACCGCCGCCGTGTGCTCCCGGGTGAAGCGACGGGCGTTGTCGACGCACAGCGCCGCCCGTTCCACCACCTCCCGGGCCAGCAGCACGTCGTCGGGTGTGAAGGAGTCCGGGTTGAGCGAGCGGACGAACGTGGCCAGGCCCAGCACGGTGTTGCGCGCACGCATCGGTACGGAGATCAGGGAGTGCAGCCCGAAGTCGCGGATGCGCTGCGCCCGCACGGGTTGCCGGGCCGTCCACACGTCGTCGTCCGGGTCGAGGACCGGTATGAAGATCGGTTCACCCTCGACGAGGAGGGTCGCGTCGTGCGGCGGGGGCAGGAAGTCCACCCGGTCCCCGATCCGCGCCACCGCCTCCGGGCAGCCCTGGCGCACCGAACTCATGCCGGCGCGGCGCATCGACGGACGCGCGGGGCCCGGCCCGGCGTCGGCCGGCCACAGCCCGCGCCCCTCGGAGCCGACCACCGACTCCAGCAGGTCGACGATGACGAAGTCCGCGAAGCGCGGGACGGCGAAGTCGGCCAGTTCCTGGGCGGTCCGCGCGACGTCGAGGGTTCTGCCGATCCCCGTCCCGGCCTCGGCGATCAACGACAGCAGCTGCCGGGCGTGCCACCGCTCGGTGACGTCGAGGACCATGTAGCAGACCCCGGTGACCCCGCCGTCCGCGTCCACCAGCGGGAAGAAGGACGTCGAGTAGGCGTGCCGGCGGTGGGGGTCGGCCCAGCTCCATCCCGTGTACTCGTAGTCGGTCACCGGGGTGCCGGTCTCCAGCACCTTGCGCATCAGCTCCTCCAGGGGCTCCGCCTGCAGCCCGGGCAGCAGCTCGCTCAGCCGCCGGCCCAGGCGCTGCTCGCGGGGCACCCCGCCGAGGCGTTCCAGGGTGTCGTTGAGCCAGACGTAGCGCAGCGCGGTGTCCATCACGGCCATGCCGACCGGGGAACGGGTGAGGAAGCCGTCCAGGACGGACTGGCCGACCGTCCACTGCTGCCTGCGTTCGCGGGCCGACAGCAGGAAGCACTCCTCGGTGCCGACGTGGAAGGACGCGGAGACCCGCAGGTCGACGTCGATGCTGTGGCCGTCACGGTGCCGTACCGGGATCAGCCCGCTCCACCCCATGCCCGCGCGGCACCGCTCGGCGACGCCGGCCACCCGGACCGGGTCCCCTGGCATCGCCAGCAGGCGCGCGGCGGGACCGCCGACCACGTCCGACGCAGGGTGCCCGAGGAGGTCCTCGGCGCCCCGGGTCCAGCCGATCACGACGCCGTGCGCGGACACCACGGCCGCGGCGTCGGTGGACGCGTCCAGCGGGGCACCGGTCCCCGGGGCCGTCGGCTCGGGTTCCCGTGGCACAGAACTCGCAGAACTCATGGGGGTCCCCATCCTCTCCACGACCATGTTCCTGCTTGCCCGCCCGATGTGCACGGTTCCGTCCCGCCGGGGACTGGGCAAGGCGGACGACCGGAGAGAGCATGGAGGGATGGCGGCCGATCCCCTCCCGCCGGGCGACGGCGACGGCTCGTACGACGTCGACGGCTCGTACGACGCCGAGCCGCCCGCGCCGATCGGGCTGCTGGACGTGCTGAGCGTCGCCGCCGTGGTCGTCGACGCGGGCGGACGTATCGTGTTCTGGACCCCGCAGGCCGAGGAGTTGTTCGGCTACACCGCGGCGGAGGCCCTGGGCCGGTACGCGGCCCGGCTGTTCATCCATCCCGAGCATCTGCACGCCGTCACCCGCCTGTTCGCGGAGGTACTGGAGACCGGCCGGAGCTGGGCCGGAGCCTTCCCCATCCGCCACAAGGACGGCAGCACCCGGCTGATGGAGTTCCGCAACATGCGGCTGCTGGACGATCTCGGCGACGTCTACGCCCTGGGCATCGTCGCCGACCACGGCCGGCTGCAGCGCGCCGAGACCGATCTGGCGCTGTGCGAGCGGCTCATCGACCAGTCGCCGATCGGTCTGGCCCTGCTCGACCCCGAACTGCGGTATCTGCTGGTCAACCCGGCGCTGGAGCGGATCGACGGCATTCCGGCCGAGGACCACATCGGCCGCCGGCTGCGCGAGACCCTGCCGTTCCCGGACGCCGACACCGTCGAGTCGGCGCTGCGCCAGGTACTGACGACGGGCACGCCGCTGCTCGACCAGTACCACGTGGGCCGTCCGCCGGCCGATCCCGAGCACGAGCACGCCTGGTCGCTGTCCTTCTACCGGCTGGAGGACCCCGGCGGGCGGGTGCTGGGCGCGGCCACCTCCGTCGTCGACGTCACCGAACGGCACCGGGTGGCCGCCGAGGCCGACCGGGCGAGGCGGCGCCTGTCGCTCATCGCGCACGCCTCCACCCGGGTCGGTACCACCCTGGAGGTGGAGCGGACCGCGCACGAACTGGCCGAGATCGCCACGCCCGAACTCGCCGACGTGGTCGCCGTGGACATCCTGGACTCGGCCCTGGCGTGCCGGCGCACCCGCTCCCCGGACAACGGCCCGGAGCTCTTCCGCGCCCTCGCGCTCAAGGCGGCCCACCCGACCGTGGCGCTGCGCGCCGCCGACCCGCCCGGCGACCTCGCCTCCTACGAGGGCGACCGCCTGGTCACGCTGTGCGTCCACACGGCGCGGCCGGTCCTGGTGCGCCATGTCGACGACCGTGATCTGCCGCGCATCGCCCGGGACGCCGAGGCCGGGGCACTGCTGGCCCGGGCCGGGGTTCACTCCTATCTGGCCGTGCCGTTGATCGCGCACGGCGAGGTGCTCGGCGCCCTGGATCTCAAACGCACCCGCAATCCTCGCCCCTTCGACGAGGACGACGTGGTCCTGGCCAGTGAGCTGGCGGGCCGGGCCGCCGTGGCCATCGACAACGCCCGCTGGTTCCAGAGCGTGCGCAACACCGCGCTCACCCTGCAGCGCAGCCTGCTGCCCGACCACCAGCCCCACCACGCCGGTCTGGAGCTCGCCTCCCGCTATCAGCCCGCGCAGGCCACCAGCGAGGTCGGCGGCGACTGGTACGACGTGATCCCGCTGGCCGACGACCGCACCGCCCTGGTCGTCGGCGACGTCATGGGCAACGGCATCGACGCGGCCGCCACCATGGGCCGGCTGCGCACCGCCACCTGCGCCTACGCGGACCTGGACCTGGACCCGGTGGAGGTGCTCCGGCACCTGGACAGGATCACCTCGGATCTGGAGCACTACATCGTGACCTGCCTGTACGCGGTGTACGACCCGCGCTCACGACGGTGTCTGATCGCCAACGCCGGTCACATGCCGCCCGCGCTGGCCCGCCCGGGCCGGGCGCCGGAGCTGCTGGACCTGCCCACCGGAGCCCCGCTCGGGGTCGGCGGCGTTCCCTTCGGTTCGGCCACGACCGAACTGGGCCCCGGCGATCTGCTGGTCCTGTACACCGACGGGCTCGTCGAGACGCGGCACCACTCGATCGACGACCGGCTGAACGTCCTGCTCAGCTTCCTCGACCCACCGCACCGGCCGCTGGAGGAGATCTGCGACCTCCTGCTGTACGGGCTGCGCCACCCCGACGACCACGACGACGTGGCGCTGCTCGTGGCACGCGCGCTGCCGGCGGGCGACGGGTCCGTGGGCGACGGCCGGGCGGGGGCCGGGCCCCCTGTGGTCAGGTGAGGCGCGCGGCGAACGCCGCGTGGGCCCGGTCGTCGAGGAGGACGAACCTGACCTCCTCGACCGCCGTGGGGGTGGCGCGTACGGTCTCGACCGCGATGCGGGCGGCGTCCTCCGGCGGCCAGCCGTAGATGCCGGCGGAGACGGCGGGAAAGGCGACCGTGCGGGCGCCGAGTTCGTCGGCCACGCGCAGGGACTCGCGGTAGCAGGAAGCCAGCAGGTCGGAGCGGTCCTCCGTGCGGGACCAGACGGGGCCGACCGTGTGGATCACCCAGTGTGCGTCGAGATCGCCCGCGGTGGTGGCGACGGCCTGCCCGGTGGGGAGCCCCTTGCCGTAGCGGGAGGCGCGCAGGCGGCGGCAGTCGTCGAGGACTGCGGGGCCGCCGCGGCGGTGGATGGCACCGTCGACGCCACCACCGCCGAGCAGCGAGGAGTTCGCCGCGTTGACGATGGCGTCGGCGGTCTGTTGGGTGATGTCGCCCCGGACGAACGTGATGGTGGTCATGGCCCCATCCAATCCCCGGGGGCCGGCCGGCGCCTAAGGGATTCCTGGCCACCGGCGGCGACCGGGTGACCCGGACGGGGAGCCGCGAACGGGCAGACGCGGACGGGCAGACGCGGACGGCCGGGCGAGGTGCCCGTGGACGCCGTGGACGTTGTGGACGCAGTGGACGTTGTGGAGGCCGTGGCGCCCCGGCGGATGCCGGTCAGCTCTGCCGGCGCAGGCGGCGCCAGACGGCCTTCGCCGCGTTGTGCCCGGACATGCCGTGCACGCCCGGGCCGGGCGGGGTCGCCGAGGAGCAGATGAAGACGGCCGGGTGCGGGGTCCCGTACGGGAGGAGCGACAGCTTGGGCCGCAGCAGCAGTTGGAGGCCGGAGACCGCGCCGGTGGCGATGTCACCGCCGACGTAGTTGGCGTTGTGGGCGGCGAGTTCGGCGGGGCCGGCGGTGGCGCGGGCCAGGATCCGGTCCCGGAACCCGGGCGCGAAGCGCTCCAGCTGGGCCTCGACGGCGTCCGTCAGGTCACCGGTCCAGCCGTTGGGGACATGGCCGTACGCCCAGAAGACGTGCCGCCCCTCGGGTGCCCGGGTGGGGTCGACGACGCTGGGCTGCACGGTGATCAGGAAGGGTCTGTCGGGGGCGCGGCCCTCACGGGACGCGGCGCGCAGCGCGGCCCCGATCTCGGCGCTGTCGGCGCCGATCTGCACGGTCCCGGCGGTGCGCGCCTCGGGCGCGGTCCAGGGGACGGGCCCGTCCAGCGCGTAGTCGAGCTTGAAGACGCCGGGGCCGTAGCGGTAGTGCTCATAGGCGCGGCCGAGGCCGGCGATGCGGGCGAGCGCGGTGGGCGAGGTGTCGAAGACGTAGGCGCGGGCGGGGGGCAGGTCGTCGAGGCGCTTGACCTCGTAGTCGGTGTGGACGGTGCCGCCGAGGTCCTTGAAGTAGGCGGCGAGGGCGTCCGAGACGGCCTGGGAGCCGCCCTGGGCGACGGGCCAGCCGCGGGCGTGCGCGGCGAGCGCGAAGACCAGGCCGACGGCGCCGGTGGCGAAGCCGCTGAGCGGTGCCATGACATGACCGACGAGACCGGCGAAGAGCGTCCTGGCGCGCTCGTCGCGGAAGCGGCGCATCAGCCAGTCGGCCGGGGGCAGCCCGACCAGGCCGAACCGGGCGAGGGTGACCGGGTCGCGGGGCAGGGCGGTCGAGGGCAGGGACATGAAGTCCCGGGCGAGGGTGTCCCACCGGGGCAGGAAGGGCTCGACGAGCCGGCGGTAGGCGCCCGCGTCCCGGGGGCCGAAGGAGGCGGCCGTCTCGGCGACCGACTTCGACAGCACCGCGGCCGTGCCGTCCGGGAAGGGGTGTGCCATGGGCAGGCCGGCGTGCAGCCAGCGCAGCCCGTAGCGCTCCAGGGGCAGGGCGCGGAAGGCCGGGGAGTTGACGCCGAGGGGGTGGGCCGCCGCGCAGGGGTCGTGCCGGAAGCCCGGCAGGGTCAGTTCCTCGGTGCGGGCTCCTCCGCCCACGGTGTCACGAGCCTCGAACAGGGCGACGGAGAAACCGCGCCGGGCCAGTTCCACGGCGGCCGTCAGCCCGTTCGGCCCCGCTCCCACCACGACCGCATCGAGCATCGACGGCACTTCGGACCCCTTCGTCGCCGGTGGCCTCTGAGGGGCCAGGATATGCCGGGGGGCCGACAACGCCCGCGGCACGGGGGATCGACGCCCGCGGCACGGGCGGATTCAGGTCAGGGCGCGACCGCCGCTCCCCCCGGGGGTGCCCGCCAGCAGGGCCGCCACCCGCCGTGCCGTCGCCGCGTCCCTGGCCGCCGTGAACGGCAGCGCGTTGCCGCCGGTGATCCGGAACGGCTCGCCGGCCAGGGTGAGATGGGTGCCGCCCGCCTCCTCGACCAGCAGGAGTCCGGCGGCGTGGTCCCAGGCGGCCTCCCAGGAGAACGCCGTGGCGTCGGACAGGCCCCGGGCGACGGCGAGGTACTCCAGACCCGCCGAACCGCACGAGCGCGGCTCCACGCCCTCGGTCCACAGGCCGAGCAGGGCCTGCTTCTGCGCGTCGGTGGTGTAGTCGGGGTGGGAGTGGGCCACCCGCAGGGGGCGGCCGGGGTCGGGCGGTCCGGCGTGCAGCCGCTTCCCGTCGAGGTGGGCGCCGCCGCCCCGGACGGCGGTGGCCAGCTGGTCCCGGGCGGCCGCGTAGGTCCAGGAGGCGAGGACCACTCCGTGCCGGGCGAGTGCGACGAGGGTGCAGAAGCCGTCGTCACCGTGCACGAACTGGCGGGTACCGTCGACGGGGTCGACGATCCAGACCGGCGCCTCGCCGCGTATCGCGTCGTAGGTCGCCGGATTGGCGTGCACCGCCTCCTCGCCGACGACGACCGAGCCGGGCAGAAGGGCTCCCAGGTCCCGGGTCAGCCGCCGCTCGGTCTCCCGGTCGGCGTCCGTCACCAGGTCGTGCGGCCCGCTCTTCTCGTCGACCTCGTTGGCCGAGAGCCGGCGGAAGCGCGGCAGGATCTCCGCCGCGGCCGCCTCGCGGACCGCTTCCTCCACGTCGGCCGCGTGGCGGTCGAGGAACTCGTCGATGGACTCCGCGTCTGTGATCATGTCTCCATGAGAGCACGCCCCACTGACAGCCCCCACCGGGCGGGCGCACCGTGGGTGGAATCGGGATGAACAGCCCCGGCGGCGCCCGGCCGACGTGAGCCGCGCGGCCGGCCTGCCGCTGTCCCGTTGCGGTCTTTCACGCTCCGCCTCCGGTCTGCCACGCTCCCCCTCCGGTCGACTGCGCCTGCCTCATCTGCCCACCGCGTACCCCTGCATGCCCCGCGGATTCGCGGCCGCCGCGAGAACGCCGGTGTGCGGTTCCCGGGCGACCGCGCACAGCCGCCCCTCCGACCAGGGGCCGCCGACGGTGACGAGGTGCCCGCGCCGCCGCAGCTCCGCGACCACCTCGGGGGGCGTCCGGGACTCGACGGTGACGCTGCCGGGCCGCATGCCGCGGGGGTGGAAGGAGCCGGGGAAGCCGTCGTTGTGCCAGTTCGGGGCGTCTATGGCGCCCTGGAGGTCCAGGCCGCCGCGCACCGGTGGGCGCAGGGCGACACCGAGGAAGAAGTGCAGCTGCCACTGGTCCTGCTGGTCGCCGCCGGGCGTGCCGAAGGCCAGCACGGGAACGCCGTCGCGCAGCGCCAGGGACGGGGTGAGCGTGGTGCGGGGGCGCCGGCCGGGGGTGAGGGAGTTCGGCAGGCCCTCCTCCAGCCATGTCATCTGCAGCCGGGTGCCGAGCGGGAAACCGAGTTCGGGCACGACGGGGTTGGACTGCAGCCAGCCGCCGCTGGGGGTGGCGGCGATCATGTTGCCCCAGCGGTCCACGACGTCGATGTGGCAGGTGTCGCCCCGGGTGGCTCCGTCGGCGCCGGCCGTGAGCCCCCCGTCGGCGGGCTCGCCCGGCACCGGGGAGGTCGGGGCCTTGGCGACGGTGGGTTCGCCGGCGCCCATCGGGCCGGTGCCGGGCTCGCCGGTGAGGACGGTGTGCGCGTGCGTGCTGAGCCGGGGCGTGCGGCCACCGGGGCTGCCGGGCCGCAGGTCGTGACAGGCCCGCTCGCCGATCAGTGCCCGCCGGGCCGCGTTGTACGGCGCGGACAGCAGGTCGGTGAGGGGCACCTCGGCCGCGTCGCCGTACCAGGCCTCCCGGTCGGCCATGGCGAGCTTGCAGCCCTCGACCAGCAGGTGGACGTAGTCGGCCGAGCCGGGCGCGGGCAACTCGGGCGGGAGCAGGGCGAGCTGCTGCAGCAGCACCGGGCCCTGGCTCCAGGGGCCGGCCTTGCACAGGGTCCAGCCGTTCCAGTCGTACGTCGCGGGCGCCTCGTAGGTCGCGGACCAGCCGGCGAGGTCGGCCTCGGTGAGGGTGCCGGTGTGGTGCTCGCCGCTGGTGTCGAGGGTGGGCCGGCGGGCCTGCCGGACGAGGGCCTCGGCGACGAACCCGGACCGCCACACCTGACGGGCGGCCTCGATCCGCGCCTCCCGGTCCCCCGCGCCGGCGGTCTCGGCGAGCAGCCGGCGCCAGGTGGCCGCGAGGGCCGGGTTGCGGAACAGCCGGCCGGGGCGGGGCGGCTCCCCGCCGGGCAGGTACACCTCGGCGGACGAGGTCCACTCCGTCCCGAACAGCCGGCGGACGGTCTCGACGCTCGCGCGGAGGTTCTCCACGGGCGGGTGCCCGTGCTCGGCGTATCCGACGGCGTACTTCAGGACGGCGTCCAGGGGCTTGGTGCCGTGGTCGCGCAGCAGCAGCATCCAGGCGTCGAAGGCGCCGGGCACGGCGGCGGCGAGCGGTCCGGTGCCGGGGACCAGGTCGAGTCCGAGCCCCTGGTAGTGGGCGACGGTCGCGCCGGCGGGGGCGACGCCCTGCCCGCACACCACCCGCACCGGGCCGCCCGCGGGCGCCATGACGATCGGCACCTCGCCGGCCGGCCCGTTCAGGTGCGGCTCCACGACGTGCAGCACGAACGCCCCGGCCACGGCGGCGTCGTAGGCGTTGCCCCCGTCCTCCAGAACGGCCATCGCCGTCTGCGACGCCAGCCAGTGTGTGGACGACACCATGCCGAAGGTGCCCTGGAGGGTGGGGCGGGTGGTGAACATCGCGGCTCTCACCTCGCTGTTGACGGATCGCGGCCCAAGTGATGGGCACTCAGGACAGGTCCTGGGGAGTCAGGGGAGTTTGCGCCGACGGCCGCCTTCCCCCGCTCCCCCAGAAGGCTATCGATCGCCCTGCGCCCCTCCTCCCCGCCTCCGGCACGAAGTGGGCGTAGTGGTCGAGGATGATGGTCGGCCTTTTCCTGGACACCGGCGGGTCGAGGCGGACAGCGAGATCCGGGACGGGGCCTGGGGCGCCGAACTCACCGGCGACGTCCTGGACGGCTGACCGAAGGGGATGCGGCTGATCGTCCGGAAGGAACGGCTCCATCCCGGAGCCCAGTTTCGACTGTCGGGCGCGGACTGCATGCGGCTGACCTGTTTCGCGACCAACACCGACAGGCCGATCGCGCTGCGGCGGGCACCGGCAGGCGAAGTTCCGCAGCCGCTGATACGCCCAGTAGGCCTTGAGCTCCGCCCGGTTCACGCCGTCCCCGAGCCCGAGCAGGACCTCGTCGACCGCGCCCGCCGACTCTCCCGTCGCCGAGCCCTTGACATCGGCCGCCGCCCGGGCGACCGTCCGCCGCCGTGCCGGCGGGCCCCTGCATGCCGCCGCTCATGGACGCCACGGTCTCAAACCCGGGCAGGCCGGGGCGATGTGGTCCAAGGCTGCGAGCGAAGGCGGTGCGGGCCGCGGCATGGGGACGGGTGGTGCCCAGGGACGACCTGCCTGTCCACCAGGAGGCTGCGTCGAGTCGTTCGCCGTGTGGGCCGAACGGGCCCGCGCGGCAGACGGTCGGCCCTGCCAGGGGGGGTGCTCGGGAGGGTGAGGCTGATGCTGGGAGGCGTTGGGACGTCCGAACGTGGGAGTCATGATGAGCGGTCTGGTGGTCGTGGGCGTGGACGGGTCCGCGTCGAGTCTTGCCGCGGTGGACACGGCGGCGCGCGAGGCGCGATGGCGTGGCGCGGGGCTGCGGGTGGTGCACGCGTTCTTGTGGCCCGCGATGCACGTGCCGCTCGGGCCGTCGCCGCTGGGGCCGCCTGAAGGCGGGGTTCGGAACATGGTCGAGCACCTGGTGGCTGAGGCGGTGGAGCGTGCCAGGTCGGCGGCACCGGAGGTGGATGTCTCCCACGCGGTGGTGACAGGGGAGCCTTTGACGGTGCTGGAGGCACAGTCACGCGCCGCGGAACTCGTGGTCGTCGGGTCCCGGGGCATGGGCGGGTTCGTCGGGCTGCTGGTGGGATCGACAGCGGTGCATCTGGCCGCGCACGGCACGTGCCCGGTGCTCGTGGTGCGAGACACGGGTGACGACGCCGGGCCGGTGGTGCTGGGCGTCGACGGCTCCACCGCGGGTGAGCCGGCCGTGGACTTCGCCTTCGCCGAGGCGGCCTGGCGTGGAGCCGGCCTTGTGGCCCTGCACGCCTGGACCACATGGAACGCACCGCTGCCCGCCCCGCAGGACGCGGCGGCGCCGTATGCGAACCAGCCGGGCGAGCTTGGGCAGGAGGAGGAACGGCTGTTGGCGGAGGCGCTCGCCGGCCACAGGGAGCGGTATCCGGAGGTGGCCGTGGAGCACCAGGTGGTGCACGGCCGGACCCGTGAGGCACTGATCGAGGCCAGCCGTTCGGCGCAGCTGCTGGTGGTCGGTGCCCGGGGGCGCGGCGGGTTCGCAGGGCTGCTGCTGGGGTCGGTCAGCCAGGCGGTCCTGCATCACGCGCACTGCCCGGTCGCTGTCGTGCGGGGTCCAGGTGGGCGTCGCTGACTTCGACGGGGTGCCCGGTCGCCGGGATCGCCCAGTGCGCGACGCGCATCACGGGCTGGCCGCGCATGAGGTCGTCCTGCTCCTGGAGACCGATGCCGATCGTGGCCTGGGTACGGATGAGGCGGCACGGCGCCTGCAGCGGTTCGGGCCCAACATGCTGCCCGCCGCCACGGGCGGTGGGCTTCTCTGGCGCGTTCTGCGTCAGTTCCACCATCCGCTGATCTACGTACTCATCGCGGCAGGTGCGATCACCGCGGCATTGGGCGAGTACGTGGATTCCGCGGTGATTCTCGGTGTGGTGCTGGTCAACGCGCTGGTCGGTTCCGTGCAGGAGTCGAAGGCCGAGGCGGCGCTGGAGAGCCTGCGGTCGATGGTACGCACCACAGCCCGGGTGGTACGCGGCGGGCGTGAGCAGGCGGTGCCCTCGGAGGATCTCGTACCGGGTGATCTGGTGCTGGTGGAAGCCGGGGACAAGGTGCCGGCCGATGTGCGGCTGGTGCGGGTCGCGGAGCTGCGGGTCGACGAGTCGGCGCTGACCGGGGAGTCCGCTCCGGTGGCCAAGGACGAGGTGGTGCTGGACGCGGGGACGGCGGTGGCCGACCGGCGGAACATGGTCCACTCCGGAACGCTGGTGGCGGCCGGCCGGGGCACCGGCATCGCGGTGGCAACCGGTGCGCAGACCGAGCTGGGGGAGATCCATCGTCTGGTGGGGGCCGCGGAGACGCTGGCCACGCCGCTGACAGCGAAGCTCGCCGCGTTCAGCAAGGTACTGACGGTGGTGATCCTTGCCCTGGCGGCGGTGACCTTCGCGATCGGCCTGGTCCGCGGGCAGGGTGCGGTGCAGACGTTCACCGCCGCGGTCGCCCTGGCGGTGGGCGCGATTCCCGAAGGGCTTCCGGCTGCGGTCACCATCACGCTGGCCATCGGGGTGGGCCGGATGGCCAGGCGCCGGGCGGTGATCCGCCGCCTGCCCGCGGTGGAGACGCTCGGCAGCACCACGGTGATCTGCTCGGACAAGACCCCGGCATCATGCGGCGGCCGCCCCGCGACCCGGCCCGCCCGCTGCTCACCGGCGCCCTCGTCACCCGGATCCTGCTGGTCTCCGCCCTGCTGGTGGCCGGTTCCTGGTGGCTGTTCGAATGGGAGCGCAGGATGGGCGCGAGCCTGGCCGAGGCACGCACCGCTGCGGTGAACCTGTTCGTGGCGGTCGAACTGCTCTACCTCTTCAGCTGCCGCTCTCTGACCCGCTCTGTGTGGCGCATCGGCCTGCTGTCCAACCGGTGGGTCGTCGGCGGGGTCCTGGCCCAAGCGGTCGGCCAGTTGGCGCTGACCTACGTACCGGCCATGAACCATCTCTTCCACACCGCTCCGATCACTGGCCAGGCATGGCTGCGCATCCTCGGCATCGCCGCACTCACCGCCCTCGCCGTCGCCCTGGACAAGCACCTGCGGCACCGGCCCCTGTAGCCGTCCACCGGCCGGTCAGCGCGCCGTCACATCGTGACGTGGTCGCCGGGTCGTGCCCGCAGCGCGTGCCCCGGCGAAACGCGTGATCACAGGTCCGGCCACGGCCGGCAGCAGCAATAGCCGGCCACGAGGGCGCCGAGCCGGTCCTGAAGCACTCCCACCGGGCCGACCATGACGATGGAGAACTCGCCCCGGGCGATGAGCGCGGTCCCGGCCCGCAGCCGCCCCCGGCGCCCCGTCCCGTCCCGTCCCGTCCCGCCGCGCGGCATACGGAGGCCACTTTCGTCACGGCAGTGACCAGAGCCGACAGCGGGGCGGCGGGCAGCACCGGAAGCAACGTGCCCGGGTTCACGGACAGACCGATGGCCAGGAGGGCCCGTTCTCGGTCGGCACCAGCTGCACCACCGCACCTTGTGGATCTGTCTCGCCGCCGTTCTCATGCTGCAGGTCGTCGCCGTCCAAGCCCCCTTCGCCCGAGGTGTGTTCGGCACAGTCCCCCTCAGCCCGCCCAAAGGGCCATTTGCGTGGCCACCGCCTCCACCGTGGTGCTGAGCGAACATGCCTGGCGCGCGGGACGGGCCGATATCAGCCGCCGAGCGGCCCGCCGAAGCGGCAAGCCCTGACCATCCGCGACACACCCCTGCCGCCCTCAGGGCGGCGCGCCCGAGCGGGTGGCACGGTGACATCATGGAAGGGTTCTGGTTCGACCTCGCGCTCATCGCCGCGCTGATCGTGCTCAACGCACTCTTCGCGGGCAGCGAGATCGCGCTGATCTCCCTGCGGGAGAGCCAGCTGCGCCGCCTGCGGCGCCGCGGGGCAGCCCGCGCGGCCCGGCTGGTGCGTCTGACCGAGGAACCCAACCGATTCCTGGCCACCATCCAGATCGGCATCACGCTGGCCGGTTTCCTGGCCTCCGCCACCGCCGCCGTCTCTCTGGCCGAGCCTCTGGTACCCGCCCTGGGATTCGCCGGAAGAGCCGCCGAGCCGCTGGCCATTGCGCTGGTGACCCTGACGCTGACCTTCGTCACGCTGGTGGTCGGCGAACTCGCGCCCAAGCGCCTGGCCATGCAGTACGCCCAACGGTGGGCCCTGCTGGCAGCCACCCCCCTCGACGTCCTCGCCACCGCGGCACGCCCGGCCGTATGGGCTCTCAGCCGGGCCACCGACCTGATCGTCCGCCTCCTGGGCGGCAACCCTCGCGCGTCCCAGCAGCCGCCCAGCCCCGAAAGAGCTACGGGACATGGTCATCAGCCACCGTGGTCTGACCACACAGCAGCGGACCATCATCTCCAGCGCCCTGGAGATCCACGAGCGCCCCCTGCGGACCGTTGTCGTTCCGCGCCCTGACGTGTTCACCCTGCCCGACGACATGCCCGCCGCCCAAGCCCGCCTGGCCCTGGCGCGCTCCGGACACTCCCGTGCCCCCGTCCTGCAAGCGGGCCACTTCGACGACGTCCTCGGCATCGTTCACCTGCGCGACCTGACCACCGGCGACGACACAGCCCCCGTCACCGCCCTCGCCCGGCCGGCACTCTTCTTATCCGACTTCATGAAGGTCTCCGAAGCCCTGCGGCGCCTGATGGCCGCCCACGAGCAGTTCGCCCTCGTCGTCGACGAACACGGTTCCGTCGACGGCATCGTCACCATCGAGGACCTCCTGGAAGAGCTCGTCGGCGAGATCCACGACGAGACCGACCACACCACAACCGACTACACCCAGCCCGACGGCTCCCTGCTCCTGCCCGGCAGCTTCCCCCTCCACGACCTGCCCGACCTCGGCGTCGACCTCGGCGACCTCACCCACGGCCCGTACACGACCATCGCCGGCCTCGCCCTCGCCCGGCTCGGACGCCTGCCGCAGCACCCCGGCGACAGCGTCCGCCTCGCCAACTGGACGCTGGAGATCACCGGCATCCACCGCCATGCCGTCACCGCTGTCCGCCTGAGACCCCATCAGGCACGGTAACCTGCGCCAGGACTCGCCAACCGAACGCAGGAAAATCTCGCCCGTCCCACGCCAAGCGGGTGGCTCCCGGCGTCGGGGCAGAACCCGGACTCTACGAAACCCGGGACAGCTCAATCCGCTCATGTTCACCAGAGCGGCCGATAGCCGGCCAACGCTGCAAGGCACTTCGGTCAGCAGCCTATGAGCCCTACCGAGATTGAAACAGGCCACCGCGTCCTGTCGGGCCTTCGTCACCTGCCGCGTGGCCGACGGTGACCCCGTCTACACACAGGCGCTGTCCGCGAGCGCGGTGGTTGCAGGGGTGGGACCGCATTCAGGAGCGGCTTGGGGCCCATCGCGAGGCCGCTCCGCCTGGGGAGCGGCTGGGGAGCTCTTCATCACTGAGGGGCGACTCTGGGGAGTTCCGGTGGAACACCGCGTAGCGGGTCACACCAGGGGAACCAATACATCGATATAGCGGCACATCAACTTTTCTCTCGGAGGGGCGCGGGTGGAAGCGGTGGATCTCGATGCTGTCGCCGATGAGCTGTACGGGCTGCGGCCGGAGGAGTTCACCGTCGTCCGCGACCGGCACGCGGCCGCCGCCCGCGCGGCGGGTGACCGGGAACTCGCGGACCGGATCAAGGCGCTGCGCCGCCCCACCCTGGCCGCCTGGGCCAGCAATCTCCTCGTACGCGAGCAGCCTGAGGCGGTGGAGCCGCTGGTCCGGCTCGGCGAGGGGCTGCGCCGGGCGCACGAAGAGCTGGACGGCGCACAGCTGCGCGAACTCTCGCGTCGGCAGCACACCCTGGTCGCCGCCCTGACACGGCAGGCCGGCAGCCTCACGGCGGCGGCCGGGCACCGCGTCGGCGGTGCGGTGCAGGAGGAGATCGAGCAGACCCTGCGCGCCGTGCTCGCCGACCCCGAGGCGGCCCGCGAGTGGGCCACCGGCAGGCTGGCCAGGCCGCTCAGCGCCGCGCCCGGCTTCCGGCTCGGCGACACGCGGACGCAGGCGCAGACGCAGACGCAGACGCACCTGACGCTGGTGCCGCCCGTTTCCCGGGAGCGCGGGAAGGCGGCGGAGCGCAGGACACCGGACCGCCGGCCACCCGAACCCAGTGCCGCGGAGCGGAAGGCCGCCGGGAAACGCCGGAGGACCGAGGAACGGCGCCGCCGGGAGTCGGCCGAGGCCCGGGAAGCGGCGGAGCGGGCCGCCGAGGACCTGCGCGGGCGGGAGGCGGACGCCGAGCAAGCCGAGCGGGCGGCCGGGGAGGCGGCGGACCGCGCCGCCCGCCTGCGCCGGCGGGTCGGCGAGCTGGCCGACGCGCTGCGCGGCGCCGAGGCCGACGTCCGGGAGGCCGAGGGCGCGGAACGCGAGGCGCGCGTGCGGGCCCGGGAGGCCGAGCGCGGCCTGCGGGACGCCCGGCGCCGGGCCCGCGTCACGGCCACCCACCTCGCACGTCTGACGCCCGACGACGGCTGAGCCGCCTCCGAGCCGCGGCGAGCCCGGCGACCGGGAGGCGGACACCGTCCGGCAGCCCGTCGACGCCCTCGGCGTCGCCGGGGAGCGCGAAGAGGTCGTCGCTGCCGCCGACCCGCTCGGACGAACCGCCCGGAGCAGATCGACGCGCCGCCGCCTGACGCTTGACGGCGCCGCCGCGGGGTACTCCCTCCCCGACACGTCGACCACCGGCCACCGGCCACCGGGACCATCGAGGTCAGGAGGGACACGGGCATGGCTCTCACTCACGCGCTGGAACACGGTGTCCTGGTGATCACCGTGGACCGTGACCCCGGCGCCGCCGAGCGTGCCCTGCTCGCGGCCGATATCAGCGCCCTCGTCGAGGCGCACCGGCCGTCGCCCGTCGTGATCGTCCTGGACGAGCCGGCCACCGGGAGCGCGGCGGTGGGCGCCGTGCTGCGGGCCCACCGCGCCTGCGGAAGCCTCGGCGTCCTGATGTCCGTCGCCACGCACAGCGCCCCGGCTCGCCGGCTCCTGGAGGCGAGCGCCGAGGACGGCCGCCCCCGGCTGGTGATCCACGCGCGCGCCGACATCGCCATCGACGCGGCCTATGCCGCCGCCGCGTGAGGGGCGGACGCTCCGGGTACCCGGCGGGTTTGGACCACCAAGAAGGATCGATCATGGCTTTGGCCCTGATGCGCGATGACGCCGCCGACATCCTGACCCGCCAGCACGCCCAGATCCGGCGCGGCTTCTACAAGGCCGCCGTACCCGGGCCGACGCGTCGGCGGGCGTTCGACCAGCTGATGCGTCTGCTCGCCGTGCACGAGGCGGCGGAGGAGGCCCACGTGCACCCGGTGGCCCGCCGCGCGCTGCGCGCCGGGCGGGCCGTCGCCGCTCGGCGGCGCGAGGAGGAGAAGCAGGCCAAGAAGCTGCTGGTGAGGCTGTGGCGCACCGGACCGTACGGCAAGGGCTACCTGCGGCAGTTGAACGCGGCCCGCCGGGCCGTACTCGCCCACGCCGCACGTGAGGAGCGCGAGGAGTTCGCGGCACTGCGCCGCGCCGTGGGCGCGGGGCGCCTGCGGATGCTGGGCGCCGAGGTGAAGCTGGCGCAGGTGTACGCACCCACGCGCCCGCACCGGTGGGTGAACAACGAGGCGGCCAACAGTGCGACTGCGGCCATGACGGTGGCGTGCCAGGTGCGGAAGTCCTTCGCCGTGATCTCCAGGCCGGCCGCCTCCTTGAGGTAGGTGTTGACGTCGTCGCCGTTCACCTCGCGCCAGGCGGGCCGCTCCCAGTAGGCCAGCAGCCGGTCGCCGCCGCCCCGGCGCCGCATCAGCGCGGTGAGACTGCGGCAGGCGGCGGGGTCCGCGACCGTCTGGACGATCTCCTTGCCGTGCTTGCCGGTGTAGGTGAACAGCACCGCGCCGGCCCGGCAGCGGGAGTGCTCGCGCAGCAGGGTGGTCAGGCCGTAGCTGTGGTTCAACTCCGTGTACCGGTCGCTGCCGATGCGGAAGAACCCCAGGTCGAGCAGGCGTACGGCGGTCGCCAGTACCCGGCGCCGGGTCACCCCCCGGTCACTCAGGTGACCTTCGACGGTCTCCCGCAGCGCGGGCAGCCGCTCGGCGACGTCGAGCACGCTCGTGCTTGGCCCGTTCCTGCTCGGCGCGGAACCTCGGGTGGTACAAGTACTGCCGCCGCCCGGCCGCGTCGGTGCCCACGGCCTGCAGATGGCCGTGGGCGCGGGCACAGATCCACACCTCGCGCCAGGCCGGCGGGATGACCAGCCCCCGGACGCGGGCCAGTTCCGCCGGGTCGCGCAGCGGGTTCCTGCGGCTGTCGAGGTACCGGAAGCCCCGCCCGTGCGGCAATCGGCGGTACCCGGGCTCCGTGGGGCGGCTGCGGTAGAGGCGCATCCGCTCCCTCCTCCCGTCCCGGCGTCCCCGTCCCGTAGCGGGTTCCTGACAAGCCCCCGTCGTATGCCTGCCGCACGCCGTGTCCCTGCGCACCGTGGGCATCGGGGGCACCCCTGGAGACAAATAAGGACATACACCCCATGGCGCCGGAGAGACTGTGACCACGCGGGCACGGAGCGAGTTGACACTTCCGCACCACACACAGCCGTGTGACACTGGCGTCCCGTGTCCGCAGTGCGGACTGCTCCGCACCCTCCCCCACAAAGAAGTGCGCCGTGCGTTCTCTTCCTCTGCCCGTCGTTCTGACCGCGCGGCTGTCCCCGGTCGCCGTGATCGCCTGCATCGGCTGGGCGCTGTCCTCCGGCCCGCTCGCCGCCACCGAGGACACCGCGGTCAAGGACGCCCGGCAGACCCCGTCCGACGCGCTTCCCGCCCCGTCGGCGTCGACGAAGGCGATGACCCACGAGGCGGCGCCCGCTCCGTGCGGCAGTGTGACCGCGAAGACGGTCGGCTCGCTGGTGCCCGGCGCCAAGACGGCGGGCAAGGAGATCCGGTCCACCGACTCCCAGCTGCGCCGCACCTGTTCGTGGAACGCACTCAAGGGGTACGACTACCGCTGGCTCGACGTCACCTTCGAGATCATGGAGTCCGACGAGGCGGCCCGGACGTCGTACCAGGACCGGATCACGAAGAAGAGCGGCGGCGGGGCCGTGCCGGGACTCGGTGACGAGGCGTACTCGGTGGTGAACCTGACCACCGAGGACAAGCAACAGACGCGCGAGGGCGTGGTGTTCGTCCGTGCGGCCAACGCGCTGGTGGTCGTCACCTACAACGGCAGTGACTTCGAGTCGAAGAAGGCGCCGGGCACGGACGAGATCAACAAGGGCGCCATCAAGGCCGCGAAGGACGCGGTGGCCGCGCTGCGGGGCGGCGGGAAGAGCACGGCTGCCGGCGCGAGCCCCGGCGCGAGCCCGAGCAAGAGCTGAGCGTGGCCGCCCCGGACCGCGCGGCGAGGCCGGGGCCGCGAGGCCGGAGTTCCGCCCTGACGGCGACCCGGCCCCGCACCCGTCCACCTCACGGCGTCACTACGTCACTGCGTCACTGCGTCACTGCGGGGCCCCTGTCCCGTCCCGTGGCGAGGGTCAGCGTCAGGTACAGCACCATGGAGGTGCCCAGACCCACCGCCCAGCCGTAGTCGGCGAGCGGCTCCAGCGCCGGGATGGGCCGTCCGTCGACCAGCGGCCGGAAGTTCGCGCCGCCGATCGCCAGCACACCGCCGGCCAGGAAGGCGGCGACGGCCCGCCAGTTCCAGCCGCCGGCGTACCAGTAGCGGCCGCCCGTACGGTACAGGTCGACCAGGTCCAGCCGGGCCCGGCGCAGGACCCAGTAGTCGGCGATCAGGATCCCGGCGACGGTACCCAGGAGACCGCCGACCAGGCCGAGCCAGGTGAAGATATAGCCCTGCGGGTCGGCGTACAGCTTCCACGGGAAGATCACCACGCCGAGCGCACAGGTGATGAGGGCCCCGGCGCGGAAACCGATCCTGCGCGGCGCGACGTTGGAGAAGTCGAAGGCCGGTGACACCAGGTTCGCCGCGATGTTCACGGACAGCGTCGCCACCAGCACGGTCACCAGCGCGAACAGCAGCCCGACCACGTTGTCGGTCTTGGCGGCCAGCTGCACCGGGTCCCAGATCGGCTCGCCGTAGACGGCCTGCGAGCCGGAGGTGACCATCACCGACAGGAAGGCGAACAGCGTCATCGTGGTCGGCAGCCCGAGCGCCTGTCCCCAGGTCTGCGCCTTCTGGCTGCGGCCGTAGCGGGTGAAGTCGGGGATGTTCAGCGACAGCGTCGACCAGAAGCCGATCACGCCCATGAGGGAGGGCCAGAACAGCTTCCAGAAGTCGGCGCCCCAGCCGAGCCGGGACGGCTGGTCGAGCAGCGGGCCGAAGCCGCCCGCCCTGTCGCTCATCCACCACAGCATCACGAACGCGCCGACCAGTACGAACGGCGCGGCCCAGTTCTCGAAGCGGCGCAGGGTCTCCATCCCCCGCAGGATGATGGCCACCTGAAGCGCCCAGAACAGGGCGAACGACAGCCACATCGTCCAGGCGTGACCGCCGACCACGGCGGCGTCGCTCCAGCCGTCGCCGATCAGCTTCCCGGCGAGGAAGTAGATCGCCTCGCCGCCGATCCAGGTCTGGATGCCGAACCAGCCGCAGGCGACCAACGCCCTGACGACGGCGGGGAGGTTGGCGCCCCGGACGCCGAAGGAGGCGCGGGCGAACACCGGGAAGGGGATGCCGTACTTCGGTCCCGCGTGCCCGGTCAGCAGCATCGGGACCAGGACGATCACGTTGGCCAGGGCGATGGTGAACACCGCCTGCTTCCAGTCCATGCCGACGGTTATCAGTCCGGAGGCGAGGGTCCAGGTGGCCGTGTTGTGGGCCATGCCGACCCACAGCGCGGAGAAGTTGTAGGTGGTCCAGGTGCGCTCGGCGACGGGGACCGGGAGCAGGTCCTCGTTGGCGTAGGGACCGCTGGGGCGGGGGGCGTCGGGGGCGATCTCCACCCGGCCGTCGGCGCGGGTGACCTGGGCGGCCGCGGGTGCGGCCGTGGGGGCGGTGTCGGTCATGGGCGGGCCAATCAGGTGAGACGGGGCGGGGAGTGGCCGTGCGGGCGGCGCCGGGTGTCTCTGGCTGCGGGGGTGCGCCTGTGGGGAAGCGCCCTGGGCCCCCTCCCCGGGACGGCGGGAAGGGGGAGACCAACAAGGAAAGGGGTGAGCAGGGGCCGACAGGCCCGTGGAGGTCAGGAGTTGACCGCCGGGATCACCCGCGAGCCGTAGGCGTCGATGACCGCCTCCTGCGCGTCGTGCATGTCGTAGACGGCGAACTGGTCGACGCCCAGCTCGCGCAGCGCGTTCAGCTTCTCGATGTGCCGCTCCACGGGGCCGATGACGCAGAACCGGTCGACGATCTCATCGGGCACGAACCGGGTGTCGGGGTTGTCGGCGCGTCCGTGGTGGGAGTAGTCGTATCCCTCGCGCGCCTTGATGTAGTCGGTGAGGGCGTCCGGTACGGCGGCGGAGTGCTCGCCGTACTTCGCCACCAGGTCGGCCACGTGGTTGCCGACCATGCCGCCGAACCACCGGCACTGCTCGCGCGCGTGGGCGAGCGCCTCGGGCGAGTCGTCCTCGGTGACGTAGGCCGGTGCGGCGACGCAGACCGTCACCTCGGACGGGTCGCGGCCGGCCGCGGCCGCCGCGTCCTTCACGGCCTTGACCATGTACTCGGTGAGGTACAGGTCGGCGAGCTGGAGGATGAACCCGTCGGCCTCCTCGCCGGCCATCCTGAGCGCCTTCGGCCCGTACGCGGCCATCCAGACGGGGAGTTCGGCGCCGGGCGCGATCCACGGGAACCGTACGACGGTGCCGCCGCCGAGGTCGGCCTCCTCGCCCCGGCCGAGGGCGCGGATGGCCTTCATGGCGGCGCTGATGCGGGCGAGGGTGTTGGGGCTGCGGCCGGCGACGCGCATCGCGGAGTCGCCGCGGCCGATGCCGCAGACGGTGCGGTTGCCGAACATGTCGTTGAGGGTGGCGAAGGTGGAGGCGGTGACCTCCCAGGTGCGGGTGCCCGGGTTGGTGACCATCGTGCCGACCTTCAGCGTGGTCGTGTGGGCCAGGATCTGGCTGTAGATGACGAAGGGTTCCTGCCAGAGCACGGCGGAGTCGAAGGTCCAGCCGTGGGTGAAGCCGTTGTGTTCGGCGCGCTTCATCAGGTCGACGACCCTGGAGGCCGGCGGGTCGGTCTGCAGGACTAGTCCGAAGTCCATGGGCGGCACTCCTAGTTCAGGTACTGGCAGGTGGAGCGCGGGGTGTAGACGCCGTGGCCCGGGCGTCCGGTGTACTCCCGCTCGGTGATGACGGGTTCGCCGCGTGAGAGGACGGTCTCGACGCGGCCGGTGATCCGCTTGCCCTCATACGCCGAGTAGTCGACGTTCATGTGGTGGGTGGCGGCGGAGAGGACCTGTGCCGCGTGCGGGTCGTAGAGGACGATGTCGGCGTCGGCGCCCGGGGCGATGGTGCCCTTCTTCGGGTAGAGGCCGAACATCCGGGCCGGGGTGGCGCAGGCGATCTCGATCCAGCGGCGTCGGGAGATGTGCCCGTCGAGGACGGCCTGGTGGAGCAGGTCCATGCGGTTCTCCACGCCCGGCAGCCCGTTGGGGATCTTGGAGAAGTCGCCCCGGCCCAGCTCCTTCTGGCCCACGAAGCAGAAGGGGCAGTGGTCGGTGGAGACCACCTGCAGGTCGTTGGTGCGCAGGCCCTGCCAGAGCCGGGCCTGGTGCTCCCTGGGGCGCAGGGGGGTGGAGCAGACGTACTTGGCGCCCTCGAAGCCGGGTTCGGCGAGGTTGTCGGTCGACAGGAAGAGGTACTGCGGGCAGGTCTCGCCGAACACGTTGAGGCCGTCGTCGCGCGCCCGGGCCAGTTCGGCCACCGCCTCCGTCGCCGAGACGTGCACGACGTACAGGGGCGCCCCGGCGACCTGGGCGAGCCGGATGGCACGGTGGGTGGCCTCGGCCTCCAGCAGGGCCTTGCGGACCTCGCCGTGGTAGCGGGGGTCGGTCTCACCGCGGGCGAGGGCCTGTTCGACCAGGACGTCGATGGCGATGCCGTTCTCGGCGTGCATCATGATCAGCCCGCCGTTGTCGGCGGAGCGCTGCATGGCGCGCAGGATCTGGCCGTCGTCGGAGTAGAACACACCCGGGTACGCCATGAACTGCTTGAAACTGGTCACGCCCTCCTCGACCAGGAGGTCCATCTCCTTGAGCGTCTCCTGGTTCACATCGGAAACGATCATGTGGAAGGCGTAGTCGATCGCGCAGGTGCCCTCGGCCTTGGCGTGCCAGGTGTCCAGGCCGTCGCGCAGGGTGCGGCCGACGCTCTGCACGGCGAAGTCGACGATCGTGGTGGTGCCGCCCCAGGCGGCGGCGCGGGTGCCGGTCTCGAAGGTGTCGGAGGCGAAGGTGCCACCGAACGGCAGCTCCATGTGGGTGTGGGCGTCGACCCCGCCCGGGATGACGTACTTCCCGGTGGCATCGATGACCCGGGCGTCCGTCCACGCCTCGGCGGCCGGGGTGCCGGTGGCGGCGAGGGCGGCGATGCGGCCGTCCTCGATCAGGACGTCGGCGTGGATCTCGTCGGATGCGGTGATGACTAGGCCGCCGCGGATCACTGTACGGGGCATCGGTCGCTCCTCGCGGTGTGGGTCTGCCGGTGGTCGGTGGCTGGTCGCGCCGTGCCCCGCGCCGGTTGCGGGGGCGCGGGGCGGGCCCGCCCCGTCAGGGGGCGGTCAGCGGGGTGTACGCGCCCGGCGCGCGGTCGCGGTAGAACTGCCAGCGGTCTCGGACCTCGCGCAGCTTGGCCAGGTCCAGGTCGCGGACGACGAGTTCGGGTTCCTTGTCGCTCGCCGGCTCCCCCACGAACTGGGCCTCCGGGTCGACGAAGTAGCTCGTGCCGTAGAAGTCGTTGTCGCCCAGGTCCTCGACGCCGACCCGGTTGATCGCGCCGACGAAGTACTCGTTGGCGACGGCCGCCGCCGGCTGCTCCAGCTGCCAGAGGTAGCGGGACAGGCCGCGGGAGGTGGCCGACGGGTTGAAGACGATCTCGGCGCCGGCCAGGCCGAGCGCGCGCCAGCCCTCGGGGAAGTGGCGGTCGTAGCAGATGTAGACGCCGACCTTGCCGACGGCCGTGTCGAAGACCGGCCAGCCGCTGTTGCCGGGGCGGAAGTAGAACTTCTCCCAGAAGCCGCGGACCTGCGGGATGTGCGTCTTGCGGTACTTGCCGAGGTAGGTGCCGTCCGCGTCGATCACGGCGGCGGTGTTGTAGAGGACGCCCGGCTGCTCCTCCTCGTACATCGGCAGCACCAGGACGATGCCGTGTTCGCGGGCGAGGGCCTGGAAGCGGCGGACGATCGGGCCGTCGGGGATCCGCTCGGCGTACGCGTAGAAGGCCGGGTCCTGGACCTGGCAGAAGTAGGGTCCGTAGAACAGCTCCTGGAAGCACAGGATCTCGGCGCCCTGGGCGGCCGCGTCGCGCACCGCCCGCTCGTGCGCCTCGATCATCGACTCCTTGTCGCCGGTCCACGCGGTCTGGAAGACGGCGGCGCGGATCACTCTGCTCATCGGGACCTCCGGTCGCTCGGTGTGCGAGAAGGCTAGAGAGCGGGCGGAGTCGCTTCGAGTTGCAGCGTGTCACGTCCACGGGCGTGCGGCGTGTCACGCTGTCACCCTGGCCCGGGCCCATGTATCACCGCCGTTTTTCCAGGTGGTCGCGTGTTTCGGAGCTGTTGCGCGGGCCTGGCTCAGGCCTGCTGCGCGTCGTGCGCGAGGAGCGCGATGTGGACCGAGGCCGCCTGCTCGAAGTCGTCGAGGTCGACGCCGAGCCGGGCCTGTATGGCCTCCAGGCGGCGGTAGAGGGCGGGCCGGGACACGTGGTGGAGCTGGGCGGTGCGGGACTTGTTCCGGCCGGTGGCGAGGTAGGTGCGCAACACGCCGAGCAGGTCGTCGTCGGCGGCGCCCAGCAGCCCGTCCAGCTCCCGCTCGGCGAAGGACTGCACGTGCGGGTCGTCGCGCAGCAGGCGGACCAGCCCGCGCAGATGGACGTCCCTGAGGCGGACCACGGGCGGCAGGTCGAGGGCGGCGGCGGAGTCGGCGACCGCGTCCGCGACGTGGCGGGCCTCGCGCAGCCCGGCCGGGACGTCGTCCCAGGCGGGGCGGGCACCGGCCGCCGCGACCACGGTGCCGGCGGTGCCCGACTCGGTGCGCAGCCTGGCCGCGAAGTGGGAGGTGAGCGCGTCGGCGTCCTGGTCGCGGGCGAGGCTGAGCAGGATCGCGGTGGTGCCGGGGGCGAGTTCGGCGACCAGGCCGGACATCCCCAGCAGGCGCAGCACGCGGTCGAGCCGGCCCGGGTCGCCGTCGGGGACGACCAGCGGGACGAACGTGCGGCGGTTGACGGGCAGCCCGGCGGCTCGGGCGCGGGCCAGCAGCCGGCGGGCCGGTACGACCCCGGAGACCAGGTCGGTGAGCAGGCCCTGCGCGGACTGCTCCTCCCAGGAGCAGGCGGAGCCACCGCCCAGCATGCGGTGCAGGACGAGTGCTTCGGCGGCCCGGTCGGCGAGCAGCCGGCCGCCCGCGCTGTCGCCGCGGTAGCCGCAGAGCATGACCTCGCCCCAGCGTTCGCCGCGCCCGCCGAGCTCGGCGCGGACCCAGCCGTCGCCGGCGCCGCCGCCCGCCTGGCGGGCGATGCGCTCCCAGTCGCGCAGCACGTCGTCGACCGCGGGCCGCTCCCCCGCCGTGGCGAGCACGCGGTGGGCGAGGTTGGTCACGACGACGGGGCACCCGCTGTGCCGGGCGACCTCGTCGAGCAGGCTCTGCAGGGGGGCGCCGGCCGTGATGAGCGCGGTCAGGGCGGTGCGGACCGACTCCGAGAGGCTGACGGCTGCGAACTTGCGCCGCACCAGCCGGGATTGGACCTCCTCGGTCAGTTCGGCGAAGGGGAACGGGCGGTGCAGCACGACGAGGGGCAGCCCACACCGCTCGGCGGCGCGCCGCATCACCTCCGGCGGGGCGGGGAAGGCGCGTCCGAGGCCGAGTACGACGGCCGCCGCCTCGGCGCGGTGCAGGGACCGGATGTACTCGGCCTGCAGGGCGTCGTCACCGGCCAGCAGCACGCCCGTGGTGAGTACCATCTCGCCGCCGGTGAGCATCACGCCGACGTCGGCGGCCTCGGCGACGTGCACCCAGCGCACCGGCCGGTCCAGCTGGGCGGCGCCGGCCACCACCTCGGGCTCGCCGGCGAGGACCCGTTCCAGGGAGAGCACCTGGCGGACCGACAGGGCGGGCTCCGGGGGCTGGGCCGGCCCCCGGGGTTCGGCGGTGGTGGTCATGGCGGTCTTCCCTCGCTCAGCCGCTCGGGCGCTGACGGGTGCCGCGCAGGGCGCGTTCGAGGATCGCGGCGCCCTCCTCGGCCTCCGCGACGGTCAGGGACAGCGGCGGGGCGACGCGCAGGGCGCTGGTGCTGTGTCCGCCGCCCTTGCCGATGAGCAGTCCGCCGGCACGGGCCGCCTCCAGCACGGCGGCGGCCCGGTCGGGGTCGGCGCGGTCGGTGCCCGGCCGGACCAGCTCGACGCCGATCATCAGTCCGCGTCCGCGCACCTCCTTGACGCCCGGGTCCTGGGCGGCCACCGCCCGCAGCCGCTCGATGAGCAGTCCGCCGACGCGCCGGGCGTTGCCCTGGAGGTCGTGCTCCAGCAGGTAGGTCAGGTTCGCGAGCGCCGCCGCCATGGTGACCTGGGTTCCGCCGAAGGTGGAGATCGAGTTGGCGTCCAGACAGTTCATGATCTCGGCGCGGGCGACGACCCCGCCGACGGACGTGCCGTTGCCGATGCCCTTGGCGAAGGTGACGATGTCGGGCGGGCCGCTGCGGTCGTGGGCCTGCCAGCCCCAGAAGTGGTCGCCGGTGCGGCCCCAGCCGGTCTGCACCTCGTCGGCGATCCACAGGATTCCGTGGGCGTGCAGCACCTCACGGAATGCCGCGTACAGTCCGTCGGGCGGTGAGGTGAAGCCGCCGACGCCCTGGATCGGCTCGGCGATCAGCGCGGCGGGCGCCCGGGTGTGCCCGAGCAGGTCTGTCAGGTCCTCGACGCAGGCCGCGACGAAGCCGGTGTCGTCCAGGTGCGCGTACGGGCCGCGGGTGCGTACGCCGCCGTGGACGTAGAGCGTCTGCAGCGGCGACAGCGAGGTGGGCGACCAGCCGCGGTTGCCGGTGATGCCGACCGCGCTGAAGGAGCGGCCGTGGTAGCTGTTGCGCATCGCCAGGACGGTGTTGCTGCGGCGGTAGGCGGTGGCCAGCAGCAGGGCGGTGTCGTTGGCCTCGGTGCCGGAGGTGGTGAAGAACACCCGCGCGTCCGGGATGCCGCTCAACTGGGCGATGCGCTCGGCGAGTTCGACCATGGGCCGGTTCAGGTACAGGGTGGACGAGTGGATGATCCGCCCGGCCTGCTCGCTCACCGCCTTGGTCACCTCGGGCAGGGCGTGCGCGGTCATCGTGGTGAGGATGCCGCCGAAGAAGTCCAGGTACCGGTTGCCGTCGGCGTCCCAGACGTGGCGGCCCTCGCCGTGGGTGATCTCCAGCGGGTCCCGGTAGTAGAGGGCGAGCCAGTCCGGCAGGACGGCCCGGTGGCGGGCGTACAGGTCGCTCACGGCCGCACCAGCCCCTCGTAGGCGTCGGGGCGCCGGTCGCGGTAGAAGGCCCACTGCTGCCGGACCTCCTCGATGAGGCCGAAGTCGAGGTCCCGGACCACGAGTTCCTCCTTGGTGTCGCTGGCCACGTCCCCGACGAACTGCCCGCGCGGGTCCACGAAGTAACTGGTGCCGTAGAAGTCGTTGTCGCCGTAGATCTCCTGTCCGACGCGGTTGATCGCGGCGACGAAGTACTCGTTGGCGACGGCCGCCGCCGGCTGCTCCAGCCGCCACAGGTGGGAGGACAGGCCGCGGTGGGTGGCCGACGGGTTGTACACCAGCTGGGCGCCGTTGAGGCCGAGTTGCCGCCAGCCCTCCGGGAAGTGGCGGTCGTAGCAGATGTAGACGCCGACCTTGCCGACGGCCGTGTCGAAGACCGGCCAGCCGAGGTTGCCCGGCCGGAAGTAGTACTTCTCCCAGAAGCCGCTGACCTGCGGGATGTGGTGCTTGCGGTACTTGCCGAGGTAGGTGCCGTCGGCGTCGATCACGGCGGCGGTGTTGTAGTAGAAGCCGGACTGCTCGACCTCGAACACCGGAACGACGATCACCATGCCGGTCTCGCGCGCCAGGTCCTGCATACGGTGTACGGTCGGCCCGTCGGGAATCGGCTCGGCCCAGCCGTAGTGCTCCGGCTCCTGGACCTGGCAGAAGTAGGGCGCGTTGAAGACTTCCTGGAAGCCGATGACCTTGGCGCCCCGGCGGGCGGCCTCGTGGGCGTGCTCCACGTGTTTCGCCACCATGGACCCGGTGTCGCCGGTCCAGGTGGCCTGGACCAGGGCGGCGCGTACGACGTTGGCCATGAGCTGCTCCTTCGACAGGACGTCAGAGCCTCTACGCCCGTAGAAACGGGCCGTAGAGGGACGAACGTAAGCCTCCGGGAGAGGCTTGCCAAGACCATCGTCGTCAACGCACGGAGTCGATCGTGTTTCGCACTCCGGTGGGTGAGTCGCGAGCCATCCGGCGTACCGGCGCGACCTGCGGCGACGACGCGGCCGGCTCGCCGGTCGGGCGGTCGGGCGGTCGGGCGGTCGGGCGGTCAGGCGGTCAGGCGGTCAGGCGGTCAGGCGGTCAGGCGGTCAGGCGGTCAGGCGGTCAGGCGGTCAGGCGGTCAGGCGGTCAGGCGGTCAGGCGGTCAGGCGGTCAGGCGGTGAAGCCGGCCACCCGGAGCGCGTGGACCAGGTCCCAGTGCCGCTCGTCCGACACGGCCCGGGCGGCCTCCAGCAGCAGCGGGACCAGGGTGCGCGGATCGGGGGCGGCGCTGCGCGCGGCCTCCTCGGGGGTGCGGACCCGGACGTAGGCGTCGAGCAGCGCCCGCACCTCACGGCGGCGGCCCTGCCCGGCCAGGTCCCGTACGGCCTCCCCTATCTCGGCGGCGGGCCGGGCGACGCCCTGCCGCAGGATCTGTTCCCCGTCGGCGGCGCGGCCGGCCCCGACGAGCGCGTCGGAGGCGGCGACCAGCCGGTCGGCGGGCAGCGAGGCGGCCTCCCACAGCAGGGTCGCCCAGTCGGCGCCCAGCCCGGCGCGCCGCAGCTCGGCGGCGAGCAGCGGGACGCGGGGCGCGGGCCAGTACGCCAGCTCGGCCAGCAGGGCGTGCGCCTCACCGCTGCGGCCCTCGGCGCGCAGCCGCACCAGCCGCCGCACCGCCTCGACGGCCTCCCCCTGCGCCCTCGCGTCCACCGGCTCGGCCGTGTCCCCGGGGTCCGCTCCCCCGTCCTCGGCGGCCCCGGCGAACCGCGCGCCGCGCGGGGTGCGGCCGGAGCCGGGACCGGGCGCACCGGGCTCCGCGGGTACGGCGACCGCCGCGGCGCCGTCGTCGGCCGCACCGGCGAACCGGGCACCGCCGCGACGGCGCTTGCGCTGCTTGGCGGCGCGGGCGGGCACCGCGGGCTCCGCGGGCACCACGGGCTCCGTAAGGGCGGTGGCGCCGGACCCGGCACCCGAAGCTTCGGCGGGGGCCGGTGCCGTGCCCCGGGCGTACGCCGCGTCGTGAGGGGATCCGGCGCCGCCCCGGTCCGCCCCGGCACCGCCCGACGGCCCGGGACCCGCCCCCTCACCGGCCGCCGCGTCGCCGGCACCACCGGAACCGGCACCGGGGCCCGGGCCGCCCCCCGACCACCCCGCCTCCGCGGGCCCGGCGTCCCCGGCGACACCCCCGCCCGTGCGGCCGTCCCGGTCGGACGTCCGGAAGCCGGGACGGTCGGCAGCCGGGGCATCGGCGCCGCGGGGCTCCGCCCGGCCGGGGACCGGGGGCCCGGCAGCGCCTCCTGACGGCGTTCGCGCCTGCGCACCGGTCCGCTCCAGCCGTTCGATCCGGTGGCGGAGTTCGGCGCAGCGGGCCGTCGCCCGTTCATGGTCGTCGTGGGCCCAGGCGAGGTCGAGGCGCAGGGCCTCGGACTCCTCGCGGGTGGTCGCGGCGGCGAGGAGGCGGCCGAGTGCGGCCTGGCGTTCGGCGGCGTAGCGCTGCTCACGGAGCATGACGTCGAGCCGGTCGCCGAGGGCGTCCCGGCCGCCGGGCCGGCCGTCGTACGCGGCCAGCGCGTGCGCGTGCAGCGGGCGGGCGCGTTCGGCCTCTCGCTCGGCGGCCCCGGTGCCGTGTCCGGCCGCGAGGTCCTGCAGCAGCGCCTGGACCACGTCCCAGGGCGGCACCTCACGCCCGTCGAGGCAGGCCCGCATGCCGTCGGGGTCCCGCTGCCAGAACACCGCCGCCCAGCCGGTGTGCTGATCGAGGCGCGCGAGCAGCCCCTCCAGGTAGTCCGCGAACTCCCGCACGGCTCCCGGGAGCTGATCCACACTCATCGCTCGACCCCCACCCGACCGGATCATCCGACTCCGTAGCGAACACCAGCCGTGTTACAGACCGGCTACGGGGAGTTTTCGAAGGGGACGCGACCCGCTCATGACGCGAGGGTGACCCCTGCGAGAGCGCAGCGCGCCGCGAGCTCGTCCATGGACAGGCCGAGAGCGCCGGCGAGCGCGGCGACGGTGAAGAAGGCGGGGGTCGGCGCGCGCCCCGTCTCGATCTTGCGGAGCGTCTCGGCGGAGATGCCGGCGTCGGCCGCCACCTCGGCCATGCTCCGGCCGCCGCGGGCCTCGCGGAGGAGCCGGCCGAGCCGTTCGCCGCGTTCGCGCTCTTCGGGGGTCAAGGGGGTGCGTACCATGCACCCCATTCTAATACCGGTATAGTAATTGGCATGGTGGAACTGAAGACGGACGCGTCGATCGACGCGATGCACGAGGCGGGCCAGGTGGTGGCGAGGGCGCTGACGGCGGTGCGGGACGCCGCCGACGTGGGCGTGTCCCTGCTGGAACTGGACGAGGTGGCCCGGTCGGTGCTGCGGGAGGCGGGGGCGACGTCCCCGTTCCTCGGCTACCGTCCGTCGTTCGCGCCGACCCCCTTCCCGGCGGTCGTCTGCGCCTCGGTGAACGACGCGATCGTGCACGGCATCCCCACCCGCTACCGGCTGCGCGACGGCGACCTGGTCTCCGTCGACTGCGGTGCCGAACTGGCGGGCTGGGCGGGCGACTCGGCGCTCAGCTTCACGGTGGGACGGCCGCGCCCGGCGGACACCGCGCTGGTCCGGACGGCCGAGCGGGCTCTCGCGGCGGGCATCGAGGCGGCTGTCGTGGGCAACCGCATCGGCGACATCGCCCACGCGATCGGCAGGGTGTGCCGCGAGGTCGGCTACGGCATCCCGGACGGGTTCGGCGGCCACGGCATCGGCCGCCGCATGCACGAGGACCCGCCCGTCCCCAACGAGGGCCGGCCCGGCCGGGGCCTGCCGCTGCGTCACGGCATGGTCCTCGCCATCGAGCCCATGCTCATCGCGGGCGGCGGGGACGGCTACCACGCGGCCCCGGACGGCTGGACGCTGCGCACGGACGACGGTTCGCGGGCGGCCCACGCGGAACACACGGTGGCCGTCACCGACGGCGGCCCGAGGGTGCTCACCGACCGGGGATGAGGTAGGGGGGCCGGGCCCGACCGGACGTGCCGCGCCCCACCACCCGTGCCATGGTGGTGTAAGCCCCGCAGGGACAGGGCACCCGCCTGCGAACCGGTACGTCGATCGAACGGAACGCCATGACCAGCGGCTTCACCAGCCCGGAGGGCTACGGCGACCCCTTCGGTGAGTTCCTGGCCCGCTTCTTCGGCGGGCCCCGCCCCGGCCCCCGACAGATCAACATCGGACAGCTCCTGAGCCAGCCGGCGAGGGAGCTGGTCCGCGGCGCCGCCCAGTACGCGGCCGAGCACGGCAGCCGTGACCTGGACACCGAGCACCTGCTGCGCGCGGCCCTCGCGGCCGAGCCGACCCGTTCGCTGCTCAGCCGGGCCGGCGCGGACCCCGACACGCTGGCGTCGCAGATCGACGAGCGGTCGGGCCCGGCGCAGCATCCGCCCGGCGAGGTGCCACCGCCGACCTCGCTCAGTCTCACCCCGGCCGCCAAGCGGGCCCTGCTCGACGCCCACGACCTGGCCCGCTCGCGCGGGGCGGGCTACATCGGCCCCGAGCACGTGCTGAGCGCGCTGGCCGCCAACCCGGACTCGGCCGCCGGGCACATCCTGAACGCGGCCCGGTTCGCGCCCGGCGGCATGCCGGCGGAGGCCCCCGAGGCGGCTCCGGCCGCCCGGCCCGACCAGCGGCGGCCGACATCGACGCCGACGCTCGACAAGTACGGGCGCGATCTCACCGACATGGCGCGGCAGGGCCGTATCGACCCGGTGATCGGGCGGGACGAGGAGATCGAGCAGACCATCGAGGTGCTCTCCCGACGCGGCAAGAACAACCCGGTGCTGATCGGGGACGCGGGCGTCGGCAAGACGGCCATCGTCGAGGGGCTGGCCCAGCGGATCGCGGACGGCGACGTGCCGGACGTGCTGACCGGCCGCCGGGTGGTGGCCATGGACCTGACCGGCGTGGTGGCCGGCACGCGCTACCGCGGCGACTTCGAGGAACGCCTGAACAACATCGTCGACGAGATCCGGGCGCACTCCGACCGGCTGATCGTCTTCATCGACGAGCTGCACTCGGTCGTCGGCGCCGGCGGGGGCGGCGAGGGCGGTTCGATGGACGCGGGCAACATCCTCAAGCCGGCCCTGGCGCGCGGCGAGCTGCACATCGTGGGCGCGACGACGCTGGAGGAGTTCCGGCGCATCGAGAAGGACGCGGCGCTGGCCCGCCGCTTCCAGCCGATCCTGGTGCCCGAGCCGTCCGTCGCGGACACCGTGGAGATCCTGCGCGGACTGCGCGACCGCTACGAGGCGCACCACCAGGTGCGGTACACGGACGAGGCGCTGGTCGCGGCGGTGGAGCTGTCCGACCGCTATCTGACCGACCGCCGGCTGCCGGACAAGGCGATCGACCTGATCGACCAGGCGGGCGCGCGGGTACGGCTGGGCGCCCGGACCAAGGGCACCGATGTGCGGGCCATGGAACGCGAGATGGACCAGCTGATCCGGGACAAGGACCAGGCGGTGGCGGCCGAGCAGTACGAGACGGCGACGCAACTGCGGGACCGGATCGTGGAGTTGAAGCAGCGCATCGCGGAAGCGGCCGGCGGCGGCGAGGCGGACGAGGGGATGGACCTGGAGGTGACCGCGGAGGCGATCGCCGAGGTGGTGTCCCGGCTGACCCACATCCCGGTGAGCAGCCTCACCCAGGAGGAGAAGGACCGGCTGCTGGGTCTGGAGCAGCACCTGCACGAGCGGGTGGTGGGCCAGGACGAGGCGGTACGGGTGGTCGCGGACGCGGTGCTGCGCTCGCGCGCCGGGCTGGCGAGCCCGGACCGGCCCATCGGCAGCTTCCTGTTCCTCGGACCGACCGGCGTCGGCAAGACGGAGCTGGCGCGCGCCCTCGCGGAGGCCCTGTTCGGCAGCGAGGAGCGGATGGTGCGGCTCGACATGAGCGAGTACCAGGAGCGGCACACCGTGAGCCGGCTGGTCGGCGCCCCGCCCGGGTACGTGGGCCACGAGGAGGCCGGCCAGCTCACCGAGGTGGTCCGCCGGCACCCGTACTCGCTGCTGCTGCTGGACGAGGTGGAGAAGGCGCACCCGGACGTCTTCAACATCCTGCTCCAGGTGCTGGACGACGGGCGACTCACCGACGCCCAGGGCCGTACCGTGGACTTCGC
The DNA here is from genome assembly GCF_057707805.1 of Streptomyces sp. bgisy159. Classification (NCBI taxonomy): domain Bacteria; kingdom Bacillati; phylum Actinomycetota; class Actinomycetes; order Kitasatosporales; family Streptomycetaceae; genus Streptomyces; species Streptomyces sp. bgisy159. Next base: position 93,358 of record NZ_JBYIQX010000012.1, on the reverse strand, counting down.
CAACACGGTGATCGTGATGACCAGCAACCTCGGCTCGGAGGCGATCACCCGGCGCGGCGCCGGGATCGGCTTCGGGGCGGGCGGTGCCGACGCGGACGAGGAGGCGCGGCGCGAGCAGATCCTGCGGCCGCTGCGCGAGCACTTCCGTCCGGAGTTCCTCAACCGGATCGACGAGGTGGTCGTCTTCCGTCAGCTGACGACCGATCAGCTGCGGGAGATCACCGACCTGTTGCTGGAGAAGACGCGCCGGCTGCTGCACGCGCAGGGCATCGCCGCCGAGTTCACCGGCCCGGCGGTGGACTGGCTGGCCGAGCGCGGCTACCAGCCGGAGTACGGGGCCCGCCCGCTGCGCCGCACCATCCAGCGGGAGGTCGACAACCAGATGTCGCGGCTGCTGCTGGACGGCCGGATCAAGGAGGGCGACCGGGTCACGGTGGACGTCGAGGAGGGGCGGCTCGCCTTCCGCACGGGCGAGCCGCCCGCCCCCGAGCTCTGACCCGGTGGGCTATCGCGCGGGGCGCACCACCTGGGCGGAGCCGCCGCCCCGGCGTACGGTCTCGGCGGCGGCCAGCCACTTGCCGCCCGGCAGGCGCTGCACCCCGGTCGCCGCGCCGATCTCCGGGTTGAGCGCGAAGGAGTGGCCGATGGCCTCCAGCCGGCCCCGCAGCGCGGCGTCGTCGTAGAGCTCGGGTTCGAGGAGCGTCCGCGCGGTGTTGCGCTGGCTGGCGCGCGGAGCCGCGATGGCCTCGACGAGGGGCCGCCCCCGGTCGACGAACTCGGTGAGCACCTGCAGCACGGTGGTGATGATGGTGGAACCGCCGGGCGAGCCGAGCGCGACGACGGGCCGGTGGTACCGGTCCAGCACGATGGTCGGGGAGATCGACGACCTGGGCCGCTTGCCCGGGCCCGGCAGGTTCGGGTCGTGGACGGCCGGGTCGGCCGGGGCGAAGGAGAAGTCGGTCAGCTCGTTGTTGAGCAGGAACCCGCGGCCGGGGACGGTGATGCCGCTGCCGCCGGTCTGCTCGATGGTGAGGGTGTAGGCGACGACGTTGCCCCACCGGTCGGCGACGGTGAGGTGGGTGGTGTTCTCCCCCTCGTAGGTGGTCGGGGCCGCCGCGCCGGCGCTGCCGCAGTCCGCCGGGTGGCGCGGGTCGCCGGGCGGGAGCGGGCTGGTGAGCACCGCGTCGTCCTTGATCAGGCACGCCCGGGAGTCGGCGTACGACTGGGCGAGCAGTTCCTTCGTCGGTACGTCCTCGAAGGCCGGGTCGCCCAGCCAGCGGCCGCGGTCGGCGAACGCGATCCGGCTCGCCTCGATGAAGCGGTGCAGGTACTCCGCCTCGCTCGCCCGGGAGAGGTCGGTCCCCTCGAGGATGTTGAGGGCCTCGCCGACCGTCGTGCCGCCGGAGGAGGAGGGCGCGATGGAGTAGACGTTCAGCCCCCGGTACGACGTCCTGGTGGGCGCCTGGAGCTTGGCGCGGTAGGCGGCGAGGTCCTTCAGGGACAGCTCGCCCGGGCGGGCGTTCCAGCCCGAACCCGGGTCGACCGGAGGGTGGTTGACCGTGTCGACGATGTCCTCGGCCAGTCGGCCGCGGTAGAGCGCGCCCACTCCCCGGGCGCCCAGTTCCCGGTAGGTCCGGGCGAGGTCCGGGTTCTTGAACGTGGAGCCCACCGCGGGAAGCCGGCCGCCGGGCAGGAAGAGCTCCGCGGTGTCGGGGAAGTAGCGGAAGCGGGCTTCGTTGGCCGCGGTCTGCGCGCGGAAGGTCTCGTCGACGGTGAAGCCGTGGCGGGCCAGCCGCTCGGCGGGCTTGAGCAGGGTGCTCAGGGACCGGCTGCCCCACTGGTCGAGCGCGCTCGCCCAGGTGGCGGGGGTGCCGGGGGTGCCGACGCCCAGGCCGCTGCTGACGGCGTCGGCGAAGGCGAGCGGCTTGCCGTCTTCCAGGAACAGGCCGGAGTCCGCGGTCAGCGGGGCGGTCTCCCGGCCGTCGACGGTGTGCACCGTGCGGGACTTCGCGTCGTAGTAGACGAAGTAGCCGCCTCCGCCGATGCCCGCGGAGTAGGGCTCGGTGACGCCCAGGGCGGCGGCGGTGGCGACGGCCGCGTCGACGGCGTTGCCGCCCTTGCGCAGGATCTCGATGCCGGCGGCCGACGCGTCCGCGTCGACGCTGGCGACGGCACCGCCCCAGCCGACCGCCACGGGGGACTTCTCGACGGGGTGGGCCGGGCTGCCCGGGTGTAAGGGCGGGGCCGCCGCCCCCACCGACACCATGGCGGCCGAGACCGCCAGGACCGACAGTTTCCGAGCGACAGGGCGACGCATCCGCACCTCCAGTCAGGACCGTCCGCGCAGCGTAACGAGATCGCGCGGGTCCCGACAGCCCCCGTCCGGGCGGGCCGGCGGCGATCCGGGCTCGAACACGGGTACGCCGCGGGGGTGTCGGCCCGCTACCATGCCCGCCCATGAACGACGACGTGCGCAACATCGTCCTGGGCGTGGTGGCGGCGGGGCTCAGCGCCCTGCTGGGCTGGCTCGTCCGCACCTCCGTGTGGAAGCGGAAACTCCGGCGCAGGCAGGCGTTCTTCGGGCTGCCGGCGAACTCCGAGTCGCTGCTCGTCGTGAACCGCGACCCGGCGACCTCGGAACCGGCGGTCCACCGCTTCGACGTGTTCGCCCTGCTGGAGCTCGCGGCGCTCATCAAGGACTGCGGGGCGCACGTGCAGGTGGTCACCCAGGACGGGGTGCAGCAGGGCTTCGGCGAGCGCACGGAGTTCTGCGTGGGCGGCCCGGGGTCCAACCGGCGGATGCTGGCCCACATGTCGGCGATGCTGCCGGGGGTGCGGATGAACATCGATCCGGAACCCGGGCCGGACCGCGGAGCCTTCCAGATCGGGGCCGAGCGCTACCGCATGGAGCCGGGTGTCACGGAGTACGTCCTGCTGGCCCGGCTGACCGCGGGCGACCGGCGGGAGGCGCGGCCGGTGTTCCTGTTCTGCGGGCAGCGGGCGATCACCAACCAGGCGGCGACGCGCTATCTGGCCCGCCACCACGAGCGGTTGGCCCGCAAGCACGGCAAGGGATCCTTCGTCCTGCTGCTGAAGGTGGTCAACTCCCAGGCGTACGGGCCGGATGTGGTGGAGCTGGTGGCGGACGTGACGCGGGCGGCGCAGGCGCCGCTGCCCGCCCAGGCGAAAGCCACCCCTTCCTCCCACCGCGCCTCCTGAACTCCTCCACCCGGCAACCACATTCATTCATCACACAACAATCGTTACTCCCACGTAACTTACCGACGGGTTACTTACGGTAAGAGGTCACGGTTACCGTCTGGTCACTTTGTACCGGCACCCGTGCCACACGTGAGGAGTGACCGTGGGACACCGCAGGACCCTGCGCACGACCGCCGTCGGAGCCGTCTCCGCGAGCCTGATCGCCGCGGGCGCGCTCGTCGCCGCCCCCGCCGCGACCGCCGCCACGAACGGCATCCGCTTCGTCGACATCGCCGGAGACGGCGGCACCGTCCTCAAGGCGAACGTCATCACGCCGGCCGGCGCCGACGGCACCCGCCGCTACCCGCTCATCGTGTTCCCGACGAGCTGGGGCCTGCCCCAGCTCGAGTACCTCGCCCAGGCCCGGAAGCTGGCCGACTCCGGGTACGTGGTGCTCACCTACAATGTCCGGGGGTTCTGGCAGTCCGGCGGCGAGATAGAAGTCGCGGGCCCGCCCGACATAGCCGACGCCGCGAAAGTGATCGACTGGGCGCTCGCCCACACCCCCGCCGACCCGCGGCACATCGGCATGGGCGGCGTCTCCTACGGCGCCGGCATCAGCCTGCTCGCGGCCGCGCACGACCCCCGCGTCAAGGTGGTCGCCGCGCTCAGTGGGTGGGCGGACCTGATCGACTCCATCTACTCGGGCCGCACCCAGCACTTGCAGGCGGGCGCCGTGCTGGACACCGCGGGAGCGGTCACCGGCCGCCGCAGCGAGGAACTCAGAAGCGTCTTCCGGGGCTTCTACGCCTCCGACCTGTCCCGGGAACAGGCCATGATCGACTGGGGGAAGAAACGTTCGGTCGCTACCTACCTGGACCGACTCAACCACAACGGCACGGCCGTCCTGCTCGCCAACGCCTGGGGCGACACCGTCTTCCCGCCCAACCAGTACGCGGACTTCTACGAGAAGCTGACCGGGCCCAAGCGGCTGGAGTTCCGCCCGGGCGACCACGCCACGGCCGAGCTGACCGGCCTGTTCGGGCTGCCCAACGACGTCTGGACCGACACCGGGCGCTGGTTCGACCGCTACCTCAAGGGCGAGCGCAACGGCATCGACCAGGAGCAGCCCGTGCAGCTCAGCTCCCGCTCCGGTGGCGGCTACGAGGGGTACCCGGACTGGAAGTCGGTCGGCGCGACCAGCCGGAAGATCGGCCTCTCGGGCACCACCACCATCCACACCAACGTGAACTCGGGCGCCGACGGCGGCATCGTGTTCCTGTCCAGCATCGTCGACCAGGTCGCCCAACTCCCCCCGACCGCCTGGATCCCGCTGCTCCCCCGCCGCTGGGCGGCCGTGTGGCAGTCGGAGCGGTACCGCGACGCCCAGCACATCCGGGGCACCGCGACCCTGCACACCACCCTCACGCCGACCGCGGAGAGCGGCACCCTCGTCGCCTACCTGTACGACGTGGGGCCGTTCGGCATCGGCAAGCTGGTCAGCAACGCGCCGTACACCTTCCACGGGCGCACGCCGGGGCGCCCGTTCGGGGTGGACCTGGAGCTGTTCTCGACGGCGTACGACGTCCCGAAGGGACACCGGCTGGCGTTGGTGGTCGACACCGTGGATCCGCTCTACATCGAGCACAACCCGTCCGGCGCGCGGCTGACCTTCTCCTCACCGGCGGACGACCCGTCATATCTGGCGGTCCCCCTGCGCGAGCAGTGATCTCCGGCCGCGCGGCCGGGCGGGTATGGCTCTTGTGAACTGCTGCCCCCCGCGGACGAGGGCCGTGGGGGGCTTCCCCCACCCGGCAGCAGCCCCTGGGACGCCTCCCACGGTGGGCCGGTGACCCACCATCACCCCAGGGATGAACGGCCCATCCTAGTCGAGGCCCGCCCCGGCCGACCCGTCCAGGGCGTACCTCGACGACGGCGGCGGACGGCGCGGAGGACGGGCGGCTTCCGGACGGGCGGCGGCCGGACGGCCGTGGGCGCACGGGAGGCGGGGGGCACGGCACGGGTGCGGCCCCCGCGGGTGCCCGAGGATCCTGGACACCTTCACCCGGCCCGGCGAGACGTTCCGCAGAACGTGCGGGTCCCCACAGTGCTCCTTGACGTTCCCCGGTTCGATCAACGGATCGACGGCCATCCCAGCCCAACTCACTCTCAGCCGTGTCGTGGTGGCCGCAAACTATCCACGCGGGGATGACCGGACGGCACGACACGCACCTTCCGGGCAATAGCCGTATTTACGGCGCGGGGTGGTGGCGCCGGGGGCGGGCTCAGGCCTCCGCGATCTCCGCGTACACCTGGGACAGCTCGGGGACCCCCGTGGCGGCCCAGTCCCGGCCGTCGGCGACCACGTCGACCTCCCGGCCGGAGACGAGCCGCACGACCGGCGGGCCGTCCCCCGGGATCCGCCAGCCCGCCCCGGGGACGGTGCGCACCACGACGGTGCCCAGGTACAGGCCGGCGTCGGTGCCGAGCCCGGACTGCGTCTCCTCGTCGTCGCGCCAGCGCGGCTTCAGCTGGTCGAGGGCCGCCAGCGAGGCGGGGGTGTCGTCGAGCCGGACGCCCTCCCGTTCGGCCAGGGAGCGCAGCAGCTCGCACTCGGCGAGCAGATCGGCGTAGCCGCCGCGGCCGCCGTCGTCCGGCTCCCCGCCCTCGCGGAACCGGTCAGCCGGGTCGGGCCGGTGGAACTCGTCGGTGCCGCCGGCCGCGCCGGTCTCGGGGAGGACCGCGAGCGAAGGGTCCGCGTCCCGCCTCTTGCGCCATCTGTCCAGGAAACGGATGTCCATGTCACCAGCGTGACATTCATACCGCTGTGCACACCACAGGGCGCGCGGGCCCGCGGCGGCGGGTCGGACGGACGCCGGTCCCCTCGCGCCACCGGCCCTACACGTCCAGGTCCACCACCACCGGCGCGTGGTCCGAGGCGCCCTTGCCCTTGCGCTCCTCACGGTCGACGTAGGCGTCCTTGACCGTGTCGGCGAACGGCTGGTTGCCGTAGACCAGGTCGATGCGCATGCCCCGGTTCTTGGGGAAGCAGAGCTGGCGGTAGTCCCAGTACGTGAAGGGGTGGTCGTACTTCAGGGGACGCGGCACCACGTCGGACAGGCCGGCCTCACGCAGGGCGGCGAGGGCGGCACGCTCGGCGGGGGTGACGTGGGTGGCGCCCTCGAAGGCCGCCACGTCGTAGACGTCGTCGTCCGTCGGGGCCACGTTGTAGTCGCCGAGGACGGCGAAGGGGCGGTCGCCCCGCGCGTCGCCGGCGACGGCCGCGCGCAGGGCCTCGAACCACTGCATCTTGTAGGCGTAGTGAGGGTGGCCGACCTCGCGGCCGTTCGGCACGTACACCGACCAGACGCGGACCGGGCCGCAGGTCGCGGAGATCGCGCGGGGCTCCACCGCGCCCTCGTAGCCGGGGTCGCCGGGCAGACCCTTGACCACGTCCTCCAGGCCGACGCGGGAGAGTACCGCCACGCCGTTCCACCGGCCGGTGGCGTGGACGGCCGCCTCGTACCCCAGCTCGCGCAGCGGGTCGAACGGGAACTGGTCCTCGGCGAGCTTGGCCTCCTGCACGCACAGCACGTCGGTGCCGCTGCTCTCCAGCCAGGCCAGCAGCCTGGGCAGGCGGGCGGTGATCGAGTTGACGTTCCAGGTCGCGATGCGCATGCCTCACAACCTACCCGGCGGGTGTGACAACCGGCCTCAGACGTCCGCCGAGCCGCCCGGCGCCAGCCTCAGGTGCTCGGCGCCGCCGAGGGCGCCGATCTGGCGGTCGTAGATCGGACGGGCCAGGTCGGTCAGGAGGGCGTCGTGGATGTCGTAGGCGCGCTGCGGCCGCACCTCGCGGACGTAGTCGATGACCTCGGAGATCTTGCTCCAGGGCGCCTGCACGGGGAGCATCAGCGTCTCCACCGGGTGGTCGGGAACGGTGAGGGCGTCGCCGGGGTGGAAGACCCGGCCGCCGTCGATGAGGTAGCCGACGTTGGTGACGCGCGGGATGTCGGGGTGGATCACCGCGTGCAGCTCGCCGTGCACCTGGACGTCGAAGCCGGCGGCGGTGAAGGTGTCGCCGTGGCCGACGGTGTGCACCCGGCCCGGGAAGGCCGCCGCGATCTTCTCCGCCACCGACCGCAGCGTCCAGATCTCGGTGGCCGGGCCGGCCTCCAGGGCGGCGCGCAGCCGCCCCTCGTCGAAGTGGTCGGGGTGCTCGTGGGTGACCAGCACGGCGTCCGCGCCGACCGCGGCGTCCTCCTCGCTGAACCCCCCGGGGTCGACGACGAGCGTCCTCCCGTCCTTCTCCAGCCGAACACAGGCGTGCGACATCTTCGTGAGCTTCATGTCCCCCATCCTGCCCCTTGGCCACACCTTCACCGGCCCGGCAGGCCGTCCTACCGGGCGGCCACCGGGCGCCCCACGGGGGCCGAGCCCCCCGGGTCAGTCGTCCAGGGTGGTCTCCTCGCGGATGACCTCCTGGGCCACGCGGAACGCGCTTCCGGCGGCCGGCACGCCGCAGTGGACGGCGGACTGCAGGAGCACCTCCTTGATCTCGGCGGGGGTGAGGCCGTTGCGCAGCGCGGCCCGGGTGTGGACGGCGAGGTCGTCGAGGTGGCCACCGGCGACCAGCGCGGCGAGCGCGACGCAGCTGCGGGCCCGCCGGTCGAGTCCGGGCCGGTCCCAGATCTCGCCCCACGCGTACCGGGTGACGAGTTCCTGGAAGTCGCCGGAGAAGTCGTCGGCCTGGGACAGCGCCCGGTCGACGTGGGCGTCGCCGAGTACCTCGCGGCGCACCTTCAGTCCCGCGTCGTACGGGTCGGGACGGCCGCCCTGCGCGGGCGGCTGCGCGACGGCGGCGGGCGCGATCTCCGCGACGGGCGCGGTGGGCTGCGGCGGGACGGCCGGGGCCGCGGCGGCGGGCATCCCGGGCAGCATCGTCTGGCCGGTACCGGCGGCGGTACCCGTGGGGGGGACGGCCCCGAGGCCGGTGCCGGTGTGGGGGCCGGTGGCGGCGTGGGCGCCGGTGGCGGTGTGGGGGCCGGTGCCGGTGTGGGGGCCGGTGGCGGCGTGGGCGCCGGTGGCGGTGTGGGGGCCGGTGGCGGTGTGGGGGCCGATACCTGCGTGGGTGCCGGTGTCGTAGGCGGGCTGCCAGGCGGTGGAGAAGTGGGTGACCAGCAGGTCGGTGACCGCCGCGGGCTGCTCCACCGGCACCAGGTGCGAGGCGCCCGGTACGACGGCCAGGCGCGCGTCGGGGATGCCGGCGACCAGGGTGCGCGCCTCGGCGGGGCCGGTGACCTGGTCCTCGGAGCCGACCAGCACCAGGGTGGGCACACCGACCATGGCCAGCTCGGCCCGTACGTCGAAGCCGGCGAGCGCCTCGCAGGCGGCGATGTAGCACCCGGGGTCGGTGGTGCGCACCATCTGCACCGCCCAGTCGGTGATCGCGGGCTGCGCGGCGGCGAAACCCCCGGTGAACCAGCGGTCGGGCGAGGTACGGGCGATGGGGTCCAGCCCGTTGGTGCGGACCACGACGCCCCGCTGCCGGAACTCGTCGGCCGTGCCGAACCGGGGTGAGGCCGCGATCAGCGCGAGGGACGCCAGCCGCTCCGGGTGACGCAGCGCCAACTGCACGCCGATGGCCCCGCCGAGCGCGCATCCCGCGTAGCCGAAGCGCTGCACCCCGAGCCCGTCGAGGGTGGCGAGCAGACGGGCGGTCAGCTCGGCGACGGAGCCGGCCGGGTAGGCCGGGGCTCCGCCGTGGCCCGGCAGGTCGAAGCGGAAGACCCGCCACTGCTGGGCCAGTTCGGGAACCTGGCGGTCCCACATGTGCCATGTGGTACCGAGGGACGGTCCCAAGATCAGCACGGGAAGGTGTTCTGGCCCGTCAAAGCGGTATTGCAGCGTTTCGATCTTGCCTTCGGTCACGGGTTCACACCTTCGTCTGTCACGATCTGTCACACGCCCCCTGCGAGACCTCCCCGTGCCTGTGCCGCTGGAAGCAGGTCCGCCACGTCCGGCTTCACGTACCACTTCTTCGTCGTCTTCACGTTGGTGTGCCCCGCCCACCTGGCGAGCAGGTGATCCGGCACGCCGTTGTCGGCGAGACATGTGAGGCAAGACGCCCGAGCATCGTACAGACGGACCCGCGAAGGCCGTTTGCGTCCATCGCCGCCCGCGGACCTCAGCCGGGCGGAGCCCAACTGGCCCAGGTGCAGTTCGCTGCCTTCCAGTTGATCGGAGGTGGCCATTTGATCGGGGTGGCCATGCTGCTCAGCCGTAATCGGCCGGCCGGCCCCGGAATGGGTGGACGGGTGGGACGCCGCAGCGGCAGGCGCAGTGGGCGTGCGCCTCCTCGATGCGCGGTGCGGCCGCCCCGTCGATGCCCCCGGGCGCCGAACCCTCCCGTGGCAGCCGTCGTGTCAGCGGGGACTGGGTGCTCGATGCGAGCCGGCATACCGCCCCGTGGCGCCCGCCTCCGGTCTCCGGCTGACCCGGTCGGGCCGATCCGGCGAGCACGACGTCCTTCGGCCCGAGCGCGGGACGTTGTGCGCGGTGGTGGCGAAAGATTGGCCGTTTGCCGGCCTGTCTCTGTCAGTTCTCTGGCCGTGCTCTGGAAGGCGTGTTTCTGGGGTCGTTGACGTTCCCCCGGAAGTCCCCCCGACTCCGTACTCCTACCGCTCTGGAGACACCTGATGCGTGCAGTGCCCCGTCGTGCCCTCGCCGCCGTTCCCACCGCCGTGCTGATGTGTGCGCTCGTCGCCTGCGGCGGCGGTTCCGACTCCGGTGATTCCACCACCGGTGCGGCCGACGCGCAGGCTGCCGCTCCCGCCGAGGGCGGCGATGCGGTGGAGACGCCGCTGACCGGCGAGGCGAAGGAGAAGGCCGAGGCGGCTGCGCTGGCGGCCTACCCTGGAACGGTGGTCAAGTCCGAGAAGGACGCGGAGAACCCCGGGTTGCTGGCGGTGGAGATCAAGTCGGGAGGCAGGGTGGCAGGATGACGTGGTGTCCGATTCCCTCCGTGAACTGTGGCTGCGCGGCATCGCCTTCAACACGGCGGCCCCGGCCGACGTGCTCATACGCCTCCTGGACGAAGCCGCCGGTGAGGCCGGCCTGCTGATGTGCGAGGGTCGCGACCTGCCCGACGCCGTCATCGACGCGGCCCTGTGCCACCCGGTCGAGCGGATCCGCCGCGCCCTCGCCCGCAACCTGCACGTCGACCCCGCACGGCTTGCTCCCTTGGCGTCGGCCCCATCGGGACTCGTCCGTGCCCGTCTCGCCGGCGGCACCCGGCACCGGCCTCGGTGGGTCCGGCCCCTGCCGAACGACATCCTCGTCACTTTCCTGACCGCTCAAGACGGAGGCGAGGACGGCCGGGTCACCGAAATGGAGATCGCCTCGGAACTCTGCTCCTCCCGGCAGGTCCCTCGGTCCTTTCCCCGGCACGCGGCTGGTCACGACCACCCCGCGCTCCGTCTGTACGCCGCGTTCCAGTGGCAGTCGCTCACCGCCTCGCAGCGCAATGCCCTGCTCGACGACCCCGACCCCGCCGTGCGGGAAGCAGCGAGGGAGGGCAGCCGGCAGCTGGACCCGGAGGCTGTGGAGGCCGAGCTGCCACCCATCGGATCACGCCACGCGATGTTCGTGCTCTGCACCCGCGCCCTGTCACCGGCGGTCGTCGAGCGGTGCCTGCTGAAGGACGAGGTGTACCCGCTGGCCGTGAACCGCCATACCCCGGCCAACGCCCTCTCCCAGCTCGCCCGCCACCCCGATGCGGAGATCCGCAGGCTGATCGCCACCCGGCCCGACCTGGGACCGGAGGCGGCGGAGCTGAGGCAGGATCCGGACGAGGACGTGCGGATGCGTGCCCGCCTCCAGCCCTCCATCCGTACCTGGGACGAATTCCAGGCGGTCGACGGGGTCGTCGGGCACGGGCCCGACTGCACCTGCCCGATCACGGAGCCGGCCACCGAGCCGTCGCCCGAGTGGTACGCCACCTGCGCGGCGTCCGAGGAGCCGGTGCTCCGCCGGGTTGCGGCGAGCTGGCCCCGCCTGCCCGCAGAACTCGTCGGGATACTGGTGCTCGATGAGGACGAGGAGGTACGGATCCGGCTGGCCTGCCACCACCCGCTGGCTCCGCCGAATCTCCTCCTCGACATCTTCGTGACCCGGCCCGCCCACCGCCCGCACCTGCTGACCCTGCCCGCGTTCCCCCGCACCGGCCTGACCCACCTCGTCGGCCACCCGGAGCCCGAGGTACGCGCCTTGGCCGCCGCCGACCCCACCCTGCCCGAACCTCCGCTGGACGACCCCGACGACGCGGTACGCCGGGCTGCCGCCGCCAACCCGACCATGCCACCGGAGATCCTGGACACCCTCCTCACCGGCCTCGGCACCGCAGAGGGCGCCGCGGCCAACCCCTCCCTCCCCGTGCCCCGCATGCACACTCTGCTCGACCACTGTCTGAGCGGTGCCGCCACACCGCCGACGGCAGCCCGATACTGAGTGCACTCGCGGACGGGTTCCCGGATGGTGCCATGAGTGCGACCCCGCGCCGGCATGACCGGGCAAAGAGCCCGACGACAGGCACGCGCATCGCCTGCGCGGGCGGTTCCGCGAGCGCCGCGAAATGCACGCACTGCGGACCGCGTGCGGGGTGGACGCGCGGGGAGCGTCACCCGGACGGCCTTTGGCACCCGGTTACGGTGCCGCGCACGTCGGGTCGTCGACGATCACCGCGTTGGCCGGAATGATCACGATCCCGTTCTCTCCCTTTTCCTCATTCTGTACGGACCGCGTGGTGGTGTAGCCACGCTTGCCCTCTCCGACGCACTTCGTGGCCAGATTTCCGAAGCCGTCGGGGAAGTTGTAGACCTCGGCAGCGGTGTTCTGGCCCGCTCTTCCCTTCACCGGGGCGTCAGCCTTGCCCCGCTCGTCGTAGTAGTCCTGGGAACAGCCGGCAAGCAGCACGGCGGACAGCAGGGCACCCATGACCGCGACACCGGCTCGCGCGCCACGCCGGAGGCCCGGGTGCGGGTGCGGGTGCGGACCGCGCCGATCCGCCCGCGTGCGCGCCGCCCTGCTCAGCCCGCGCACGACTTGTCCTCCACGACCTGCACGTTCGACGGGCCGGTGGCGTTCGTCGTGACATAGGCGCGGAAGCCGTGCCCCACGCACTTCGTGGCGAGGTTTCCGAATCCGTCAGGCATGTTGTAGACCTCGGCCGGTGTGTCTTCACCCTTGCCGCCCTCCACCGGGGCGTCCCCCTTGCCCCGCTCGTCCTGGTACTCCTGCGAACAGCCCGCGAGAAGGGCTCCCACAGTGAGCACCAGGGCCGCGGCCCCAACGGACGCACGTATACGCCTCATCAGCTGCTCCCTCGGACCGGCCGGAAGGCACGGATGGTCGATCATGTCCCCAGAGACAGCGCAACGGCCTGGTCCGGTTCCCGTCGAGGCAGCGGCCGCAGTTGACGTCAGGTCCGGTCTTGCTCGGTTCGCGGTCGTGGTCGCTCGATCGTGGTACCGGACGCTGGACGCCTTGCCGGCGGCCGCCCCCCGCGCGCCTCACCCCGGGCCGGCGAGGCACGGCGTTCGCGCCGTGCCGGGCGGGCGCCGTCGGGAGGGCGGTCCGGGGCGCCGGTAGTGTCAGTGCTTCACGAACAGCTTGAACGAGATGATCAGCAGGCCGAGGACCAGATTGACCAGGGCGGTGAGCGCGATCAGGCGGTGTGGGGCGCCGGCCCGCCGTGCGGCCGCCACCGACCACCCGATCTGGCCGGTCACGGCCACGGAGAGCGCCAGCCACAGGGCGCCCTGGACGCCGAGCCCCAGCAGGGGGCTGACCGCCACGGCCGCGGCCGGCGGGACGGTCCCCTTGACGATGGGCCATTCGTCCCGGCAGACGTGCCCGACGGTGTGGCGGTCGAGGGGGTGCTGCGCCAGGCGGGCGCCGAACAGCTGGGCGTGCACGTGCGCTGTCCAGAAGGCCACCCCGCTCAGGAGCAGCAGGGCGACCAGCTCCAGCCGGGGGAAGGAGCCCAGCGTGCCGGCCCCGATCAGTACGGAGGCGGCCAGCATGGAACCGTAGACACCACCGGTGTAGTCGGCGTGAGCGCGGCGCTCCCCGCGCCGGTCACGCGTGGTGGTGGTCTCGGTTCTCGGCATGACGGCTGCCTTCCGGACGTCGGCCCGGTGGTCGCGGGCCGTGGGCGAGGAGCCCGGTGGTCGCGGGCCGACCCCTAGGGCGGTCGGGCCCGCCGGGCCCGGCCGTACGGTCGGTCGGCGGGTGCCGGGTGGCCGTCCGCGGGCGCCCGGTGCCGGTCGGACGCCGTCGGCCCGGCCCGCCCTGTCCAGGGGACCGGACCGCGCCGGGGAACGCCTCACCCTTGGCGGAGGATGGCACGTCCCCGGGCGGGGCGGAGGCCGATGCCGGTCCGGGACGCCCGGTGCGGCGGTGTGTCTCACAGGAGGCCCAGCCTGCGGGCCTGCCGTACCGCTTCCGTGCGCCGGTTCACCGCCAGCTTGCGGTGGAGGTTCTTCACGTGGGTCTTCACCGTGTTCACCGACACGTACAGGTCGGCGGCGATCTCCTCGGTGGACATCATCCGTGCCAGGCGCACCAGCACGTCCCGCTCGCGCTCACTGAGCCGTTCGACCAGTACGGGCGCGGGCTCGGCACCGGGCGCCGCGTCACCGGGCTCGAGCCACCCGGCGGCCAGCTCCCGCAGGGGCGCCCCCGCGAGGAGGGGCCCGAGCCACGCGCCGGCCTCCCGGAAGGGCCTACGCAGCCTGTCGCGGCGGGCGGTCAGCAGCGCCTCGGTGAGCAGCCGGCGGGTGGCGGCGGCGTCCCCGTCGGCGTGTGCGGCCTGCGCGCGGACCAGCGTGGCCCGTACCCGCACCGCGGGACCGACGTGCCGTGCTCCGGGCAGCGCGTCGAGCACGTCGAGTGCCGTCGTCCGGTCCCCGGCCGCGAGGTGGGCCCGTGCCGCACCCACCACGCACGCCGGCTGCTCGGTGTCCAGGTCGCGCAGCACTTCCGCGGCGGCGTCCGGCCGCCCTTCGGCCAGGTGCGCGCAGGACGCGACCAGTGCGGTGTGGCCCTGCGCCCAGGGCGAGGCGACGTCGGCCGGCACCTCCGCGGCGGCGGCCGCGACCGCGGCGTGCGCCCTTCCGCGGGCCAGCAGCAGCCGGGCCGTCACGAGCGACCGGCCGGCGGCCGTCACCGGGTCCGGTACCGCGCATCCGGGCGTCCCGTCGAGCAGTGCCTGAGCCCGGTCCAGTTCGTCACGCTCGACCGCCACCGCCGCCAGGACCAGTCCGCCGAGGCCGCAGTCGGCGCACTCGGGCACGCCGAACCGCTCCGACTCCGCGAGGGCGGCCGTCACGCGGCGCTGCGCCTTGTCCGGCCAGCCGTCGAGGTAGTCGATCAGCGCCAGGTGGGCGAGCGACTCCTGCCGGGCCATCGCCGTCGAGGCGCTGCCGTGCTCGTCGGTCACCGAGGTCAGTGCCTCGCGCGCCTCTTCCAGGTGCCCCGCCCACAGCCTGGCCGACCCCACGTGGGTCAGCAGCAGGGCGGGCAGCTCGGGGTGCCGGTCGAGCAGGTGGGCCGGGACCTCCCGCTGGATCTCGCCGGCCGCCCGGGCGGCCTGTTCCGCCCGGTGCGGGGAACCGGACAGCCGGGCGGCCAGCGCCTCCAGCAGCGCGTAGCTCAGCTGGACCGCCGGGGGGCGGGCGTTGTCGGCGGCGAGGTGTTCCCTCGCGTCCCGCAGGTGGACCAGGCCCCGGTCGAGGTCGTGGCGGGAGAGGTCACGGGCCGCCTGGACGAGGTCGGACTCCGCGGTCGCCGTGCCGGGTTCCATGTCGGCGAACAACCGGGCCAGGTCGTCGTGGCACAGTCCGGTGAACAACTGTCCGATCGCCAGGTCGTCGACCAGGGCACGGGCCGTGAACTCCCAGTCTCCCGCGGCCGCGCCGTGGGCGACCATCTCGGGCAGGGCCCCGGACCGCCGCAGCCAGTGCGCGGACCGCCGGTGCAGCTCCGGCTCCAGACCGGGGTACCGCTCGCGCAGATGCACCCGGAGGATCTCCCGGAACAGCGGATGCAGGCGGTACCAGGAGTGGCCGAGGTCCTCGACGAAGGCATTCACGCGGTGCAGCTCGGCCAGGGTGGGCTCGGCGTCCCGGCGACCGGTCAGCTCGTCCGCCAGTCCGGCGCAGAAGCGGTCGAGGACGCTGACGCGCAGCAGCAGGTCCTGCGTCGGAGCCGGCTGCCGCTGGAGCACCTCGGCCAGCAGGAAGTCGGCGACGGTGCTGTGCCCGGCCTCGAACTCCTTCAGGTACCGCTCCGGGTCCGGGCTCCGGCGAGCGGCCAGGGCGCACAACCGCAGGCCGGCCGCCCACCCGCGGGTGCGGTCCACCAGGGCCTCGGCCGCGGCGAGGGGCAGGCGCAGCCCGTGCCGCTCCAGCAGTTCGACGGCCTCCTCGGGCGTGAAGGCCAGATCGGCGTCCCTGATCTCGGTCAGTTCGCCGGAGGCCCGGTAGCGGTGCAGCGGCAGCAACGGTTCGGTACGGGTGACCAGCACCAGGTTCAGACCCGGCCCGGCGTGGTGCAGGACGAATCCCAGCTGCTGCGAGACCTCGGGGTCGACCTGGTCGTACTCGTCGACCACCAGGGTGACGCCGGTGCGGTCGCCGCTGAGCCGTGCCGCCAGCCGGTTCAGCAGGGTGGGGTCCGCCTGGCGTGCGTCGGAGGGGAAACCGACGTCGGCGGGGATCGGCACGCCGGCCGTGCCCAGAGCCTTGATCAGGTGGGCCCAGAACATGCCCGGCCGCCGGACCGTCTCGTCCACGGTCAGCCAGGCGGCCCGCCGGCGCAGGCCGGCGGCCCAGTCGGCGACGAGGAGGGTCTTGCCCGCGCCCGCGGCTCCGTTGACCATCACCAGGGGTGTCGTCGACGCCTGCCGGAGGCGTTCGACCAGCCGTTCACGGCGCAGGAACGTCGCGGGTCTCGACGGAGGTGTGAACCGGGTCCGCAGAAAGGGATCGCCCAGCGGATCGACGTCCGGGCCGGCAGGAGGCCGCGACGATGTCTCGGCGTCAGGTGCCACAGCTCTCACCACCCGCTGGATCGCAGTGGCCTTTTCTTGCTACCACCATCAAGCCTCGCTGTCCGTGAACACGCCACCCAGAGGCCGAAAGCCCCTGATGGGGACCGATGGGCCTGCCCCCGCGGGCCCCGGGGGCCCCGGGGCGGGGAGACAGCCGGCGGTGCGCCGCCCGGCAGGTCAGGGCTCGGTGCGCTTCCTGCGGCGGCGGGACACATCGTCGCGGACCTTGTGCCAGCGTGACCGGGTGTCCTCCACCAGGCTCTCCCACTGCTGCCGGACCTCGTGCTCGGAAGGCTGCAGGCCGTCCCGGATCCGGACGAGTTCGTCCCCCACCTCGCGGCCCACCGCGGCCGACGCGACGAGGACGACCATGGCCGCGAAGAGCGCCGAGAGCATCGCGAAGACACTGCCGACCACGCCGTAGCGGTCCGCGTACGAATTGAACAGCCGCGGCAGGTAGAAGTCCGCGCCCCAGGAGTAGACGGCCATGAGCGCCGCCGCGATGACCCCGAACGGCACCAGCTCGCGCCAGGCGATGCGCTTCGCCGCGAGGATCCAGCCGCTCCAGGTGAGGAACACCGCCGTCACGGCCGCCTCGCACACCGTGGCCGGCAGACCGGCCGCCGCCCCTCCCAGCACCGCGGAGATCCACCCGGTGAGCAGTCCGTAGGCGCCGAGGGTGAGGATCCACCACAGGCCGTTGCGCGAGTTGCGCACGCTGAGGGGTTTCAGCTCCCAGGTCTGCTCGAAGAGACGCTGCGCCGCGCGGGCGAAGCTCAGCACGGAGACCGTCAGGAAGAGCGCGCTGAAGACGCCGGTGCTCGCGTCCTCGCTCTGCTGGGGGGAGAACAGGTAGGTCACCGCCTCGGCGCCGGCACCGCTGAGGTCGTAGCGCTGGATGATCCGCTGGGCGGCGTCGACGTGGACCAAGTTGCCCAGGACGACGCCCGCCAGAAGGGCGAGCGGCACCAGCGCGGTGAAGGCACTGGACGCCAGGGCCATGGAGCGGTCGAAGCCCGCGACACGCTGGAAGCGGTTGAGGACGCGCAGGGCGAAGGCAGGACGCAGCCAGAAGGTCAGGGTCCTGAGCACACGCTCGCGGTCGATCCCAGCCGTCGTCTCGCCCTCCTGACGCGCGCGCACCGTGGAACGGCACGAGCGTAGCCGCCGTCCGCGCGCCGGGCGGGGCGCCACCAGGACAGTTCAGCCGGGCGGCCCCGTGCGGTGCCCGCCGCCGGGGCGGGCGCGGGGTCTCACCTGCCCGGGGTGAGGCGGCACGCCGCCGGAGGGCGGCATGCTGGGATCCGCAGGGCCACGAAGCTGCCATCGGCTGTCGGCGGGAGAGCGGCACATGCGCTACGAGATCCGCGTCGAGGGGCACCTCTCGGACACGCTGGCCAAGGTCTTCCCGGAGCTGAACCACGTGGTGGTCTCCGACGAGACCGTGCTGTACGGCCGTGTCGTCGACGAGGCCCATCTGTACGGGCTGCTGGGCCGCTGCCGGTCGTTGGGGCTGCGGGTGCTGGAGATGCGGCGGCTGCCCGACTGAGGCCGTGGTGCCGAGCGCCGCGGACACGCCGATACCGGCGGCCGCTCCGGGCCACCGCCGTACGCCACCGCGGGACCCGCCGCGCCGGCGCCTTCCTGCTCGGCCCGGACCTCGGCGACGTCGTCGACCAGGTCGAAGAGCGGCTGGTCGACCAGGGCTACGACAGGGCGTCCGCCGTCCCCAGGCCCGACCGGCAGGTCCGGGACCGGCGGAAGCCCGCGCGGGCCAGGCTCACCCGTGCGGGGTGAGGCCGGGCCCGCGCGGGGGTGCGCACGCTGGGAGCAGCCGGGGCGGCGGGCAGGACACCTGTCCCGGACCGAGAAGAGAGATGAGCACGCCATGGAACTCGCCTACGACTACCCGCTCCTCAGCATGTTCTGGACCATGCTGTGGTTCTTCGTGTGGATCATGTGGCTGATCCTGCTCTTCCGGATCATCGGCGACATCTTCCGGGACGACGAGTTGAGCGGCTGGGGCAAGACCGGCTGGATGATCTTCGTCGTCGTGCTGCCCTTCCTCGGCGTCTTCGTCTACGTCATCGCCCGCGGCAAGGGCTTGGGCCGGCGCGAGATCGACCACGCCCGCGCCCAGCAGGCGGAGTTCGACGCCTACGTCCAGAGAGCGGCGGGCGTCGGCAGCCGGCCGTCGAGCGCCGACGAACTGGCCAAGCTGTCCGACCTGCGCTCCCGCGGGGACATCACCGACGAGGAGTTCCGCCGGGCCGAGGACCTCGTGCTCAGCGGCGCCGGCACCGCCGCGGGCTCCGGCACCACGACCGCGTCCACCACCGCCGCCACGGCTTCGTCCCCCACCGCACCCGCCGGCCACTGAGCAGGCGTCAGGAATCGAGGCAGAAAGATGACCACCACCCATGCTCCCCAGGAGGCGCAGTCCACGAAGTACGCGTGGGCAGCGGGTCTGACGACCTTCGCCGCCGTCATGCTCACCCTGGTGGGCATCCTCGACATCTTCCGCGGCATCATGGCGATCGCGGAGGACGACGTGTTCCTCGCCACGCGCAACTACGTCTTCGAGTTCGATCTGACCGGCTGGGGCTGGATCCATCTCGCCCTGGGCATCGCCGCCGTCCTCATCGGGATCGGCCTGTTCCAGGCGGCGACCTGGGCCAGGGTCCTCGGCGTGGTCGTCGGCGCGTTCGTCGTCATCGCCAACTTCCTCTCCCTGCCGTACTACCCGGTGTGGTCCATCGTCATGATCGCCATGTCCGGGTTCATCATCTGGGCCCTGTGTGTCGCCCGCAAGGAGGACTTCGACGATCCCTTCGAGACCGTGCCGCGCGGCGACGTGTGAGGGCGTCGCCCCACCGCTCGGCTGCGCCGCACGGCATGCCCGGTCCGGCCGTTCCGTGACGTCGCCCCCGGGCGCCCCGTCGCCCCGGTCCCCCGCGCGGAGGCCGGGGCGGTGCCGCGGGCGGCGGGTGGGGCACCCCGGGTCAGCCGGCCGACCGCGGCAGAGGGGTCGTGAACGCGGGCGCCGAGGCGGGTCAGGTCGGCAGAGCGGCGAGCCAGTCGGTCAGGATGCGGTTGACCTCGGTGGGGCGTTCCTGCTGGATCCAGTGGCCGCAGCCGTCGAGGAGGTGGGAGGAGACCAGGCCCGGCAGGGTCACCGGATACGCCTCGATCGCGTCGGCCAGCCATGCGACGGAGGCGTCCCGGCGGCCGCCCACGAACAGGGACGGCTGGGTGACGGGCGCGCCGTCGAGAGCGGCGAGGTCCTCCCAGTCCCGGTCCATGTTCCGGTAGCGGTTGAGCGCGCCGGTGAAGCCGGTCCGTTCGAACTCCCCCGCGTAGTGGTCGAGTTCCCGCTCGCCGAGCCAGGCGGGCAGCGGGCCGCCGGCGGCCGGGAACCGGTCCCGCAGCGTCCCGCCCCTGCTGACGAAGTGGGGGGCGGGCGCGCCGGGTCCGGGCATGGTGTCGCCGGACAGCGCGGTGTAGAAGCCCGCGAGCCAGCCGCGGACGTCGGGCTCCATCTCGGCCTCGGCGCGGCCCGGCTCCTGGAAGTACGACACGTAGAACTCCTCGTCGCCGCCCATCCGGGAGAAGATCTCGCCGGGGCGCGGGCCGCCGCGCGGGGTGTAGGGGACGCTCAGCAGCCCCACCGCCCGGAAGACCTCCGGCCTGAGCAGGGCGGAGTTCGCGGCGATGGCCGCACCCCAGTCGTGGCCGACGATCACCGCCGTCTCCTCACCGAGGGCGCGCACCACCGCCGCGTTGTCGGCCACCAGGTCGAGCATCCGGTAGTCGTGCGTCGCGGCCGGCTTCGAGGAGCGGCCGTAGCCGCGGACGTCGAGGGCGACCGCGCGATACCCCGCCGCCGCGAGCGCGGGCAACTGGTGACGCCAGGAGTACCAGGACTCCGGGAAGCCGTGGACCAGCAGGACCAGCGGTCCGGTCCCCTGCTCCACCACGTGCGTCCGGCCCGCCGGTGTGGGCACCGACCGGTGGGTGATCTCAGCGGGGTGGTGCGACATGTGATCCTCCTGGGCCATCGGTCCGCGGTCCTTGCCATCGCCACCGATCTTCCTGAAACCGTTGGGCGGAAAGCGAGGCCGTTTGCCGTTTCCGCAAAGCGGCTCGGTGCCCTGTCCGGCATGCGGGACGTCGGCGCCTACTTCCCGCCCGGCGGGGAAGGACGCTGACATGGCACTTTTTACCTGGTCAGGGCACTGACGTGATGGGCTCGCTGGTGTTCGACAGCGACGACCTGGAGGCGACGGAGGACTTCCTCTGTCAGGCGTACGCCCGCATGACGATCGGCGCCTCCCGGGCGGGCCGGGCGCACATACGGCGCGACAGCATGCCGTCGGTCACCGTCGACGAGATCGCCCTGGGCTTCGACATGAGCTACGCGGTGACGCCGCTCGGGCGGATCTGCCTGTGCCTGATGCACGAGGGCACCATCGAGGACCACGTCTTCCAGGGCGTGCGGGACAGCTTCGGGCCCGGCGACATGGTGCTCTTCGCACCGCCGGACCTGCCCTACGCGGGGCGGGTCCGGACCGCCCGCTACAACATCACGATGCTGGACACCGCCCTGCTGGACCAGGTCGCCGCCACCGCCGCGGGGCGGCGCCCGCAGCCCGTACGGCTGACCGGGCACCGGCCCCACTCGGCCGCCGCCGCGCGCCGGCTGAAGAGCACCATCGGCTACCTGCGCGACCACGTAGTCGCCGAGCCGACGGCAGACGAACCGCTGATCGCGTCGACCAGCGGCCAGCTCCTGGCGGCGACGGTGCTCGCCGCCTTCCCCAACACCGCGCGCACCGACCCGACCGCGCGGGACCGCTCGGACGCGCACTCGGACACACTGCGGCGCGCCGTCGCGTACATCGACGACCACGCCGACCAGCCACTGAGCGTCGCGGGCATCGCCGCCGCCGTACACGTGACCGTGCGCACCCTGCAGTACGCCTTCCGGCGCCACCTCGACACCACCCCGCTCGGCTATCTGCGCCGGGTCCGCCTCGCCCACGCCCACCAGGAGCTGCGCGCCGCCGACCCGACGGACGGCACCACCGTCGGTTCCGTCGCCGCCCGTTGGGGCTTCCCCCACCCCGGCCGGTTCGCCGCCCAGTACCGCCAGGCGTACGGCACGAGTCCGTCCCACACGCTGCGGGGGTGAGGCGGGGTCGGTGCGGGTGCCGGATCGGCGCACGTGCCAGATCGGCGTACGTGCCGGATCGGCGCACGTGCCAGGTCGGTGGCATCCGGGCGCGGATACGTGCTGGGCCGGCACACGTACCGGGTCGGTGCCATCCGGGCGCGGTGCCGTCCGGGCGCGGTGCCGTCCGGGCGCGGTGCCGTCCGGGCGCGGTGCCGTCCGGGCGCGGTGCCGTCCGGGCGCGGTGCCGTCCGGGCGCGGTGCCGTCCGGGCGCGGTGCCGTCCGGGCGCGGCGGCGGGGCGGGCGCGGCGGCGGGGCGGGCTGGATGCCGGTTCGGGCTTCTTGCGGGCGCGAGGTCGGGACGGAGCGGTACTGGGCGGTACTGGGCGGGACGTGCGGCGAGTCGGCATCGGGGCGTCATGGCCGCGTTTCTCTCCTCACCATGCGCTTGCGTGTCCCGGCCAGAGAGGCCGTCAGCTCCCGATGGATCTCCGGCGGCAGCCATCCGCAGCGCGGCCACTGCACGAGGTGCTCCGCCACCTCGCGCAGTTTGGTGTTGGTGTGCTGGGAGACCTCTCTGAGAACGTCCCAGGCGCAGTCGGGCCGCAGCCGGCCGTACGCGACCACGACCCCGATGGCCTGATCGACGACGGCATGGGACACGACGGCGTGCTTGAGCTGCTCGACCTCCTCCTGGAGGGCGGCATTCCTGCGGACGAGGTCCTCGTGGTCGCACATGGAGGGACTGCTCCCTGAAGCGGCTCTTCCGGATACGGACAGGGTCCTCCTTCCCGGGTCCCGCCGCCCCAGGAGCACCGGAAACGAAGACCTGCGGCCACGGCAGTCCGGAATGCGAAAGCGACGACCACGGACGCCGACGGCGCTGGTCAAAGCCGCGGGCCGACTCCGAGGACCTCCCGCTTCCCTGACTATGCGTTGGAACGGCCGGGGCGTGTGCTTGTAGAGGGGCCGGTGTCTGGGCTCACAGTCCTCCGGAGCCGCCGAGGCCGGTGAGTGCGCCCACCGGGTCCGGGTCGGGGGTGCCGCGGGGCCACCAGTCGTCCCGGTCCGGTTCCGACTCGTAGGCGTACCACAGGCCGTCCCGGCCGAGGCGGAGCTGGACATCGCCGGCCGGGTGGGTGAGGCGGTTGCGCCAGGGCCGGAAGGCGGGCAGGTCGGCGGCGAGGAGCAGGGGGCGGGCCCGGTCGAAACGCCCGGCCGGCGGGTCCCAGGGATCCTCCAGCGCCGCCAGTCCGTCGGGGCCGCCCTGCCGCCAGGCGGCGACCGCGCGGGCCAGATCGGTCGGGGTGCGGCCGGTGGCGGAGGCGAGCGCGGAGTACAGGGCACGGCTCGCGGCGGTCAGCCCCGAGCCGGGGCGGGCGGCGGCTGTGCGGACCGCGTCCTGCCACAGCGTGAGCTCGCCGATCTCGTCCCGGCCGGTGGTGAGCAGGGCGTGGGCGCGGGCGGCCGCGTCGGTGGCGAGCTGGTCCAGGGCGAAGGAGTCCGGGCCGTCCGGCGCGGACGGGTACGCCGGGGGCTGTTCGGGGTGGGCCGGCGGGGGGAGCGGGGCCGGCAGGGGCGGCAGCCTGCGTTCGGCGAGGGCGTCCGTGGCGCGTACCCCGGGCAGGGGCTCCGGCTCGCGGTCCCGCGCGGCGCGGGCCGCGCGGGTGGCGTTGCGGCGGGACAGGGCGTCGAGCAGGTCGCGCTCGCCCCGGCCGCGCAGCAACAGCAGCACGAAGGGGTCGGCGTCGAGGAGGCGGGCCGTCTGGTAGCAGAGGGCGGCGGCGTGTTTGCAGGGGTGGCCGCGGTCCGGGCAGCTGCAGTGCGGGTCGAGGTCACCCGGGCCGGGCAGCAGCGGGACGCCGCAGTCGGCGAGGGACTCCGGCATCTCCTTGTCCAGCAGGGCCGCGATGCGGTCCGGCCGGTCCACGGCAGCGTCCAGGAAGCGGTCCCAGTCGGCGTCGTCCAGGGTGCGCAGCCGGACCTGTACGCGGTACGGCCTGGGCCGGCTGCCCCGGACGTACGCCAGCACCAGTCCCGGTGTCACGGTGATGGCGTCGACCTGGCCGCCCTCGGCGTAACCGCGCCCGCGCAGCAGCCGCTTGACGTCCAGCGCGCCTTCCTCCAGGGCGGTGACCCAGGCGTTGCCCCACCAGGTCTCGGCGAAGGCGGCGCCCTCGCCGTCCGCGGTGCCGGTGCCGGTGCGCTGCCGGGACGCCGGGAACGCCGGGAACGTGCGCCGCAGGTCGCCGTCACGGGACGGGGCGGCCATGGAGCGGGGCGCCCGCGCTGCTGCCCCGACCGACGGCGCCGTCTCGTCGCGGCCGGGCTGCCCGGCCGCGTCGGCCGCGTCGGCCGCCCGGGTTCGGGCAGGCTCCTCGGCGGCCGCCGGGGTCCGGGCGTCGGACGGGCCGCCGGCACGGGCCCGGGCGTCACCTCCGGCGTCCGGCCCGGGGTGGATGTCCGCGGCTGAGGGGGTGGCGGCCGGAGGGCCCGTCGGCTCCCCGGAGGTGTCCGGTGGGGCGTCGTGCGGGAGGGGCGGTGACTCGTCCGCCGGCATCCGGAAGGCGCCCGACAGCATGGCGCGGAGTTCCCGCGCGCGCTGGCCGGCGCCATGGGCCCCCTCTGCGGTCCGGTGGGCCCGCTCGCCGGCGCCGGGCGCCCGTGTGTCACTCCGGCGGCCTACGGCGTCCTTGTCGGCCCCGGCGCCCCGCCCGGCTCCGCCCCGGCGGCGGCCGCCCTCCCGTCGGGCCTCCTCGGAAGCGCTCCGCCGGGCCTGCGCACGAGCGGCGCGCAGCGCCTCCCGCGCGATGTCCGCGGCGCGGGGCTGACCGGCCGCGCGGTGTGCCGGAGAGGGGGCCGGGGCGGACGCGGCCGAGGCAGCGGGGGCGGATGGGGATGAGGGCGGGACCTGGGCGGCGGAGGCGGGCTCGGGAGCAGGGGCTGCGGTGGAACCGGCGGGGTGGTCCCGTCCGCCGGAGTCGGCCGTGCCGGTCTCGCCGGACGCCCCCGCGGCGGGCACACCGACCTCGTCGGCCGCCCCCGCGGCGGGCACGCCGGCCTCGCCGGACACCCCCGCGGTAGGCACACCGGCCTCACCGGACACCCCCGCGGTAGGCACACCGGCCTCACCGGACACCCCCGCGGTAGGCACGCCAGTCTCGCCGGGCGTCGTCCCAGCCCGGCCCTCGACCGCGGCGGCGGCCACGCGGCCGTCGCCGCGGTCGTTCCCGGGCTCGCCGCTCGTGCCCTCGGCCTTCGCCCGTCGCAGGGCGGCCCGGGCGGCGTCGCCGGGGCCGGGTTCCCGCTCCCGTGCGCGGTCGCGGGCCGCTTCCTGGTCCTCCTCGTCCGCCGCGCTCCCGGTCGCCTCCCGCGCGGCCCGCAGCGCGCGTCGCACGACGTCCGCCGGGCGCACGCCGGCCTCCGGACGCTCCCGGCCGCGTTCCTCCCCGCCCGCGACCGCGTCCGTCCGCGGGTGTTCCCCTTGCCGCCGCTCGTCCGTCACCGCGCCTCCCTCCGCAGCGACACCAGGTCGGCCAGCTCACGGTCCGTCAGTTCGGTCAGGGCCGACTCGCCGGAGCCGAGGATCGCGTCGGCGAGCGCCCGCTTGGCGGCGAGCATCTCGGCGATGCGGTCCTCCACCGTGCCCTCGGTGATCAGGCGGTGGACCTGGACGGGCTGGGTCTGACCGATGCGGTAGGCGCGGTCGGTGGCCTGTTCCTCCACGGCCGGGTTCCACCAGCGGTCGAAGTGGACGACATGACCGGCGCGGGTGAGGTTCAGCCCCGTACCGGCCGCCTTCAGGGACAGCACGAGGACCGGGGTGGTGCCGGCCTGGAAGCGGTCGACCATGCGCTCCCGCTCCGGCACCGGGGTGCCGCCGTGCAGGAGGTCCACGGGTACGGCGCGGCCGGTGAGGTGCGCGGTGATGAGCCGGGCCATGCCCACGTACTGCGTGAAGACGAGCGCCGAGCCGTCCTCCGCGAGCACGGTGTCCAGCAGTTCGTCCAGCAGGGTGAGCTTGCCCGAGCGGGCGGCGAGGAGGTGACCGGTGGCCGTGGCGTGCTCCTCCTTCAGGTAGAGGGCGGGATGGTCGCAGATCTGCTTCAGGGCGCCCAGCAGCTTCAGCACCAGTCCGCGCCGGGCGATGCCCTCCGCCGTCTCGATGGCGAGCATGGACTCGCGCACCACCGCCTCGTACAGCGCGGCCTGTTCGCGGGTGAGCGGCACGGGGTGGTCGGTCTCCGTCTTGGGCGGGAGCTCGGGCACGATGCCGGGGTCGGACTTCCTGCGCCGCAGGAGGAAGGGACGGACCAGCCGGGCGAGGCGCTCGGCGGCCTGCTCGTCCTCGCCGGTCTCCACCGCGCGCGCGTGGCGGGCGCGGAAGGACTTCAGGGGGCCCAGCAGACCCGGTGTCGTCCAGTCCAGGAGCGCCCACAGTTCGGACAGGTTGTTCTCGACCGGTGTGCCGGTGAGGGCGACGCGGGCGGGCGTCGGGATGGTCCGCAGCGCCTTCGCCGTCGCCGAGTACGGGTTCTTCACGTGCTGGGCCTCGTCGGCGACGACCATGCCCCAGGGCTGGGCGGCGAGGGTGGCGGCCGCGGACCGCATGGTGCCGTACGTCGTCAGCACGAAGCCGCCGGACAGGGAGTCGAGGCTGCGGTCGGCGCCGTGGAAGCGGCGCACGGGGACTCCGGGGGCGAACCGGGCGATCTCCCGCTGCCAGTTGCCGAGGAGGGAGGCCGGGCAGACGACGAGGGTCGGTTCGGTGCGGGCCCGCTTCAGGTGCAGGGCGATGACGGTGACGGTCTTGCCGAGGCCCATGTCGTCGGCGAGGCAGCCGCCGAGGCCGAGGCCGGTCATCAGCTCCAGCCAGGCCAGGCCGCGCAGTTGGTAGTCGCGCAGGGTGGCCCTCAGCGCGGCGGGGGGTTCGGCGGGGCGCAGGCCGGCCGTGAGACGGTCGCGGAGCGCGGCGAGGGCACCGGCCGGCACGGCCGGAACCGTCTCGCCGTCGATCTCGGCGGTGCCGGTGAGGGCGACGGCGAGCGCGTCGACCGGGTCCAGCAGGCCCAGTTCGCGGCGGCGGGCCTTGCGGACGAGGTCGGGGTCGACCAGCACCCAGCGGTCGCGCAGCCGGACGACCGGGCGGTGCGCCTCGGCGAGGGCGTCCATCTCGGCCTCGGTGAGCGGGTCGCCGCCGAGCGCCAGCTGCCAGCCGAAGCGCAGCAGGTCCTCGCTGTCGAAGAAGCCCGTGCCGTCGGTGGCCGAGCCGGGGGCGGGCCGCACCACCGCGGTGGCGGTCAGGTCGTGGGCCAGGTCCCTCGGCCAGTGCACGGCGACGCCGGCCGCCGCGAGCCGGGTCGCGGCGACACCGAGGAGGTCGCTCACCTCCTCCTGCGACAGGGCCAGAACGTCGGGAACGTCCTGTTCGCCGAGCCGGGCGAGCGGCGGCCAGACACGGGCGGCGCGGCGGACGGCGAGGGCCGCGTCGACGCGGGCGCGGCGGCCGAAGGCGCCGTCGGCCTCGCCCGCCCACAGGGACGCGGCGTCGGCCACGAGGGTGGGGTCGGCGAGGCTGTGCACCTGGACGATCGCGGCCCCCGCGCCGTCGGTGCGGGCGCCGCCGTCGAAGAGGTCGTACGCCGACAGGTCGAGGCGGAGCGAGATCCGCACGCCCGCGTCCATGCCCGCGGCGACCTCGGCCGCCCAGTCGCGGGCGCCGGGGAGCCGCTGGGGCCGGCGGTCGGCGAAGGGCCGCCCGGCGGCGTACGGCGCGGCGGGGGTGCGGGGCAGGGTGTCCGCGACCGCGTCCAGGAAGGCGCGCAGCAGTGCCTCGGGCCGGGGCAGCCGCAGCGGGCCGGCACCCGGCAGCGGCACGGCGTGGCCCTCGGGGGGCAGGGCGGCGGCGACCGCGCGCAGGTGTGCGACGTCCTGCGGGTCGAGCGGGCCGGCCCGCCAGGCGTCGTGGCCGGTCGGGGTCAGTCCGGGCAGCAGCCTGCCGCGCGCGGTGAGCCGGAGGGCGTGCAGCGCGGCGGCGCCCCAGCAGGCGGTGGCGGGGTGGGCCAGCGGGTCGTGCCGGGCGCGCACGAGCAGCGGCAGCGCACGGTCGAGCGGCAGCGACAGCGCGGGGGCCGGCTTGCGGCGGACGGCGGCGCCGTGGCGTCGGACGACGGTCAGTTCGGTGCGTTCGGCCGGCTCCCCGTCCGGGAGGGCGGGCAGCGGGTCGCCGTCGGGGGCCCAGAAGGCCATGCGGCCCTCGCGGGGCAGGGCTGCGGGCAGGAAGACGGCTGCGAGACGCACCGGGACCCGGGTCCGCTCGGCCACGGCCATGTCGCTCATCCGGTCTGTTCACCTCCCGCCCGCGCGTCGGATCAGTCGTCTTCGACTCTACGGGCGGGGTCTGACAATCGGTCCCGGCGACCGGCGCGCCCCGGCACAGCCGGCCGCCGCGCCGGTCAGGGGACGGTGCGGGAGACGACGTACACCACGGGGTGGGCGGGGTCGCCGGTGTTGACGACGACGTCCTGGGTCGGCCTGGGGTCCTCCTGCTCGTGCACGAGCCCGGAGTGGTCGCCGGGCCGGAAGCCGGGCCCGGTGAACTTCCAGCCGGTGACCTGCTGGTCCCGGGCGCTGATGGTGATGTCGCCCGCGGTGAGGTCGGAGCGGTTGACGCCCAGCCCGGTCAGGAACGCGTCCAGGCCGGCCGGGGTGGTCCGGAACTGCACGTAGAGGCGGCTGGTCTTCCAGTTGTTCGTCTCGTAGTAGGCGACGCTGGTCGAGCCGCCGGGGATCGGCACCTGGTAGAGGCGGCTCTGGACGCTGGACGGCCAGCCGGCGGTGAGGCCGGTCGCCGCGTACTTGCGTTCCTTGTCCTTGCCGCTGTCGCGGCTCTGCGCGGCGGAGATCACCAGGTATCCGGCCGGTACGCCGATGAGGAGCACGATGATCAGCAGCGTGAGCGCCCGCCGGCGGATCATGTGGCGGCGGTCCTCCGGCGGCCGGGCGGGCTCGTCCGGGTGCGCGCCCTGGTGGGGCAGTACCGCGGTCACGCGCTGTCCCGGGTCCGTCGGGCGGCCTCGGCGAACCGCTCGAAGCGCTCGTAGCGCTCCACCCGGCGCCGCTTGGCGCGCCGGAAGCGGCGGGCGACCAGGCGGGCGAGGTCGGCGGCGCCGACCATGCCGGCCTCGGGGCCGAGCTGGGCGCGCACGATGCGGGCCTCGGGGCGGTAGCCGCGGCCGGTGAGGTGCCGCTTGAACGCGTCGCGCGCGGGGCCGATCAGCAGGTCGTCTGCGGCCGAGACGCCGCCGCCGATCACGAAGCAGGAGGGGTCGAGGGCGGCGGCGAGGTTGGCGATGCCGACGCCGAGCCACTGGCCGATGTCCTGGAGCAGCTCCACGCACATGGCGTCGCCCTCGCGGGCCAGCTCGGTGATCATCGGGCCGGTGATGTCCCCGATGTTGCCCTTGACGTGCTCGATGATCCCGTACGCCACCGGCGAGTCGGCGGCGGCCAGCTCCCGGGCCTCGCGCACGAGGGCGTTGCCGGAGCTGTACTGCTCCCAGCAGCCGCGGTTGCCGCACGGGCAGCGGTGTCCGCCGGGCACCACCTGCATGTGGCCGAACTCGCCGGCGACTCCGTACTTGCCGCGCTTGACCTGCCCGTCCTCCAGGATGGCGCCGCCGATGCCGGTGCCGAGGGTGATCATGACGAGGTGGTCCTCGCCGCGGCCTGCGCCGAACCGCCACTCCGCCCACGCCGCGGTGTTGGCGTCGTTGTCGACGAGGACGGGAACCGCGAGGCGTCCGGCGATGCGGTCGCGCAGCGGCTCGTTGCGCCAGGACAGGTGCGGGGCGAACAGCACGCGGTTGCGGTCGGCGTCGACCCAGCCGGCGGCGCCGATGCCGACCGCGTGCACGTCGTGGCGGTCGGACAGGTCCAGCACCAGTTCGACGATGGTGTCCTCGACGACCTTGGGGCTCTTGGACTTGTCCGGGGTCTCGGTGCGCACCTTCTCCAGGATGTTGCCGTCGGCGTCGACGACCCCCGCCATCACTTTGGTGCCGCCGATGTCGATACCGACCGTGGGCACGCGGGGTGCGGTCAGATGCGAGCGGCGCTCCCGGGTGCCGACGGTTCTCAGGACCGGGGCACGACGGGAGCCGATGGGGGCGGTGAGGTCGCGGTAGGTGCTCATCGGGGCCGATTCTGCCTCACGGTGGCCAGCGTTGTCGGGTACGGGTGTGTTGTGGCTGGTGGGGCTCGCCGGTGGGGCCGCGCGCGGGGCACGGTCCCCGGTCTCAGGTCCGCCGCAGCTCGTGGCGCAGATCGTCCAGGTCGCCGCCGCCGGCCATCTGGCCGGTGAGTTCCTCCAGCGTGATGGCGTCGCGTTCGTGGCTGCCCACCATGGTCCCGCGCCGCAGCAGCACGAACCTGTCCCCCACCAGGTGGGCGTGGTGCGGGTTGTGGGTGATCAGGACCACGCCCAGGCCCCGGTCCCGGGCCGCCGCCACGTACTTCAGCACCACCCCGGACTGCTTGACGCCGAGTGCGGCCGTCGGCTCGTCCAGTACGAGGACCTTCGCGCCGAAGTGCACGGCGCGCGCGATGGCCACGCACTGTCGTTCGCCGCCGGACAGGGTGCCGATGGGCTGGTCGACGTCGCGCAGGTCGATGCCCATGCGGAGCAGTTCCGCGTGGGTGGTCCGCCGCATGAGGTCGACGTCCAGGCGCTTGAAGGGGCCGGCGCCCTTGCGGGGTTCGGAGCCGAGGAAGAAGTTGCGCCAGACCGGCATGAGCGGGACCACCGCCAGGTCCTGGTGGACCGTGGCGATGCCGCGGTCCAGGGCGTCGCGGGGCGAGGCCAGCCGGGTCTCCTCGCCGTCGACGCGCAGGACACCGCCGTCGTGCTGGTGCAGTCCCGCGACGATCTTGATGAGGGTCGACTTGCCCGCGCCGTTGTCGCCGAGGACACAGGTGATCTCGCCCGCGTTCACCGTCAGGGAGACGCCCTCCAGGGCCCGGACGGTGCCGTAGTGCTTGCTGACGTCGGTCAGCTCGACGAGCGTCACTTGGTGGCCTCCGCGCGCTTGCGGACCCAGGCGTTGAGCAGGGTCGCGAGGAGCAGCATCGCTCCGAGGAAGAACTTGAACCAGTCGGGGTTCCACTCGGCGAAGACGATGCCCTTGCCGGTCATGCCGAAGATGAACGCGCCGACCGCCGAGCCGACGGCGCTGCCGTGGCCGCCGGTGATCAGGCAGCCGCCGATGACAGCCGCGATGATGTAGATCAGCTCGTTGCCGACGCCCTCACCGGACTGGACGACGTCGTACGAGAAGAGCAGGTGCTGGCCGGAGACCCAGGCGCCGAGGGCGACGCCCGTGTAGAGGCCGATCCGGGTCCGGGTGACGGGGACGCCGACCGCGCGGGCGGCTTCGGCGTTGCCGCCGACGGCGAAGATCCAGTTGCCCGCGCGGGTGCGCAGCAGGATCCAGGAGGCGACCGCGACCAGGGCGAACCACCACAGGATGGTGATCTTGAAGTCGACGCCGCCGATCGTCACCGTCGACGCGAAGACGGCGTGGGCGCTGGGGAACCCCTCCATGTCGGCGATGGTCTTCGTCGAGACCGTGCCGTCGATCAGCTTGGTGCAGCCCAGGTTCAGCCCGGTCAGCATGAGGAAGGTGCCCAGCGTGACGATGAAGCTGGGCAGCCCGGTGCGGTTGAGCACGAAGCCGTTGAAGGCGCCGATCGCGAGGGTGGTCACCAGGGACACGACGACGCCCACCCAGACGTTCGCCGTCATCTGGTAGCTGAACATCGACGAGATCAGCGCGGACGACGTCACCATGACGCCGGCCGACAGGTCGAACTCGCCGCCGATCATCAGCAGCGCCACCGGTACCGCCATGATGCCGATCGTGGAGGAGGCGTACAGCACCGTGCTGAGGCTGGGCGCGCGCAGGAAGCTGTCGGCGGCGAGCGCGAAGAACAGGAAGACCGCGACCGCGCCGACGACGGAGCCCAGCTCCGGCCGGCCGAGCAGCCGGCGCAGGGCGGAGGCGGGCAGCAGTCGCTCGTCGGTGACGGCGCTCATCGGGTGCCCCGTTCGGTGTACCGGGCCAGTTCGGCCGCCTGGTCCTCGGTGACGATCTGCGGGCCGGTCAGCACCGGCCGGCCGCCGCCGAGGACGTCGCCGTTGTACTTGTACAGCCACAGCAGGTCGACGGCCTCGTAGCCCTGGAGGTAGGGCTGCTGGTCGACGGCGAAGCCGAGGGTGCCCGAGCTCAGCCCGGCGGCGACCTTGGCGTTGAGGTCGAAGGTGTCGATCTCGGCCTTGCTGCCGGCGCTCTGTCGTGCCTTCACGGCGGTGTCGGCGTAGGGGGCGCCGAGAGTGACGACGGCGTCGACGGCGGCGTCGGCCTGGAGCTTGGCCTCCAGGGCGGACTGCACGTCGGGCATGTTGGTGCCGTTGACGTAGAGCCGCTGCAGTTGTCCGTGGAAGGTCTTCCCGACGCCGTCGCAGCGCTGTTCGTGGCCGACGTTGCCCTGCTCGTGGAGCACGCAGAGAGCCTTCTCGCGGCCGCGCCGGTTCAGCTCCTCGCCGACCGCCTCGCCGGCGACGGACTCGTCCTGGCCGATGTGGGCGAGCGCGCCGTAGGCCTTGGACCGCTCCGAGCCGGAGTTCACGGTGATCACAGGGATGCCGGCCTCGGCGGCGCGGGCGAGGGCGGCCTTCATCGCGTCGGGCTTGGCGAGGGTGACGATGAGGGCGTCGACCTTCTTGTCGATGGCCGCGTCGACGAGCTGGGCCTGCTGCTGGGCCTCGTCGTCGTGGGAGTACAGGAAGTTGATGTTGTCCTTGATCGCGGCCTGCTTCGCGCCGCTCTGGACGATGTCCCAGAACGTGTCGCCGTCACCCGAGTGGGTGATCATCGCGAACGTCCAGCGCGGTGTGTCCACCCCCGGCCCGCCCCGGGCGGCGGCGGCCCTGCGGGCGTCCTCCGCGCGCTTGCCGCCGGTGCTGCTGCACCCCGCGAGCGATACGCACAGCGCCCCCGCCAATGCGATTCCTGCCCAGGTCCGAAACCGTGCCACGAGGCCGTGCCCTTCTTGCTGTGCTCCGGCGTACCGACGCCGTCCTGACGTGCGCGCGTCCGGTGACCGCTCACCGGACGCAAACGCCCCAGTATCGAACACGGGCCCCGCGCGGCACGTGACCGGGGACCGTGACGGGGTCGCATTGTCCGGACATTGCGACGAAGTCGGGCGTCGGGCAGGGGTCCGCCGGAGGGTTCAGGGCCGTACGAGGAGCTGGAACTCGAAGGAGTAGCGGCTGGGCCGGTAGATGTGGTCGCCGAACTCGACCGGGCGGCCGGTGTCGTCGAAGGTGGTGCGCTGCATGGTGAGCAGCGGGGCGCCCTCCGCCTCGGCGAGCCGTTCGGCCTCGGCGGCGGTGGCGGCGCGCGCGCCGATGGACTGGCGGGCGCTGTGCAGGGTGATCCCGGCGGTCCGCATCAGCCGGTACAGCCCGGTGGCCTCCAGCTGTCCGGTGTCCAGATCGAGCAGGCCGGCCGGCAGGTGGTTGCAGAGGTAGGCCATCGGCTCCCCGTGGGCGAGGCGCAGCCGCTCCACCCGCTGGACGTCGCCGCCCTCCGCGACGCCGAGCGCGGCGGCGACCTCGGCCGTGGCCGCCACGACGGTGTTGACCAGGACGGTGGTGGCGGGCCGCTGCCCGGCCGCCTCCAGGTCGTCGTAGAGGCTGCTGAGTTCCAGCGGGCGCTTGACCTGGCTGTGCACGACCTGGGTGCCGACTCCTCTGCGACGCACCAGGAGACCCTTGTCGACCAGCGACTGGATGGCCTGGCGGACGGTCGGGCGGGACAGCCCCAGCCGGCCGGCCAGCTCGATCTCGTTGCCCAGCAGGCTGCCGGGGGTGAGCGATCCGTGCTCGATCGCCGCTTCCAGCTGCTGGGAGAGCTGGAAGTACAAGGGGACGGGAGAACTCCGGTCCACGCGGAGGTCGAGCTGCACGGTCGGGTCCACATCTGGTTTCGGCACGGGGCCGAGCGTAGCTCCGTGGCCGGTTGACGGGAAGTCGTGTAGTTAGATTGTCCGGACATACGCATTGACAGGGCAGGCGCTCCGACCGCACTTTGTTTCCATGCGCATCGGGGTCATCGGGACCGGCCGCCTCGGCACGATCCACGCGAACACGCTCAGCCGCCACCGCGAGGTCGGATCGCTGATCCTGACGGACGCGGAGCCCGCGCGGGCCCAGGAACTGGCGCGGCGGCTCGGCGAGACGGCGGCGCCGGGAGTCGACGAGATCTTCAGGTGGGGCGTGGACGCGGTCGTGATCACCACGGCCACGTCGGCCCACGCGGAGCTGATCGGCCGGGCGGCCCGCTCCGGTCTGCCCGTCTTCTGCGAGAAGCCGATCGCCCTGGACCTGGCGGGGACCTTACAGGCCATCGAGGAGGTGGAGGCCGCCGGGACGGTTCTGCAGATGGGCTTCCAGCGGCGGTTCGACCGCGGCTACACCGGTGCCCGGGAGGCGGTGCGCTCGGGCCGGCTCGGCCGGCTGCACACCGTGCGGGCGGTGACCTCCGACCAGGCGCCGCCGCCCGCGGAGTGGCTGCCGCTGTCCGGTGGCATCTACCGGGACGCGCTGATCCACGACTTCGACGCGGTGCGCTGGCTGACCGGGCGGGAGGTGTCCGAGGTGTACGCCACCGGGTCGGCCGCCGGACCCTCGATGTTCCGCGCGGCGGGCGACGCCGACACCGCGGCCGTGGTGCTCACCCTGGAGGACGGCACGCTCGTCACGGCCACCGCGACCCGGCTCAACGGCGCGGGCTACGACGTGCGCATGGAGCTGGCCGGGGAGCTGGACCAGATCGTGGTGGGACTGGACGACCGCACCCCCATCGCCTCGACCGAGCCGACGGGGCCACCGGCCGCGGACAAGCCGTGGGCCGGTTTCCTGGAGCGGTTCGCGCCCGCGTACGAGGCGGAACTGGCCGCGTTCGTCGAGGTGGTGAACGGGGAGCGCGCCAACCCCTGCGACGGCCGCGAGGCGCTGCAGGCGCTGCGGATCGCCGAGGCCTGCGACGTCTCGCGGCGGGAGCACAGGCCGGTGCCGCTGCGGGAGATCCCCGGCGGCCGGGAGCCTGCCCCGCTGGGGTGAGCGCCGGCCCGCCTTCGCCGCCCGGCCGGCCTCAGCCGCCCTCCACCGCCAGCACCGTGCCCTGCGCGACGGCGCAGAGCCTCTCCCCGCCGTCCTCCCCCACCGTGTGCAGGTCGCAGCGGACGACGGCCTGGCGGCGGCCGGCCTGGACGACCTCGGCACGGGCGCGCAGTGTGCGCCCGGTGGCGGGGCGCACGTACTGGATGGAGAAGCCGCCCGTCAGGACGGCCGGGCCGAGGGACGAGCCCCCGGCGAAGGTGAGGGCGTTGTCCGCGGCGTAGGACAGCACTCCGCCGTGCAGGAAGCCGTTCTGCTGGCGCAGGTCCTCGCGGATGTCGAGCTCCAGCGTGGCCGCGCCGTCGCCGAAGGCGGTCAGCCGGGCGCCGAGCAGACGGCTGAACGGCTGGCTGTCCAGCGCCTTCCGAGCAAGGGTCAGGTCGAAGTCGGCGGACGGGGCGGGCGCGGGCGGCACAGTGCGTGATGCGGTGGGCGAGGTCGGTGAAGTGGGCGAGGTGGGTGAGGTGGGTGATGTCAACGCGCGCTCCGAGGGTCGGCGGACGGGTCGTCGGACGGGTCGGCGCCGGGCCGCCAGCGCACCGGCAGGGCGCGCAGACCCCGCATGAGCATTCCGGGCAGCCGTTCGCCGGGCGGGCCGTCCAGGGTCAGGCCAGGGGCACGCTCCAGCAGCGTCCCTATCGCCGTACGGGCCTCCAGACGGGCCAGCGGGGCGCCCAGGCAGTAGTGGATGCCGTGGCCGAAGGCGAGGTGGCCGCGCGGGTCACGGTGGATGTCGTAGCGGTCGGCGTCGGGATAGCGGCCGGTGTCCCGGTCCGCGGCGGCGAGGCCGACCAGAACCGGCGCGCCCTTCTCCATCGTGACGCCGCCGATCTCCACGGGCTCGGCGGCGTACCGGTAGGTGGCGTTCTCCACCGGGCCGTCCCAGCGCAGGGTCTCCTCGATCACCCCGTCGAGCAGGCCGGGGTCGGCGCGCAGCGCGGCGAGCTGTCCGGGGTGGGTGAGCAGGGCGTGGACCGTGTTGGTGATGAGATTGACGGTGGTCTCGTGACCGGCGACGAGCAGCAGGAAGGCCATGCCGCGCAGCTCCCCGGCGGAGAGCCGGTCACCGTCCTCGGAGGTGGTGCGGATCAGGTCGCTCAGCAGGTCGCCGCCCGGCCCGGCGGCCCGCTTGTCCTCGATCAGCTCGGTCAGGTAGGCGCCGAGACGGACGAAGGCCTCGTACCCACGCTCCGCGTCGGTGGGGGCCACCACCTCGGTGGACATCTCGCGGAAGGCGGTGCGGTCGATCTCGGGGACGCCGAGGAGTTCGCAGATGACGGTGATGGGCAGCGGGTAGGCGAGGGAGGCGACGAGGTCGGCGCGGCCCTGCGGCAGCATCGCGTCGAGCAGGTCGTCGGTGATCCGCCGCACGCGCGGGCGCAGCTCCTCCACGCGGCGCGCGGTGAACGCCCGGTTGACCAGGGAGCGCAGCCGGGTGTGCTGCGGCGGGTCGGTGATCAACAGGTGCTTGCCGATCAGCTGCGCGTCCAGGAACGTCGCCGAGACCGTCTCGAAGTCCTTCACCAGGCGCGGGTCGGTGAGGGCGGCTCGCGCCTCCTCGTACCCCACCACGAGCCAGCTCTCGTACGGACCGTCGGGGCCCGGCAGCCGCACCCGGTGCACCGGGCCGCGCTCCCGCAGCCGCGCGTACACCGGGTACGGGTCCCGGCGCAGCTCCTCACCGGCCCCGCTCAGGTCGACCACCTCGGTCGTCATGCTTCCCCTCCCGCCCTGCCGACGCCCCCGTCACCAGGACAACGGCCGGGCACGCCGATCAGTGCCCGGGCCACGCTTTGCGGTCGACGTCGTCCTCCCCGTCCTCCAGGAGCCCCGCGTCGTGCGCCAGGAGCGCTATCTGCACACGGTTG
Organism: Streptomyces sp. bgisy159; assembly: GCF_057707805.1. Lineage (NCBI taxonomy): Bacteria > Bacillati > Actinomycetota > Actinomycetes > Kitasatosporales > Streptomycetaceae > Streptomyces > Streptomyces sp. bgisy159. The sequence goes on along the minus strand of NZ_JBYIQX010000012.1, from coordinate 56,764 downwards.
TTGAGTTCCAGTTTGGCGAGGACGCGGGAGACGTGGGTCTTGACGGTGGCGACGCTCATGAACAGGGCGGTGCCGATCTCGGCGTTGGACAGGCCGCGTCCGACGGCGACGGTGACCTCGCGCTCCCGCTCGTTGAGGGCCGCGAGGCGCGCACGCGCGCGTGCCCGGCGGGTGTCGGCGGCGGTACCGGCCGCGTGCCGCATCAGCTGACGGGTGACGGCGGGCGACAGCACGGGGTCCCCGGCCGCGACCCGGCGCACCGCCGCCACGATCTCCGCGGGCGGAGTGTCCTTGAGGACGAACCCGGCGGCGCCCGCGCGCAGCGCCCCGAGGACCTGCTCGTCGGCGTGGAAGGTGGTGAGCACGACGATCTGCGGGGCGTCCGGCCTGCCACGCAGCAGTTCGGTGGCGGTCAGCCCGTCCACCGAAGGCATCCGGATGTCCATCAGCACGACGTCGGGGCGGGTGCGCTCGACGAGCGCCTCGACCTCGCCGCCGTCGGCGGCCTCGCCCACGATCCGGATGTCGTCGGCCCCGCCCATCATCAGAGCCAGTCCTGCCCGCACCAGCGGGTCGTCGTCGACGAGGAGCACTTTGATCGCGGTCATACGCCTCACGCAATCATGCCGGTACGGCGAGGACGGACACGGGGACGGCACGAGGCGTGACGGACGTGACCGACGTAAAGGACGGCGTCCATGACGACTCGCGCGGCAGCAGGCGCGGCGACGGCAAGTGCCCGAGGCGGGGCGGCGGGTACGAGGGCGGGGGCGGCCGGGGAGGCGGTCACCGGGCAGGGGCGCGGGCCCCGGCTCATCAGGCGGCCGGCCACGGCAGCCAGGCGCGCACCTCGAAACCCCCGTCGCCGGTGGTGCCGTGGTGGAGCCGCCCACCGGTGAGGGCAGCCCGTTCGGTCAGGCCGATCAGGCCCTGCCCCGAGCCGGGTACGTGCGGTACCTCGCCCCCCGGGGCGGGGTTGCGCACCGCGAGGGTCAGACCGTCGCCCGGGGCACCGGTGACGGCCACCGCGACCTCGGTGCCGGGCGCGTGCTTGCGGGCGTTGGTCAGCGCCTCCTGGGCGATGCGATAGGCGGTGCGGCCGACCGAGGCGGGGACCGCGGCAGGCTCGGTGACCCGCTGGTCGAGGACCACCTTCATGCCGGCCGCGCGGCACTCGGCGACCAGCGAGTCCAGGGCGGCGAGGGTGGGCTGCGGGCGGCCGGCGTCGTCGCCCTCACCGGCCCGCAACACGCCGATGATCTCCCGGAGGTCCTGGAGGGCCTCGTGGGCACTCTCCCGGATGACGCCGGCCGCCCTGCCGATCTCCTCCCGGGGCGCGTCCGGCCGGAACTCCAGGGCGCCCGCGTGCACGCTGAGCAGCGTGAGCCGGTGGGCGAGCACGTCGTGCATCTCCCGGGCGATGGCCTCCCGGGCCAGCCGCTGCGCCTGTTCGGCGCGCAGCCGCGCCTCCGTCTCGGCACGCCGGGCCCGGTCGCGCAGGCTCACCACGAGCTGCCGCTTCGACCGTACGAACATGCCCCAGCCGATGACGGCGACGGTGAGCAGGTCGACGAACACGATGGCGCCCAGATAGGGCAGGTCGGGGTCCGGGCGCATCAGGTAGTACACGGGGACCAGGGCGATCTGGGCGGCGCCGATCCACGCGACGTACTTGAACGGCCGGTGCACGGCGACGGTGAACAGGGCGACCAGGGCCGCGCCGCCGGCGGTGTCGGAGAAGAAGCCGACGAGGGTCAGCGCGGCGGCCAGCGCGACCGGCCGGCGGCGGCGCAGCCAGACCGCGGCGCAGGCCAGCGCGCCCAGCAGCTGGTCGGCGACGGCGACGGTGTGCGGCAGGTCCGGGTTGTCCGACATCGTGTCGGCGGCCGCGAAGCCGATGAGGACGGCGAGCAGGAAGCAGGAGAAGTCGACGATCCAGTCGCGCACGGTGCGCTTGGGCCGACGCGGGCGTGCCGCGTCGGGGCCGGGGTCGTGGACCAGCGCGGAGGGCAGCCACCACCGCCGTCCCGTGGGTTCCGCCGTGAGCGCCATACCGTCCCCGTCCCCGTCCCCGTGCCCGTTCACGGTCGCCAAATCTACGCAGCGCGTCACCGTGGGACCTCCCCCTCGGCGGGATCGCCGACTCACGTCGTGCGAACGGCGACTTTCGTCGCGGACGGCCGCCCCGAACGGCGACGTCCGTCGTCCTCGTCAGGCCTCGTGGCCGATGCCGTCGTCGCGTCCTCGGGGGCGAGGCTCGGGGGCATGAAACAGCTGCTGGAAGTAGTCGGATTCATCGCCCTCGTGCAGGGGGTGCTGGGGCTGGTGCACGAGTTCACCGACTGGCACGTGGGTTTCGTGCAGCGGATCGGCTTCCTCGACGGCTACGAGGTGTACGCGAGCGGCGCGCTGGTGGTGCTGGCCTTCGCCCTGTTCGCCGCCGCGGAGAGTCAGGGCCCGGGGTGACCCCGCCGGCCTCCGCGGATCGCGGTCGCCCGCCTGCCTCGATCCCGCCCCGCCCCGCGCGGGACCAGTGCGGGATCGGGGCGGTACTAGCTTTCGGGCAGCTCGTACGTGCCGTACTCCGGCCGGCCGGCCCGGTCGTAGGACTGGATGGACACGCCCGAGCCGGTGACGCTGCCGCCGGTGTGCCGGAACGCGGTGGGTCGGGTGCCCTCGGTGAACAGGCGGCGGCCCGCGCCGAGTACCACCGGCACGGTCAGCAGGTGCAGGGTGTCCACCAGGCCGAGGTCGAGCAAGGAGCGCAGCAGGGCTCCGCTGCCGTGCACCTGCAGTTCACCGTCGGTACGCTCCTTGAGCTCGGCGACCTCCTTGGCGAGGTCACCCTTGAGCACCGTGGTGTGTGCCCAGGACGGGTCGGTCAGGCTCGCCGAGGGAACGTACTTCGGCAGGGTGTTCAGGGGTCCGGCGATCGGGTCGCCGGGGTCGGTCACCTTGGGCCAGTAGCCGGCGAAGATGTCGTAGGTCCTGCGGCCGAGGAGGAAGGCCCCCGCGCGTGCGAAGACCTCCGTGACGAAGCGGCCGAAGTCGTCGTCCCCGTAGGGGAAGCTCCAGCCGCCCTGGGTGAAGCCGCCGCGGGTGTCCTCCTGGGTGCCGCCGGGGGCCTGGTAGACACCGTCGAGGGTGACGAAGATGGTGGAGACGAGCTTGCCCATGGCGGGTGCCTTCTTCCGTGTGGGTCCTGTCTGTCATCAGCTCAGACCCCCGCGGCACCCGCAACTCATCGGTCAGCCCGCGTGCGTGGAGAACAGTCCTCCCGTGGGGCCCTGCTTGTCGCCGCCCTGGGCCTTCTTCAGGGCGTTGGCCAGGGACTCGATGGTCAGGGACTGCAGGACGACCCGGCCGTTGCCCTCCAGGGTGGCCAGGGAGAGGCCCTCACCGCCGAAGACGGCGTTCATCATGCCCTGCCGGTTGAGGCCGCCGACGCGCTGGACGCCGTACCGGATGCCCTCCTCGAAGGCGACGACGCAGCCGGTGTCCACCTCGATGCGGCCGCCGAAGTCGGCCGGGTTCAGGTCGATGAAGTTGCCGGCGCCGGCGATGATCACGGTGCCACGGCCGGTGAACTTCTCCAGGACGAAGCCCTCGCCGCCGCTCATGCCGGTGCGTCCGCCCTTGAAGGCGATACCGAAGTCGACCGTGGACTCGGCGGCCACGAAGGCGTCCTTCTCGGCGAACCACGCGCGCGAACCGTCCAGCTCCAGGGCGCGCATCTCGCCGGGGAGCACGCCCGCGAACCCGACGGTGCCCTCGCCGCCCTGTGCGGTGAAGTACTGGAACGCCAGTGACTCGCCGGCGAGCATGCGCTGGCCGGCCTGCACGGCGGTGCCCATGGCCTGGCGCAGCATGCCGCCGACGCCGCCCGAGCCGCCGCCCTGCCGGCCCGCGCCGTCCGACGGGCCGGACAGGCGGGTCTCCATCGTCACGCCTGTCGTCTTGAACAGGAACTTGCCGGCCTCGCAGTACACGGTCTGGCCGGGGCTCAGGCTGACCACGGCCATCTGCATCGCGTTGCCGACGATCTCTTGCTGAAGTGTCACGTGGGGGGAACGCGGCGGGGTGCCCCGAAGGTTCCCTCCGTGTCCGTTCCCCGCCAGCGTCCGCTCGTCGCGCCCGGTGGGATGGAGGCATGGCAACGACTGAGGGACCGCTGAACGGCAGGACGGCGCTCGTCACCGGCGGCAGCCGGGGGATCGGGGCGGCCACGGCACTGCGTCTCGCGCGGGAGGGCGCGGACGTGGCACTGACCTATGTGAACGGCAAGGACGCGGCGCTGGACGTCGTACGGGCCGTGGAGGCCCTGGGCCGGCGGGGGGTGGCCGTGCGGGCCGACTCCGGCGACGCCGAGGAGGCCGCAGGTGCGGTGGACCGGGCGGCGGACGCGCTGGGCGGGCTCGACGTGCTGGTGAACAACGCGGGAGTCGGGGTGCTCGGCCCGCTGGAGGACCTGACGCCCGCCGACGTGGACCGGGTGCTGGCCGTGAACGTGCGCGGGGTGTTCCTCGCGTCCCGGGCGGCAGCCGGACGGATGGGCGACGGCGGGCGGATCGTCACCGTCGGGACCTGTATGACGCAACGGGTGCCCGGGCCCGGCGGAACGCTGTACACGATGAGCAAGTCGGCCCTGGTCGGACTGACCAGGGCACTCGCCCGGGAGCTGGGCGGGCGGGGCATCACCGCCAACATCGTGCATCCGGGGCCGACGGACACGGACATGAACCCGGCGGACGGCCCGTACGCGGCCCCGCAGGCGGCGATGACCGCGCTCGGGCGCTTCGGCACGGCCGAGGAGGTCGCCTCCATGGTGGCGTACCTCGCGGGCGCGGAGGCGAGGTACGTCACCGGGGCGGAGTTCTCGGTGGACGGGGGGCACGCTGCGTAGCCGTCCGTCCGTCTCCCGGCCCGTCCCCCGCCCACGGTACGGAACGCACCCGCGCGGGTGACCGCTCGGCGCCGGCCGGGCAACCGTGAGAGGCCGGCCCGGGAGCTGGAGGCCGGGCGACCTCGGGCTGGGGGCGTCGGCCGGGGGACGTGCCGGGGGCGGGCCCGCCGCCGAGTCGCCGGGGGGCGGGCCCGGGGCGGTCAGCCGCCGAGTTCCTGGTCGCGGGCCGACAGGCGGGCGGCGCCCTCGTCGGTGAGGGAGCCGTGCAGGCGCAGGCGGGAGATGCCGCCGTCGGGGTAGATGTCCACGCGCGCGTGGGTGCCGACGACCGGGGTCGGCAGGACGAAGCGGTGGTTGGTGTCGGGCTGGAGGCGGGTGCGGGGAAGGACCTCGCGCCACTCACCGGCCCCGCCGCCGTCGACGTCCTTGACCGACACCGACGCCCAGCCCGCGCTGTTGCCCTTGAGGTACGCCGTGTCGATCTCGATCGCCCGGATCCGCGCCTGCACGGCCAGGCGGTAGCGGATCCAGTCGTTGCCCCGGTCGCGGCGGCGGCGCGTCTCCCAGCCGTCGTCCATCTTGCGGGAGCGGCCCGGCTGGATGGTGTTGCCGGCCGGCGAGTAGAAGCGGTCGGAGGCGTCCTCGACCTGGCCCCCGTTCTCCAGCGCGGCCACGTCGAAGGTGCCGAGCGCCGCGAGCCACCGGGGGTCCGGCACGACCTCGCCGTGCACGCGCAGGCGCGCGATGCCGCCGTCGGGGTGCTGGTTGACCCGCAGGTGGGTGAAGCGCTGCTCGGCCGACACGGCGAATCCGTTCGCCGCGTGGCCGCCGACCGGGGTGCGCGGCACCAGCGTCGTCCACTTGACGTCGTCGGCGAGCAGTTCCTCCGGGGACGGCGAGCCGGGCACGCAGGCCCCTTCGACGGACACGGCCTGCGGGTAGTTGCCCCGGAAGTGGGCCGTGTCCACCACGATCCCCCGGACCACGCCCGGGGCGCCGAGGCGGATCAGTGCCCAGTCGTGGTCGTCTGCGGTGGGCCACGGGTGCTCGGCTGAGACGCCTCGCCGCCGCCGGGTCTCCCAGCCGTCCATGATCTTGCCCTTGTGCCCGAAGTGCTCGGGGTCGAACTCGGCGCGCTCCGGCACCAGCAGGTTCTCACGCTGGGCGAAGAACTCGTCGTTGGCGGCGATGACACCGGCGCCGAGCCGGCGGTCGGCGAGGTCGGCGTACTGGGTGAAGGGGAAGTCGGCGGTGCGGTAGTCCGCGTACGGGTCGCCGCCGCCGTAGGGGTTCGCGTCGCCGGTGAAACTCGGTATCGCCGTCACGGGGATCAGGGGTTCCTTTCGGGTTCGGCCCGCTGCGGGCGCGGGGACTCAGGAGGTGCGGTGGAGCAGCCGGCCCTTCGGCTCGGTGAACTCGCCGTCGGCGGCGATGCGTTCGCCGCGCAGCCAGGTGGACCTCACCACGCCGTACAGGGTCCGGCCGGCGTACGCCGTCACGCGGTTGCGGTGCTGGAGTGCCGCCGGGTCGACGGTGAAGGTCTCGTCGGGGGCGAGGACGGCGAAGTCGGCGTCGCGGCCCGCCTCGATGGCGCCCTTGCGGTCCAGGCCGACCAGTCCGGCCGTGCGGGACGACATCCACCGCACGACGTCGGTGAGGTCGTGACCGCGTCGGCGGGCCTCGGTCCACACGGCCGCCAGGCTCAGCTGCAGCCCCGAGATACCGCCCCAGGCGGTCGCGAAGTCGTCGGTCTTCAGGTCGGCGGTGGACGGCGAGTGGTCGGTGACCACGCAGTCGATGGTGCCGTCCGCCAGTGCCTGCCACAGCAGGTCCTGGTTGGCCGCCTCGCGGATGGGCGGGCAGCACTTGAACTCGCTGGCGCCGTCGGGGACTTCCTCCGCGGTCAGGGTCAGGTAGTGCGGGCAGGTCTCGGCCGTGATCCGCACCCCCGCGGCCCTGGCCTCGGCGATCAGCGGCAGCGCGTCGCTGGAGGACAGGTGCAGCACGTGCACGCGCGCGTTCAGGCGCCGGGCCTGGGCGATGAGCGCGGCGATCGCGGTGTCCTCGGCGTCGCGCGGGCGGCTGGCGAGGAAGTCGGCGTACCGGGGGCCGCCCTGCTGCGGGGCGGCGGCGAGGTGGTGCGGGTCCTCGGCGTGCACGATGAGCAGTCCGCCGAAGTCCGCGATCTCGGCCAGGGACCGGGCGAGCCGGTCCTGGTCGAGGTGCGGGAACTCGTCCACTCCGGAGGGGGACAGGAAGGCCTTGAAGCCGAAGACCCCGGCGTCGTGCAGCGGGCGCAGGTGCTTGACGTTGTCGGGCAGCGCGCCGCCCCAGAAGCCGACGTCGACGTGTGCCTTGTCGGCGGCGACCGCCTCCTTGGTCCGCAGGTGCTCGACCGTGGTCGTCGGCGGGAGGGAGTTGAGCGGCATGTCGACGAGGGTGGTGATACCGCCGGCCGCCGCGGCGCGGGTGGCGGTCCAGAAGCCCTCCCACTCGGTGCGGCCGGGGTCGTTGACGTGCACGTGGGTGTCGACCAGGCCGGGCAGCAGGACGTCGTCGCCCAGGTCCTCCAGGCGGGCGCCGGCGGGTACCTCGGCGTCGTGTCCGAGCACGGCCGTGATCTCGCCGGCGGAGACGGTGACCGTGGCGGGCCGCATCCCCTCCGGGGTGATGACGCGCGTCGAGCGCAGCACCAGTTCAGCGTCGGACACCCGGACCCCTCTCTGCCGCCGTTGACTTCCACGTGACGGAATTCAACTTTCTGTTGAAGGAGTCTTCACTCCCTCCGGGGGCCCGTCAAGGGGCACACTCTCCACCATGCACCGCTGACGCGAACTCTGGACGTTTCCACAAGGCGGAATTAGACTTCCACAAGGCAGAACGTAGTTACGTACCAACCGGGAGTCAACCGACTGCCGGGTAGGCTTCTGCCCTCCCGTCAGTCCCGAAAGGAACGCGCCGTGCCGACGTCCAGCGCCAGCACCACCGACTCCGCCCGGTCCGCCGGCGGAGGCGTCCAGTCCCTCGAGCGCGCCTTCGATCTTCTGGAGCGGATGGCCGACGCGGGCGGCGAGGTGGGGCTGAGCGAGCTCTCGGCGAGCAGCGGCCTGCCGCTGCCGACCATCCACCGTCTGATGCGCACCCTCGTGGCCTGCGGTTACGTCCGCCAGCAGCCCAACCGCCGGTACGCGCTGGGGCCGCGCCTGATCCGCCTCGGTGAGTCGGCGGCCCGGCTGCTGGGCACCTGGGCCCGGCCACACCTGGCGCGGCTGGTGGAGGAGACCGGCGAGACGGCGAACATGGCACTGCTGGACGGCGACGAGATCGTCTATGTCGCCCAGGTGCCGTCGAAGCACTCGATGCGGATGTTCACCGAGGTCGGGCGACGGGTGCTGCCGCACTCCACGGGCGTCGGCAAGGCGCTGCTCGCCTCGTTCCCGGACGAGGAGGTACGCGCCCTGCTGGGCCGCACCGGGATGCCGGCCGCGACCGAGAAGACGATCACCACGCCCGACGGGTTCCTGGCCGCACTGGGCGATGTGCGCCGGGCCGGGTACGCGGTGGACGACAACGAGCAGGAGATCGGCGTGCGCTGCCTCGCGGTCCCGGTGCCCGACTCCCCCACCGCCGCGGCCATCTCCATCTCCGGCCCGGCGGGCCGCGTCACCGAGGCCGCCACGGAGAAGATCGTGCCGGTGCTGCAGCAGATCGCGGCCGAACTGTCCGAGGCCCTGGCCGGCCAGCACCAGCTCTGAGGCACCCGGCCCGAGCCGAACCGGCACCCGGCCCCGCCCGGGCGGCACTCACTCGAGTCGACACCGAAGCCCGCCGCACCACCCCGCCACCGCGACCCCGCACCTCGCGCGCACACGACGGCGCGCCCGACCTTCCCGGCGGGCGCGCCGATCGCCGGTCCGGCGGCATCCTGGCGGGCGCGCCGATCCGCCGCCTTCCCGGCGGGCGCGCCGCCCCGCTACCGTCCGTGCGGTTCGCCGAACAGGTCCACCGCCGCGCGGACCTCCGACAGCCCCGGGGACAGGGCGCTGACGGAGCCGATCGCGCCGGCGATGACCAGTAAGGAGCGGCGCAGCCGGGGGATGTCGGGGACGCCGTCGATCATCATCGCGGCCAGCGTCGCCAATTCGTCCTCGGCGATGGCGCGGTCCGGGAACTCCGCCGGGTGCGCCGCGAGTTGGCGGCGCAGCCGGGACACGGCGACCCGCAGTCCCGCCACTCTCGGATCCTTGTCGCTGCCGGTCACTGGCCTCTGCCCCAAGCTCCGCAACACAGCTCCCGCCCCCTCGCACGTCCTTGTGCGCGAGTCCGTCGTCTCCCGCCTCGCCGCCCCGTGACGGCGCCCGGCCGCCGAGGGACGCGGGTCAGTAAACGCCACCCCGCGCCACCGCGCCACAGCCGTGACGGAAATTCAGCCGCGGGAGACCGTCACGGCCGGCCCGGCCGGGGTAGGCAGGGAGAACGACCATCGACGAGGACGGCACATGACGCGTTGCGAGGACCAGGTCACCGGGCTGCTGCTGGCGGCCGGCGGCGGGCGGCGGCTCGGAGGACGCCCCAAGGCGCTGTTGCAGCACCGGGGCCGCCCCCTGGTGGAGCACGCGGTGGGCGTGCTGCGCGCGGCGGGCTGCGCGCGCCTGCACGTGGTGCTCGGAGCCGCCGCCGGCACCGTACTCGAGCGCGCGCGGCTCGACGGCTGCGCGGTCGTGACGAACCCGGACTGGGAGCAAGGCATGGGGTCGTCGCTGCGGGCCGGGCTCGACTCGCTCGCCGAAAGCGGGGCGCGGGCCGCGCTGGTGCTGCTCGTGGACCAGCCGGGCATCGGGGCGGAGGCGGCGGGACGGGTCCTCGCCGCGTACCGGGACGAGACCTCGCTGGCCGCGGCGTCCTACGAGGGGGTGCGCGGGCATCCCGTGCTGTTCGGGGCGGCCCACTGGGCCGGCATCGCGGCGAGCGCCACGGGGGACCAGGGGGCGCGCGCCTATCTGCGGGCACACGCGCAGGACGTCCGGCTCGTGGAGTGCGGGGACGTGGCCCGGCCGTACGACATCGACACCGAGGCGGACCTGAGCCACCTTGAGTGAGCGCGGTGGCACCGAGAGCCACCTTCCCTCGACCCGGAGAATCTCGACATCAACAAATCATTGAAGTTCCACAATGAGGAAACTACTATCCACTGATCAGAAGCGCCCGACCGAACCGCGGGCGCCAAAAGTCCCCGTTCGTACCTCTCGGCACCCGGTGCCACCGCTGAAGGAAGTGACAGCTCATGTCCGCACCAGCGCCGTCCCCGCTGGCCATCGTCGACGCCGAGCCCCTGCCCCGGCAGGAAGAGGTCCTCACCGACGCGGCACTGGCCTTCGTGGCCGAACTGCACCGGCGGTTCACGCCGCGCCGTGACGAACTCCTCGCCCGCCGGGCGGCGCGCCGCGCCGAGATCGCCCGCACCGCCACGCTCGACTTCCTCCCGGAGACCGCCGCCATCCGCGCGGACGACTCCTGGCGGGTCGCCCCCGCCCCCGCCGCGCTGAACGACCGGCGCGTCGAGATCACCGGCCCCACCGACCGCAAGATGACCATCAACGCCCTCAACTCGGGGGCAAGGGTCTGGCTCGCGGACTTCGAGGACGCCTCCGCGCCGACCTGGGAGAACGTCGTCCTCGGCCAGCTCAACCTGATCGACGCCTACACCCGCAGCATCGACTTCACCGACCCCGGGTCCGGCAAGACGTACGCCCTGCGCCCGGACGACGAGCTCGCCACCGTGGTCATGCGGCCCCGCGGCTGGCACCTGAACGAGCGTCACCTCCAGGTCGACGGGCAGCAGGTCCCGGGCGCCCTGGTCGACTTCGGCCTGTACTTCTTCCACAACGCCCGCCGCCTGCTCGACCTCGGCAAGGGCCCTTACTTCTACCTCCCGAAGACGGAGTCCCACCTGGAGGCCCGCCTCTGGAACGACGTGTTCGTCTTCGCGCAGGACCACGTCGGCATCCCGCAGGGCACCGTCCGCGCCACCGTCCTGATCGAGACGATCACGGCCGCGTACGAGATGGAGGAGATCCTCTACGAACTCCGGGACCACGCCTCCGGGCTGAACGCCGGCCGCTGGGACTACCTGTTCTCCATCGTCAAGAACTTCCGTGACGGCGGCGCCGAGTTCGTCCTCCCGGACCGCAACGCGGTGACGATGACGGCCCCCTTCATGCGCGCCTACACGGAGCTGCTGGTCCGCACCTGCCACAAGCGCGGCGCGCACGCCATCGGCGGCATGGCGGCGTTCATCCCGTCCCGCCGGGACGCCGAGGTCAACAAGGTCGCCTTCGAGAAGGTCCGCGCCGACAAGGACCGCGAGGCGAACGACGGCTTCGACGGCTCCTGGGTCGCCCACCCCGACCTGGTGCCGATCGCCATGGAGTCGTTCGACCGGGTCCTCGGTGACAAGCCGAACCAGAAGGACCGGCTGCGCGAGGACGTGCACGTCGAGGCCGCGGACCTGATCGCCGTCGGCTCCCTGGAGGCGAAGCCGACGTACGCCGGTCTCGTCAACGCCGTGCAGGTGGGCATCCGTTACATCGAGGCCTGGCTGCGCGGCCTCGGCGCCGTGGCCATCTTCAACCTCATGGAGGACGCGGCCACCGCCGAGATCTCCCGCTCGCAGATCTGGCAGTGGATCAACGCGGGCGTCGAGTTCGAGAACGGCGAGAAGGCCACCCCCGAGCTGGCCCGCAAGGTCGCCGCCGAGGAACTGGCCGCCATCCGGGAGGAGATCGGCGCGGAAGCCTTCGCCGCCGGCCACTGGCAGCAGGCCCACGACCTGCTGCTGCAGGTGGCGCTCGACGAGGACTACGCGGACTTCCTCACCCTGCCCGCGTACGAGCGGCTCACGGGCTGACGCAGGGCGGGCCCGACCCACCCGGACGGTCCGAGTGGCCCAGGGGTCTGCCCGGGGCCACTCGGTCGCGTACGGCCCGCTTGACCGCGGTGGGCTCCGGGAAACCCTGCTCGCGGCGGTCCCACACCACCTCGCCGTCGACGCGGACGACGAAGACCCCGCCCGTGCCGGGCTTGAGAGACAGCTCCGTCAGCTCGGTCTCGAAGGTCGTCAGCAGCTCCTGCGCCGGCCAGGCCGCCCTGGGCAGCCGGCGGCACTGGGTGCAGTACTCGATCTGTACGGCCGCGCTCATCCCAGGTGCACCGACCAGTCCTGTTCGGCCGCCGGCCTGCCGTGCAGGTCGGGGACGCGCTTGAGCCAGTCCGGGCGGCCCCGCTGGGAGCGCGCCGCACGCCGGGCGTCCTCGGCGGCCAGCTCCTCCCGGGCGGGGAAGTCGGTGGGCAGCCAGGCGGCGGAGGCACGCACGCGCGCGTGGAGATGATCCACGTACGCCGCCCGGACGTCGTCCGGAGCCGTGGCCTCCTCCTCCCCGGCGAGCCAGGCGTCCGGGACGCACTGCGTGACCGAGCGCAGCAGCTCGGGCGTCACCCGGGGCGCCAGCTCGGCGTCGGCGGCCCGCACGTCGGGGCCGTAGGAGCCGAGGGCGTGATGGCGGAAGTCGTAGGCCTTCTCGGGGTCGGAGGCATCCCAGCGGTGGTGGAAGACCAGGGCCGCGCCGTGGTCGATCAGCCACAGGCGCGGGGGGACCGTCCCCAGGGTCGGCCAGATCATCAGATTGGTGCTGTGGACCGTACGGTCGACGTTCGCGGTCAGGGCGTCCAGCCAGACGATCCGGCCGGCCTCCACCGGGTCCACGGGGAAGGTCCCCGCGCTCTCGGGGGTGAAGTCGCGGGCGCCCGGCAGATAGTCCATGCCCAGGTTGACGCCCGCGCTGGCGGCATGCAGCTCCCGCACCTCCTGGTGCGGCTCGTGCGCGGCGATCGCCGGGTCGAAACGCACCAGCACCAGCTCGGGGAAGCGCAGCCCGAGCGCCCGGGCCAGCTCCCCCACGATCACCTCGGCGACCAGCGCCTTGCGCCCCTGGGCGGAGCCGGTGAACTTCACGACGTACGAGCCGAGGTCGTCGGCCTCGACGACGCCGGGGACGGAGCCGCCGGAGTGCAGGGGCTCGATGTAGCGGGTCGCGGTGACCCTTCTCAGCATTTCCTCACCTCTCCCGCCGTCGACCTTGCGATCCAGGGCGAGCCTCGGAGGTGTCCCACAGCGGGAACTGCCCGTCACCAGCGCTGGGGAGAATCCGGGGAGTTTCGACCGGCATGCAGATCTCCCCGCCTCCCCAGCAGTTCGTCCGTGGCCGTCCCGGCCCCTTGCTTCCGGCCTACAGCATGAAGTGACCATAGTAACCGGGGGTTGATGGTCGGCGAGGAGTGCCCGGGCCGCCGAGCCGCAGTCACCACGGATTCTCCCGCCTCCTGCGTTGTCCCGGTACCACCCAGCACCGCCCGCGGGCCGGATCGCTCCAGGGCGTCGGCCGCGCAGAGCTTCGTCGGACGCCGGCGGAAGTGCGCGGGACCGCACCCGGCTTCGTCAGGCGCTCCCGTGCGTTCAGGTACCGTCGCGCGGCGGGTAGACGGTGAGGGCACCGTGCGCGGTCAGACGGGTGGCCAGGTCATCCGGCTGGTCGCGCAGCGTGGTGTCGAGGAAGGCGAGCGAGGCGGCGGCGGTGATGTGCGGTCCCTCGGTGCGGCCGCGTGATCCGACGATCGACTCCACCGGGGGGAGGTAGAGCGGGGCGTCGGTGAACGTGAGGTGCGCCGCGCCGGGGACGCTGAGCCGGTAGCTGGTCGCACCGCTCAGGGCGAGCACATGGGTGAGGCGGGGGATGTAGTCGGGGTCGATGTCCTGGTGGACGTCCTGGGTCAGCGCCAGCACCGGCTGCGGGAAGGGCTGCGCGTCGGGGTCGTGCGGAAAGCCGTCGAGGTCGATGACGGCATCGAACCGGTGGTCCTGACGGGCCGCCTGCAGGGCGGCACCTCCGCCGAGGGAGTGACCTGCGACGGCCACTCGGCCGGTGTCCATGCGCCCGCCCACGGGGCCCGGTATCTCGCCTCGGGCGACACGGTCCAGCTGGGTGAGGACGAAACCCAGGTCGGCGGCGCGGACCGCGGTCCACTTGACCGCCAGCGCTTCGTCACGGTCGGCGTCGCCCGTGGCGGTGACCTTCGTGCGAATGGTCCGGCCGTCGGCGAGGACGACGGCGGCGGAGTCGTAGGGGTGGTCGAGGGCTGCGACGACGTAGCCGTGGCTGGCCAGTTCCTGCGCCCATGCCGAGTTCTGGGTGCGCACTCCGCCCAGTCCCGGGGAGAACACCACGACCGGGAAGCGTCCGGTGCCGTCGGCCACCGGCGCGTCGGCCACCGCGTGGGTACGGGCGCGGGGCAGGCCGTCGAGCAGGAAGCCGGGCATGCCGACGTAGTCGGCGAGGGCATCGGAGACGATGTCCGCCTCGCGGTCCGTGCGCCCGAGGTAGCCGGCACGTCGCGCATCCGTCGGGTTCTTCCGCGCCGGGTACCACAACTGCACCACCACGGTGCGCCGGTCCTCCCCGTCGGGGGTGGCGTCTTCGGGACGGTCGGCGTCGGTCCACTGCACGACGCTGGTGCCCACGGCGAAGGGGCCGGACGGCGCCGGGAACGCCGGCACGGGAAAGGCCCAGGAGGCGGCCGGACCGACCGCGACCAAACACAGGCACGCCAGTGACACCGGCAGCGCCGCCCACCACCGAGTCCTGCGCGGCGGCCGGCCGCCGCGCGTGCGCAGCTCGGCTGCGACGGCGAACGGCAGGACGAGTGCCGCGCCGGCCAGGACGGGCACCATCTGCCAGCGCACCGGACCCCACACCAGTGCGATGCCGGACAGCAGCACCAGCACCGAGGCACCGAACGCGGTCGGGCGACGCATCCGCTGGGGAAGCCAGCGGGCCGTCACGAGCGCGGCGGCACCTGCCACAACCACGGTTTCCAGGAGGGACATGTGAAGACCCGGCAGTGTCTCAGTCACACCGTCATGCTGGATGCCCGACTGCCGTCCCCACATCAAACCCAGGTCGCGACCATGTGCGACCTGAGGTTGACGGGCCGTCGTCCCAAGGCGGTGCGGATGCGCTCGCGCAGATCGAGACGGTCGGCGGGTTCGCCCGCCGGGCGTACTCGTTCTCGATCGCGTCCAGGGCGGTGACCGAGGAGGTGTCCCGGATGTGGGCGTCGGAGACCCACGGGCAGTGGATCACCTCGGCGGGCTCTCCGGTAACGTCGGGCTATGAGCCATCCGCACCCCGAACTCAAAGCCGCACCGCCGCTGCCCCACGGAGGGCTGAGGGTCACCGCCTTGGGCGGTCTGGGCGAGATCGGCCGCAACATGACGGTCTTCGAGCATGCCGGCAAGCTGCTGATCGTGGACTGCGGTGTGCTGTTCCCGGAGGAGAACCAGCCCGGCGTGGACGTGATCCTGCCCGACTTCACCTCGTTCAGGGACCGCCTCGACGACATCGTGGCCATCGTGCTCACCCACGGCCACGAGGACCACATCGGCGGCGTGCCCTATCTGCTGCGGGAGCGGTCGGACATTCCCGTCGTCGGTTCGAAGCTCACCCTGGCCTTCCTGGAGGCCAAGCTCAAGGAGCACGGGATCAGGCCCCGCTCGGTGCGGGTACGCGAGGGAGACCGGCGTGGCTTCGGCCCCTTCGACTGCGAGTTCGTGGCCGTCAACCACTCCATCCCGGACAGCCTCGCGGTGGCCCTGCGTACCGCGGCCGGGCTGGTGCTGCACACCGGTGACTTCAAGATGGACCAGTTCCCGCTGGACGACCGGATCACCGACCTGCGTGCCTTCGCCCGGCTCGGCGAGGAGGGGGTGGACCTGTTCCTCACCGACTCCACCAACGCCGAGGTCCCCGGCTTCACCACCTCCGAACGCGAGCTGAACCCCGCGATCGAGCAGGTGATGCGCACCGCGCCGCGCCGGGTCATCGTCTCCAGCTTCGCCAGCCACGTGCACCGCATCCAGCAGGTCCTGGACGCGGCCCACGCGCACGGCCGCAAGGTGGCCTTCGTCGGCCGCTCCATGGTCCGCAACATGGGCATCGCCCGCGACCTGGGGTATCTGAAGGTCCCCTCCGGCCTGATCGTGAGCACCAAGGAGCTGGAGAAGCTCCCCGACCACAAGATCACCCTGGTGTGCACGGGCTCCCAGGGGGAACCGATGGCCGCCCTGTCCCGGATGGCCAACCGCGACCACCAGATCCGCATCGGCAAGGGCGACACCGTCCTGCTCGCCAGTTCCCTCATTCCCGGCAACGAGAACGCCATCTACCGGGTGATCAACGGCCTGACCCGGTGGGGCGCCAACGTCGTCCACAAGGGCAACGCCAAGGTGCACGTCTCCGGCCACGCCAGCGCCGGGGAACTCGTCTACTGCTACAACATCGTCCGCCCTCGCAACGTCATGCCGGTCCACGGCGAGTTCCGCCACCTGCGGGCCAACGCCGACCTCGCCATCCGTACCGGCGTGGATCCCGAGCGGGTCGTGATCGCCGAGGACGGTGTCGTCGTCGACCTCGTCGACGGCCGTGCCTCCATCACGGGCAAGGTGCCCGCGGGGAACGTGTACGTGGACGGCATGGAAGTCGGCGGCGCCACGGAGGCGTCCCTCAAGGACCGTCTCACCCTCTCGCAGGAGGGCGTCATCACGGTCGTGGCCATCGTCGACGCCGACACCGGCGTCCTCGCCGAGGCCCCCGACTTCCTGGCGCGCGGCTTCGTCCACGACGAGACCACCTTCGAACCGGTCATCCCCGTCATCGAGAAAACGCTGGCCAACGCGGCTCAGGAAGGCGTCGGCGACGCCCACCAGCTCGAACAGCTCATCGCCCGCGCCGTGGCGAACTGGGCCTTCCGCACGCACCGCCGCAGGCCGCTGATCATCCCCGTCATCATCGACGCCTGACCGGGCCACCCCCGCAGCAGCACACCGAAGGGCCGGAGAAGGGGAACGGATGGGCCTGCGTTTCGAGGAGATCGACTGGCGGCGGACACCGATCGGTGAGATCAGTCTGCGCCGCCGCCGCGACCCGGTGTCGGGCGAGGACGTGTACGAGGTGAAGCTCGGCGACGAGTTCCTGATGTCCAGCCTCTTCACCACCGGCGAGGTCGCGCTCGCGGAACGGGGCCTGGCGGAACTGCCGGACACCGGACTGGACGTGGTCGTCGGCGGCCTCGGGCTCGGCTACACCGCCCGGGCGGCCCTGGACGACCCCCGGGTGCGCTCACTGACTGTGATCGACGCGCTCGCCGAAGTCATCGACTGGCACCAGCGGGGCCTGGTGCCCCTCGGGACCCGGCTGTCCGCGGACGCCCGCTGCCGCCTGGTCCACGGGGACTTCTTCGCGCTGGCCGCCGACCCCCGCGGTCTGGACCCGACCGAGCCGGGCCGCCGCTTCCACGCCGTCCTGCTGGACGTCGACCACTCACCGCGCCATGTGCTCCACCCCCGCCACGCGGCGCTCTACCGGCCGGCCGGGCTCCGCGCCCTCGCCGGACATCTTCACCCTGGCGGGGTGTTCGCCCTGTGGTCGAACGATCCCCCGGACGAGACGTTCACCTCCGCCCTCACCGAGGTCTTCGCCCGAGCAGCGGCCCATGTCGTCGAGTTCGACAACCCCCTGCAGGGCGGTACCTCGGCCAACACCGTCTATGTGGCAGGCACGGAACCGGGCACACCGTAGGCGGAGCTCGGCTGTGCGGCGCGGCCGCGCACGTACGGCGGTACAGCCGCTCCAGGTGGTACCCCGGCGCGTGGGGCGGGGAGGCCGACAGGGCGGAACCGGAGTCTCCCTCGCTCGGTCACCTTGCGTCCGGGAGCGAGCATGATGACCGAGCGAGACAGCCGGGGAGGACGATCCGGGCCGTCCGGACCCGGCGGCGGACTGCCGCAGCAGCCCGCCGCTCGCTCCCGCGGACCCCGCCCAGAGGCGTCGTGGGGTCCGCTCCGGGACGTCGCGGGGTCGCTCAGGGACGTCCCGGGGCCCGCTCAGGCATGGTCGGTGAAGCGCTCCCAGACACGGTGGGAGGCCATCAGCCGGCTGAGCTGTTCCAGCGTGGCCGTCGCGCCGTCGCCGACGATCACGCCGGGTGCGTCGGCGGGCACGGCCGCCGCCTCCAGGACCGTCTCGCCGCCCGCCCAGGCGCCGATCGCCTTGCCGTGCCGGAACGCCTCGGACAGCAGCAGGCCGACGCGCGGGTCGTGCGTCCCCTGGCGCGCGCCCGCGGCTCCGGCCTTGGCGTCCCGGGCCCCGTGGGCGTCGCCGCCCAGGCCGGGCGGGCCGGCGAGCAGCAGAGCATCGAACTCGACGGACCGGGCGGTGACGAAGGTCCGCTGAACGGTCAAGGGCCCGTCGTCCGTGTTCAGGGTGCCGCCCGTCGGCGCGACGACGAGCGGCACCATGCCGGCCCGCAGGATCGCTTCCCGCACGGCGCGCACGCCGTCGAGGTCGCCGCCGGGACCGGTGACGATGCCGACGACGCGCCCGTCGGTGGGCCAGGTCCGCCCGACCTGGGACAGGGCCGGGCTCGGCTCCACCTCGGCGAGCGGCACGGTGGGCTCCGGCGCCGGCAGACCCAGCCCCTCGGCGACCTGGGCGCACAGGTCACCGTCGATGTTGGCCAGTACCTGCAAGGCGCGCTCCTTGACGGCCTGCTCGTAGCATTTGCCGAGTTCGAAGGTGTAGGCGCCGATGATGTGCTCGCGTTCGACCGGGCTCATGCTCAGCCAGAACCGGCGGGCCTGGCTGAAGTGATCGGAGAAGGACTCCGGCGCCTCGCGTACCTTGGCCGCCTCCGGGACGCGTACCGGCGCCTCGACGTACGCCGCGGTGTCCGCTCCGGCGGTGAAGGGGCAGCCGCCGTCCAGGGAGTTGGGCCGGTAGGGGGCGACCCCGCGGTGGACGGCCGCCTGGTGCATGCCGTCGCGCAGCATGTCGTTGACGGGTGCGTGCGGGCGGTTGATGGGCAGCTGGGGGAAGTTGGGCCCGCCGAGCCGGGTGATCTGGGTGTCGAGGTAGGAGAACAGACGCCCCGCGAGCAGCGGATCGTCGGTGACGTCGATGCCGGGAACGAGGTGACCGACGTGGAAGGCGACCTGTTCGGTCTCGGCGAAGTAGTTCGACGGGTTGCGGTCGAGGGTGAGCAGCCCGATGGGCTGCACGGGTGCGAGTTCCTCGGGCACGAGGTTGGTGGGGTCCAGCAGGTCGATACCCTCGAACGTCTGGTCGGGGGTGTCGGGGAAGGTCTGGATGCCGAGTTCCCACTGCGGGTGGGCGCCCGCCTCGATGGCGTCGGCGAGGTCCCGGCGGTGGAAGTCCGGATCGACACCGTTGATGATCTGCGCCTCCTCCCACACCAGGGAGTGCACGCCGAGCTTCGGCTTCCAGTGGAACTTCACCAGCGTGGTCTCGCCGGCGGCGTTGACCAGGCGGAAGGTGTGGACTCCGAAGCCCTCCATCGTCCGGTAGGAACGGGGGATGCCACGGTCGGACATGTTCCACAGGGTGTGGTGGGTCGCTTCGGTGTGCAGGGTGACGAAGTCCCAGAACGTGTCATGGGCGCTCTGCGCCTGCGGGATCTCGCGATCCGGATGCGGCTTGCCGGCGTGGATGACGTCGGGGAACTTGATGGCGTCCTGGATGAAGAAGACCGGGATGTTGTTGCCGACCAGGTCGAAGACGCCCTCACTGGTGTAGAACTTCGTGGCGAACCCTCGCGTGTCGCGCACGGTGTCGGACGAGCCGCGAGAACCGAGCACCGTGGAGAAGCGCACGAACACCGGCGTCTCCACGTCCTTCGCCAGGAAGGCCGCCTTGGTCACGGAACCGGCCGTTCCGTACCCCCTGAAGACGCCGTGGGCCGCGGCTCCCCGGGCGTGGACGACGCGCTCGGGGATGCGTTCGTGGTCGAAGTGCATGACCTTTTCCCGCAGGTGGTGGTCCTGCAGCAGGACGGGTCCCCGCGCTCCGGCCTTGAGGGAGTGGTCGGTGTCGTGCCGCCGGGTGCCCTGGGCGTCGGTCAGGAACGCACCCGCCTGCGCCACCTGGGCCTGTTCGGCTCCGGTCGGCTGTCCGGTCGGCGAAAGGGTGTCGGGGCCGCTCTGGTCGGGCTTCGGCGGCAGCGGTTCGCGCGGCCGGGTCGGCTCCGACACGGGCGGTGACTGAGGACCGGGCTTGCCGGGGATGCCCTCCGGCGGTGCCGAACCATCGCCTTGAACGGCATCGGTGACCTTCTGAGCCGCCCTTTCGACGGGGTTGGTCTCGCTCATGGATGTCGCTCCTCCGGGATCGCTCACACGGTCCCCCCTGCGTACCCACCCGCGGGGGTCCGAGACAGGCATGCCGGGGTCCGTCGCCGGGAGCTGCAACGCCCGACCGCCGGGAGCCGCAACGACGCTCAGGACACTCATAGCGACTGTCGCTCGGCTGCGCTCCGTCATGGGCGCCCGGGGCGGGGGCGGAGCCCGCCTCGGGCGGCCCCGGACAGAAGGGCCGCGAAGGCCGGGGATGACCTCTCGCGAAGGGGGAACCGGGAGGGGACGAAGCGCCGGGCCGTGAGGTACCCGGCGCTGCCCCTGCCGTGCCGTTCAAGGGAGGCGCCATGCAATCCGGCGATGTCCCCGTCCTGACGAGGATCTCCGAGTCCCGCCAGGCGATCACCGCCACCGACGAAGACGTCCGGGGCCGGAAGGTCACCGACCGCTCGGGCAACGAACTCGGCAAGGTCGGCGACCTGCTCGTCGACGAGGAAGAGCGCAAGGTCCGCTTCCTCCTCGTGGAACACGGAGGGTTCCTCGGCATCGGCGAGAAGAAGAGCTACATCCCGGTCGACGCGGTCGCCGACGTCACCGAGGACCGGGTGCGCATCGACCGGACGCGGGACCAGGTGGCCGAGGCGCCCGCCTACGACCCGGAGCTGGTGGACCACGAAGAGTTCTACGACCGCGTCTACCAGCATTACGGCTACGCCCCGTTCTGGGGCGTCGGCTACGTCTACCCGCCGTTTCCCCGCCTGCCCGGCCAGCCGTCGTGAGTGACGTGAGGGATACGGCCCGGCGGGAGCGCGGGCGGGCCCTTGGGCTGCTGCGCACAGGTGCCGTGGGCGTCGGTGTCGTTCTGACGGCGGTGGCGTGTGGGGACAGTGCCGCCGGGCGGTCGACGCCGACGGCGTCCGCCGCCTCGTCCGGCGTGACCGCTTCGACCCCGACTGCTTCGACGCCGCCTTCGACGTCACCCTCGACGACACCGGCGGCGTCCGGCACGGGCACCGCGGCCGCCCCGCCGGGCTCGCCTTCCGTATCACCGGCCCGTTGCACCCACGACCGGCTCCGCCTGTCCCTCGGCCGTGTCTCGCCCGGCGCGGGCAACCGCTACGCCCCCCTGGTCTTCACCAACACGGGCACGCGGCCCTGTTCGCTCCACGGATATCCCGGTGTCACCCTGCTCGACTCCGCCGGTGACCGCATCGGCGAACCGGCCCGGCGCCGGGGCCCCGACGCCGGGCCCCTCACCGTGGAGCCCGGGGGCAGCGTCTACGCGGCCCTCCACACCGTCGCCCAGGGCGTGACGAACGAGCCCTGCCGGCCTCCCGCCGCACAGGTCCAGGCCTACCCACCGGGATCGACCCGGGCCCTGCGGGCACCGGCGAAATCGTTCCGGGTCTGCGGCGGCGTCTTCGAGGTCGGCGCCGTCGAGCCGGGCAAGCACCCCTGACGTGAGCGGCGTGAGCGGGGTGACTCCGCCTCGTCACTCGCGTTCCAGTTCGTGCTCGGCCGGGTGGATGGTCGCCCGTTCCCTCGCCCGGTCCTCGGGCGCGGGGCGCGTGGCCCACCAGCAGGCCGCGGTCCAGGGTCCGGCCAGGAGCAGCCCGGCCAGCACGTCACTGGGGTAGTGGGCGCCGGCGTACAGCCGCTCGAAGGCCACCGCCGCCGTGATCAGCACGGCCAGCGCCACGGCGGTCAGCCGCCACCCCGTGCGGCGGGTGGCCCGGAAGACGATGATCGCCGTGCACGCCGTGAGCGCCAGGGTGGCGGTGACGTGACCGGAGGGAAAGCTCGCCGTGGGCGGCAGCTCGTCGCTCAGGTGCGGTACGTCGGGCCGGGTCCGGGCGACCAGCGCCACGGTGACCAGGAAGAGGGTGACCTGCCCCACCAGGGCCAGGGCGAGCAGGACGAAGGGCCGCCAGCTGCGGGTGACGGCCACGGCGAGCGGTGCCACGATCGCCACCGCGGCGATGATGCCGGGCGATCCCCCCAGGATGCGCAGTCACTCGGCGACCTGGTCCAGCCAGGGTGTGCGCGCTGCGGCCAGGTCGCGCACCACAGCGCGGTCCCAGCCCGGTGGTCCGGAGCCCGGCCCGGCGTTCTTGACCAGTGCTCCCAGCCCGTAGAGCGCGCCCGCGATGAGCTGCCAGGCCACCAGTAGTTCGGCTCCGGCGACCAGCGGCCGCGGCAGGGCGTGGGCGTGCCGCTCGGGCACCGGCCGCAGTTCCCGGGCCGAACCGAGCACCGGGAGCGCGGAGGGAACGCGGGCACGATCGCCGACATGGCCGCGGGCGTTGCCGGATCCCTGGCGGCGGGGCTGCTCCTCGCCCGGTGGGCCGCCCGCGCCTCCCCCCGGCCGGGCGGGAGCGACGATCCGCCTCGGCCCGAGCGGCCACCGGGCTGAGGTGAGCCTGACTGCCTCGTCAGGCCGGACGGCACTCCAGGACCTCGCCCTGCCTCCCCCGCCGTCGCCCGCCGTCGCCCGTCGTCGTGTCCCTCGCACGGCCGTGGGCCGGGCGTTGCCCGCCCGGCCCGCGGCTGCGGCGTGCCCGATCGTTCCCGGGCCCGGTCGGCGGCTCAGCGGCGCTTCGCGCGCAGGGCGACGGCCGCGGCGGTCGCCGCCAGGGCTAGTGCCGGGGTGAGGCGCAGGGCGCGTCGGCCGAGGGGCGGAGCGGGGCGGGCGGCCGGGTCCTTGGACCTGGTGCGGGCCAGCTGGAGGATCTGCCCCAGGTGCAGGGGGCGGTGTTCCGTCCCGGCGTCCTTCATCTGGGTGCGGCAGGAGAAGCCGTCGGCGACGACCAGGGTGTCGGGGCCGGTGTCGCGGACGGCGGGCAGGAGGGCCTGTTCACCGCACTCCATGGAGATCCGGTACTTGCCGGACTCGAAGCCCCAGGAGCCGGCGAGACCGCAGCAGCCGCCCTGGAGGTTGTTCACCTCCAGCCCCATCTTCTCCAGGAGTTGCTGGTCGGGGCTCATGCCGCCGGTGGCGCGCTGGTGGCAGTGGCCCCACAGCAGCGCCGTCCCGTCGAGCCGGGGCGGCTCGACGCCGAAGGTCTGGAAGAACTCGGCGAAATGGTAGGCGTTGCCGGCCAGTCGGCGGGCGTCGTCGTCGTGGGGCAGCAGCTTGGTGAGCTCGTCCTTGAAGACGGCGAGGCAGCTCGGTTCCATGCCGACGACCGGGGTGCCGGCCCGCAGGTGCGGCCGCAGCACCTCCAGCACGCGGCCGAGGTAGCGCTCGGCGGCGTCCAGGAAGCCGTAGTCGTACAACGGCCGTCCGCAGCACACGTGCTCCTCGGGCATGATGACCCGCCAGCCCGCCGCTTCGATGGCTTCCACGCAGGCCACGCCGACGTCGGTGTGGAAGTGGTTGTTGAAGGTGTCGGGGAAGAGCACCACGGGCCGGCCGGTCGGGTTGGCGGTGCCGCCGCGCCGGGCGAACCAGTCCTGCAGGGTCATCGGGGCGAACTTCGGCAGCGGCCGGTGGCGGTCGATGCCGGCCACGAACTTCGCCAGCCGGGCGAACCCGGGCGTCTGGGTGGCGAAGTTGGCCAGTTCGGGTACGCGCGCGGCGAGCCGGGCCGCCTGGTCGATGAACCCGAAGGCGTAGGCGTGACGCGGGCGCCTGCGGGTGGGCGACTTGTAGTGGTGGTATAGGAACTCCGCCTTGTAGGTGGGCATGTCGACGTTGACCGGGCAGTCGTTGGTGCAGCCCTTGCAGGCGAGGCACAGGTCGAGGGCGTCGAAGACCTCCTCGGACTGCCAGCCGTCGGTGATGACGTCGCCCTTGAGCATCTCGTACAGCAGCCGGGCCCGGCCCCGGGTGGTGTGCTTCTCCTCGCGGGTCACCTGGTAGCTCGGGCACATCGTGGTCTCCGCCTGCGGCACCCGGCACTTGCCGACGCCGACACAGCGCACGGTGGCGTGCGCGAAGTCCCCGCCGTCCTGCGCGTAGGCGAACTTCGTGGGGGTGCGCGGCGGGTTGTAGTCGGTCCCCAGCTTCAGGTTCTCGTCCATGCGGTACGGGTCGACGACCTTGCCCGGGTTCATCTTCCACTCGGGGTCCCAGATCGCCTTGAACTCCCGCATGGCCTGGACGAGTTCCGTCCCGTACTGCTTCTCCAGCAGTTCCCCGCGCTGCTGTCCGTCGCCGTGTTCGCCGGACACCGAGCCGCCCATGCCCACGCACAGGTCGGCGGCCTCCTCCATGAACTGCCGGTAGGTGGCGATCCCGTCGGCGCTGCGCAGGTCGAAGCTGAGCCGGCAGTGGATGCAGCCCTGCCCGAAGTGGCCGTACATGGCGCCGGTGATGCCGTGCCGGTCCATGACCTTGCGCAGTTCGCGCACGTACTGCCCGATCCGGTCGGGCGGCACCGCGGAGTCCTCCCAGCCCGGCCAGTGGTCCTTGCCGTCCGGCGGGAAGGAGGTCGAGCCGAGCCCGCTCTCCCGGATCGCCCACACGTGTTCGCTGGTGCCGCCCTCCTGGGTGCTCTGGGCGATGCGGATGCGGTCGCGGGCGTAGCCCTTGTGGTCGGTGAGCCACCGGACGAACTCGTCGGCCCGGCCGCGGGACTCCTCGATGCGGTCGGCGCCGAACTGCACGAGGAGCCAGGCGCCGCCGCCCAGGCGCGGCAGCTCCTTGAGGTCCTCCGGGTGCATGTGGCCGATCTGCTGGTTGTGGATGAGCTTGTCGTCGAGCGCTTCCAGGCCGATCGGCTTCCAGTGCTCGATGATCTCCATGCAGTGTTCGGCCGCGTCGGCCAGCTCGTCGTACTCGACCACCACCGTGGTGCGCTGGAGCATGGCGGGGGTGAGCATCAGCTCGGAGCGCAGGACGGTCGCGCAGGTGCTCTCGGTGCCGACCAGGGCGCGGGCGACGTTGAAGCCGCGTTCGGGCAGGAGTTCGTCGAGGTTGTAGCCGGAGACGCGGCGGGGCACCTGCTCCGCGGAGCGGAAGCCCGCCCGGATGGCGTCGGCGTACTTGTCGCGCAGGGCGCGCAGGGCGGCGTAGATCTCGCCCTTGCGGCCGCCCTCGGCGATGATCTCGTCGAGCCGTTCCTCCTCGTTCACGCCGACCTCGAAGCGGGCGCCGTCGTAGGTGACGACCTCCAGGCTGTGCACGTTGTCGCTGGTGCGCGGGCCGGGGCCGTACAGCTGGGACTGGACGGAGTGGATGCCGCAGGAGTTGTTGCCGATGTTGCCGCCGATCACGCACCGGGAGTGCGAGGAGGGGTCGGGGCCGAAGATCAGGTTGTGGCGGCCGGTGTGGCGGTTGAGCTCCTCGTTGATGACGCCCGGTTCGCAGGTGACCAGGCGGCGTTCGACGTCCACCGCTCCGATGCCGGTGAGGTACTTGGAGTGGTCGATGACGACGGCCTCGTTGACGGTCTCGCCGGACAGGCTGGTGCCGCCGCCACGGCTCAGGACGGGGGCGCCGAAGCGGTGGCACACCTGGTGGACGGCCACCACGTCGTCCAGGGTGCGTGGCACCACCACGCCGATGGGCACCTGCCGGAAGTTGGACGCGTCCTGGGCGTACAGGCCCAGGGTGCCGGTGTCGAACCGCACCTCGCCGTCGACCGCCTTGCGCAGGGCCCGTTCGAGCTTGCCGACGTCCAGGGTCTGCCGGCCGCGGGGCGGTCCGGCGATGTCCGGATGGGTCTTGGCGGGGATGTCGCGCGTGGTGCGGCGGGTGGGTTTGGCCATCGGGTGCTTCTCTCCTATGGACGAGCCGGGGCGGGCGGGTCCGGCGGACCGGGTCAGGTGGGCCGCGTGCCGTGCACGCGGTAGGGCTCGGCGTCGGCCCATTTGACGTCGAGGCCCAGCCCGGGGCGGGCGGGGTCGGGCCGCAGGGTGCCGTCGGCCGGTGTCAGGGTGCCGTCGAACAGCAGGTGCTCGACCCGTACGTGATCGTGGAAGTACTCCAGGTGCCGCAGCCGGCGTACGGCGCAGAACGCGTGGGCGGAGACCGCCGGCGCGCAGTGGGCGGAGAGGTCCAGGTGCCGGGCCGCCGCGAGGCCGGCGACCTCCAGGACGCCGGTGATCCCGCCGCAGCGGGTGACGTCGGCCTGCAGGCAGTCCACGCCGGGTGGTTCGACCAGGTTGACGAAGTCCCGGGAAGTGAACGCGTACTCGCCTGCGGCGATCTCCAGCCGGTGCGGGCCGCGCTCGCGCAGCATGCGCAGTCCTTCGAGGTCGGCGGAGCTCACGGGCTCCTCCAGCCAGCGCACGTCCCACTCCTCGTGGAACCTGTGGGCCCAGTAGAGGGCCTCCTTGCGGCCGAGTGCCCCGTTGGCGTCGGTGAACAGCTCCGGGCCGTCGCCCAGCGCCCGGCGTACGGCGGTCAGCCGGGCCGGGTCGCGTGCGGGGTCGCGGGACGTCTTGAGCTTCACCCGGGGGATGCCCTGACCGACCCAGCCGGCGAGCTGGTCGGTGAGGCGGTCCAGGGAGTAGTTGGTGAAGCCGCCGCTGCCGTACACCGGGACGCGGTCGTGGAAGGCGGGCAGGAGGCGCACCAGGGGGAGGCCGAACAGGCGCGCCTTGAGGTCCCACAGCGCGATGTCGACGGCGGAGACGGCCATGGCGCCGGCCCCCGGACGGCCGGCGTTGCGGATCTCGGCGCCCATGAGGTGCCACAGGGCGGGCGGGGCGGTGACGTCCCGGCCCCGGACGAGGGACGCGAGTTTCGACTCCACGAAGCGGGCGACGGACACGTCGCCGTAGGTGTAGCCGAGGCCGCTGATGCCGCCCGCGTGCACCCGGACCAGGACCATCGTCGTCGAGTCCCAGTCCAGGGTGCCGTCCTGTTCCCGGCCGTCGGGGCCGTCGGTGGGCACCTCGAAAGCGTGGACGTCGACCGCGTCTACACGGCACTCCACCCGCTCGGCCTCGCCGGCGGCCAGGGTCATGGCGTACTCCCTCGGACATGGATCGGACACCCGCTGTCGTCTTCAGTGGGTGACCCGGCTCGGGGCAGGTAAACGGGCCGACGGGGGGTACACCACAGGCCACGGAATCGTCGGACGGTGCGTCTGGGGCGCGTGAGGAGCGAGGAATGACCCAGGAGGTCGTGTCACTGGGGTGGGCCGTGCTGATCACGGGCGGCGTCATGGCGGCGGCGCTGGTGCTGCATCCCGTCAGTGAGCGCACCCGGGTGCCGGCGCCCGCGTTCTTCCTGATCGCGGCGGCGGTGGTGTCGGACTTCGTGCCTGGGCTGCGGGAGGTCCCGATCGAGCTGGTCCAGCAACTGGTCACGATCGCCCTGGTGTTCATCCTGTTCGACGGCGGCATCTCGCTGGGCTGGCGGCGGCTGCGGCCGTCGCTGGCGGCAGCGTCCTGGATGGGGCTGGCCGGCACGGTGGTGATCGCGGCGGCGACGGGCTCGCTGGCCCATGTGCTGCTGGGGTTCGACTGGCTGCCGGCGCTGCTGCTGGGGGTGGCGCTGGCGCCGACCGATCCGGCGGCGGTGTTCTCCGCGCTCGGCCGCCGGGAGATCCCGGGGCGGGCGGGCACCCTGCTGAACGGCGAGGCGGGCCTGAACGACCCGGCGGGCATCGCCCTGCTGGCCGGCCTGCTGGAGCTCGGCGGCCGGACGGGCGGGGCGGCGGTCGGCCATGTCGCCTGGGTGTTCGCGGTGCAGATCGTCGTCGGGGCGGTCGTCGGGGTCGTGGGCGGGCTGGCACTGCCCCGGTTCCTGCGCCTGGTCCCGCTGCCCGGGCAGGGGCTGTACGCGCTCGCCGCGATGGCGGGCGCGCTCGGGGTGTACGGGCTGGCCACGGTGGCGCACGGCTCGGGGTTCCTGGCGGTGTTCGTCACCGGGCTGCTGCTGGCCGGGCACGGGGTGCCCTTCGAGCGGGAGATCGACCGGTTCCACGACGCGCTGGCCAGCCTCGGGGAGATCGCCGCGTTCACGGCTCTGGGGCTGACGGCCACCGTCGGGGACTTCGACGAGCTGGGGGCGTGGTCCGACGGCGCGGTCATGGCGGCGGTGACGCTTCTCCTGGTGCGGCCGGTGGTGATTCCGCTGATGCTGTGGCCGGTTCGCATCCGGGCGGGCGAGCGGGTGTTCCTGGGGCTGGCGGGGCTGAAGGGTGCCGTGCCGATCCTGCTCGGCAGCTTCCTGTTCACCGAGCACGCCGAGCACGGCACGTCGATCTACGCCATCGTCTTCGTCGTGGTGGCCGCGTCCGTCGTCCTCCAGGGCACGCTGATCCCCTGGCTCGCCCGGCGCTGCGGGGTGTCGCTGCAGACGACGCCGCTGCGGCCCTGGCCCCTGGGCATCCGCTTCCGGTCCCCGCCGGACGGGGTGCGCCGCTGCCGGGTCCGGACCGGGGCCCCGGCGGAGGAGTCCCCGATCGAGGACCTCGACCTGCCGGACGCGGTCTGGGTGGCCCTCGTCATCCGCGACGGGCAGTTGCTCTCCCTGCGCCCGGGTACGCGACTGCGCGCCGACGACGAGGTGGTGCTGATCACGGACCCGGAGACGGACATACCGCGGGAAGCCGTCAAGAAGGTGTTCGGCGGCGTGTGAGAAGGAGGCACGCGGCCGTGGCCGTGCGCCGGGTTTCAGGGGGGCCAGGTCGGCCTACTCCCCCGGTGCGGAGGTCGTGCCGGCTTCTGGGGTCGGCGGAGAGGCAGGGAAACGTATGGTTCGGGCTCGCAGGGGAGGCGTCCGGATGCGTCGGCGGGGCGGGCCGGTCGGTGTGGCGCTGGTGGCTGCCGCGTTGGTGGTGGCCGGCTGTGACGGGCCGCCGCCCGCCGAGCGGTCGGAGGTGTTCCCGCAGGTGGAGGTCCGCTTCGACCGTGCCGTGCGCAAGGCGCTCGACGAGGTGCCCGAGAGCAGGCTGCTGTCGGTCGGGCTGCGCGAGCCGTCCGAGACGAAGCCCGTATGGCGCACCGAGGTCGCCACGCCGGACGGCGCGGTGCGCGTGGTGCGCGTCGACGCCACCCTCGGCCGGCTGCTGGGCAGCCCCGAGCCCGCAGACCGGCGGGTGGACGCCGAGGCCCGCACGTCGGCCCTGGTGGAGAGCGCCCGGATCCTGCCCGAGGAAGCGGCCGAGACGGTCGCCGCGACCGCGATGGAGAGCGAGCACTTCGGCAAGGTGACGGAGGTCCGGCTGGCCAAGGGCGAGAAGGGGCGGACCGTCTGGGTCGTCACCGTGGCGGCCATCGAGCCGGGGCGCACCCACACCTACCAGGTCGACGCGGTGACCTCGGACGTGATCGCCGACCACGCCCCCGCTGCGACCCCGGTGCCCACGCCGGGCCTCGTCACCGGTCCCAGCCGCACCACCGGCCCGCGGTGAGGGGAGGAAGCGCGATGGACGACGGCACGGGCAGGCCCCCGGCGGCACCCGACAGCACCTCTCCCCCGTGGGCCCTGCGGGAGTACGCGGTCCTCGCCGACGGCGAGCGCGGCGCGGTCGTGGACCCGCAGGGGCGGATCGTCTGGCTGTGCGCCCCGCGCTGGCACAGCGACGCGGTGTTCTCCGCGCTGATCGGCGGCACCGGGCACTTCACGGTGCGGCCGGTGGACCCCTGGCACGTGTGGGGCGGCGCCTACGAGGAGGACACCCTGGTCCGGACTCAGCGCTGGGTGACCCCGGACAGTGTGATCGAGTGCCGTGACGCGCTGGCGCTGCCGGCGGCCACCGACCGCCTGGTCCTCCTGCGTCGGATGCGGGTCGTACGGGGCGAGGCGCGGCTGCGCGTGGAGCTGGACGCCCGCCCCGGCTTCGGCGCGCACCGCCTGCGCGACCCCCGTCTGGACGGCGACGTGTGGACGGCGGGCGGCGGCGGCCTGCGGATGCGGCTGCTCGGTGCCCGTTCGGCCGCCTGGGACCCGGAGGCCGGTCTCACCGGCGAGTTCCGTCTGGGCCGGGGCGAGCGGCACGACCTGGTACTGGAGCTCTCCGAGGGGCCCGCGGGCGCCGACGCGCCCCGTCTCGACCCGGACGCCCTGTGGGCCGCCACCGAGCGCGAGTGGCGGCGGGCGGTGCCGGACTGCTCCGCGCTCGCCGCGCCGCGGGACGCCGGGCACGCGTACGCCGTCCTGCTCGGGCTGACCAGCGCGTCGGGCGGCATGGTCGCGGCCGCCACGACGTCCCTGCCGGAGCGCGCCAACTCCGGGCGCAGCTACGACTACCGGTACGCCTGGCTGCGCGACCAGTGCTACGCGGGGCTCGCGGTCGCCGCGCACGGCCCGCACGAGCTGCTCGACACCGCCGTGGGATTCGTCGCGGACCGGATCCTCGCCGACGGCGACCGAGTGCGGCCCGCCTACACGGTGGCCGGGGGGTCGATGCCGCAGGAGCGGTCCCTGCCGCTGCCCGGCTATCCCGGCGGCAGCGACCGGATCGGGAACCAGGCGGCCACCCAGTTCCAGCTCGACACGTTCGGCGAGGCGTTGCAGTTGTTCGCGGCCGCCGCCCGGCACGACCGCCTCACCCCGGAGGCGGAGCGGGCGGCGCGGATCGCGGTGGACGCGGTGGAGCGGCGCTGGACGGAGCCGGACGC
The DNA here is from genome assembly GCF_057707805.1 of Streptomyces sp. bgisy159. NCBI lineage: Bacteria > Bacillati > Actinomycetota > Actinomycetes > Kitasatosporales > Streptomycetaceae > Streptomyces > Streptomyces sp. bgisy159. The sequence goes on along the minus strand of NZ_JBYIQX010000012.1, from coordinate 26,081 downwards.
CGGCCTGTGGGAGCTGGAGGACCGGTGGTGGACGCACTCGCGGCTGAGCGTGGTGTGCGGGCTGCGCCACATGGCGCGGGTGCTGCCCGGCGGGGACGGCCGGCGCTGCGCCGAGACCGCGGACACCGTGCTGGCGGAGACCCGGCGGCGCTGTCTGCACCCGGACGGGTTCTGGCGGCGGGCCGCCGACGACGACGGCGCCGAGGCGGCGCTGCTGGTCCCGCTGGCCCGGGGCGGGGTGGCCGACGGCGACCCGAGTGCGCGACTGACCCGGGACCGGATCGAGAAGCGGCTCTCCCAGGACGGGTATCTGTACCGATTCGAGCGTCCCGGTGTGCCGCTCGGGGACGCCGAGGGCGCCTTCCTGCTGTGCGGGTTCCACATGGCGCTGGCCACGCACCACCTGGGAGACCGGGTCGGCGCCTTCCGCTGGTTCGAACGGACCCGGGCGGCCTGCGGGCCGCCCGGGCTGTTCGCGGAGGAGTTCGACGTGCGTCAGCGTCAGCTGCGCGGCAACCTGCCCCAGGCGTTCGTCCACGCCCTGCTGCTGGAGTGCGCGGTCCGCCTCGACGACACAGCGGTCCTGCCGCCGTGACCGTGGCCGACGAGCCCGTTGCCGTGCGAGCGCAGCCCGCCGGCGACCGCCGTGGCGGCGGAGCCGGCCAGGGCGGTCGCCAGGGCGATGGGCCGACGGTGCCGGGAGATCCAGTGCTGGACGCTGCGCGGGTGCGCCTCCTCGTCGAAGACGCCGTGCGCACCCCGGTCGTGGCCCCCCGCCCCGTCGGCGGGCTCCCACAGGTTGACCGGGCGGGACGGGTCGAGGGGCTCGCCCGTCTGCTGTGAGTCGTAGCCGGTGCGGGCCAGGTAGCGGTCCAGCAGCCCGGCGGCGACGCGCTGGCCGAGCAGGGTGAGGACGGTGGAGCCGCCGACCCAGTACTCCCGCCGCTTCGGGTGGTCGGCCGCGTACAGGATGCCGCGCGCGGCCACCTCCGGCTGGTAGACCGGCGCGACCGGCCTCGGATGGCGGGCGAGCCGGGACAGCACCCAGCTGAACTGGGGGGTGTTCAGGCCAGGCAGCTGCACCATGGTGACGCGCACCCCGCTGCCGTCGTGCAGCAGTTCGCAGCGCAGGGACTCGGTGAAGCCCTTGATGGCGTGCTTGGCGGCACAGTACACGGACTGCAGGGGCACGCTGCGGTACGCCAGCGCGGAGCCGACCTGCACGATGGTGCCCCGGTCGCGGGGCAGCATGCGTTTCAGGGCGGCCTGGGTGCCGTACACGAAGCCGAGGTAGGTCACCTCGGTGGCCCGGCGGTACTCCTCGGGGCGTACCTCCGTCACCGGCGCGAACACGGTGGAGAAGGCGGCGTTGACCCAGACGTCGATCGGTCCGAGCTCCGCCTCAACGCGTTCGGCGGCGTCGTCGACGGCCTTCGCGTCGGAGACGTCCACCTCCAGGGGGAGGGCCCGGCCGCCCGCCTCGCGCACGTCATGGGCGGCGCCCTCCAGACCTTCCCGGCCGCGGGCGAGCAGTGCCACGCGGGCGCCGCGGGCGGCGAAGGCGCGGGCGGTGGCCCGGCCGGCGCCGCCGCTGGCGCCGGTGATCACGACGACCTGGCCGTCGGAGTCCGTGCGCTGTTCCCCGGTCATCAGCGCCCCCGGCCCGGCAGGTGCTCGGCGTACTGGGTGATCTTCTGGCGTACGCCCTTGGTGGCGATCCCCACCTTCTCGGGGTCGTGCAGGGCGGCCTTGGCGGCCTTCTTTCCCTGGGACTTCATGATGTGCGGCGGGATCGGCGCGATCTCGCGGTCCACCTTGAACTCCAGCACCACCGGCCGGTCGCTGGCCAGCGCCTCGTCCCAGGCCGCCCCGATCTTCTTCGGCTTGTCGCAGACGATGCCCTTCAGGCCGATCAGCTCGGCGTACCCGGCGTAGGAGATGTCGGGGATGGCCTGCGAGCCGGGGTACTTGGGGTCGCCGGCCATCGCGCGCTGCTCCCAGGTGACCTGGTTCAGGTCCTGGTTGTTGAAGACGCAGAAGACGAACGGCGGGGAGCCGCCGAGGCGGTCGAGGTACCGCCTGACGGTGATCATCTCGTTCATGCCGTTCATCTGGAACGCGCCGTCGCCCACGAAGGCGATCACTGGCCGGTCCGGGTAGGCGAACCGTGCGGCGATGGCGTACGGCGTGCCGGGCCCCATGGTGGCCAGGGTGCCGGACAGCGAGGCGTGCATGCCGTGGCGGAGCTTGATGTTGCGGGCCCACCAGTTGGTGCCCGAGCCGGAGTCGGCGGTGAGGATGGCGTTGTCCGGCAGCCGGTCGGAGAGCGCGGAGGCGACGGCCTGCGGGTTGATGACGCCGCCGAAGTGCTGGGCGGCCCACCGCTCGCACAGGTCGTTCCACTCCCTGACGCCCTTCTCGATGCCCTTGCGCCAGGACCGGTCCTCCTTGCGCCGCAGCAGCGGCAGGAGGGCCTTCAGGGTCTCCTTGGAGTCGCCGACGAGGTGTGCGTCCATCGGGTAGCGGATGCCGATCATGCGGCCGTCGATGTCGATCTCGACGCCGCGTGCCTGGCCTTCGTCGGGCAGCCACTCGGAGTACGGGAAGCTGGTGCCGACCATCAGCAGGGTGTCGCAGCCGCGGATCATGTCGTCGCTGGGCTTGCTGCCGAGCAGGCCGATGGGGCCGGTGACGAACGGCAGGTCGTCGGGGAGCACCTCGCGGCCCAGCAGGGCCTTGGCGACGCCGGCGCCGAGCAGTTCGGCGACTTCGAGGACCTCGGACTCGGCCTCGGCGGCGCCCTGGCCGACGAGCATGGCGACCTTCTCGCCCTCGTTGAGGATGTCGGCGGCCTTGCGCAGCTCGCCGGGGTCGGGCAGGACCCGCGGGCGGCTCCAGCCGACGCTGGAGAACACCGAGCCGTGCTGTTTGGGCGGGGAGGGCTGGGCGTCCGCCTCCTGGATGTCCTCCGGGATGATGACGGTGGCGACACCGCGCGTGGTCAGCGCGGTCTTGAACGCCCTGTCGATGACGTGTCGGGCCTGCCCGGGGTGCACCACCGTCTCGCAGTACTCGGAGACGTCGGCGAACAGCCGGTCGAGGTGGACTTCCTGCTGGTAGTGCGCGCCGAGGCTGAGCCGCTTCTGCTGGCCGACCAGGGCGACCACCGGCTGGTGGTCGAGTTTGGCGTCGTAGAGCCCGTTGAGCAGGTGGATGGCGCCCGGCCCGGAGGTGGCGGTGCAGCAGCCCACCTCGCCGGTGAACTTGGCGTGGGCGCACGCCATGAAGGCGGCCATCTCCTCGTGCCTGACCTGGATGAACTCCGGATCGCCCGAGGCGCGGTCGAAGGCGCCGAGCATCCCGTTGATGCCGTCGCCCGGATATCCGTACACGCGGTGCACGCCCCACTCGGTCAGGCGCTGCAGCACGTAGTCGGCGACTTCGGTCATGGACTTCTCCTGAACACCCGGTGAGAACGTCGGATGTGTTTGAGTTGCCGTCCCGGTGCCCGGTAAACCGCCGCGGCCCCCTCCCGCGGGTGATGTCCTGGCAAAACTCGCATGATGCGCGCCCGCCGGGGCACCCGGCCCGGCTCTTCCCCCTCGCGCCGCGCCGGTCAGGGGCCGGCCAGGGGGTTGGGCAGGGGCCGGTATCGGGCGGCGGCGCCGTCCGCGCCCGTCCAGCGCAGCAGCAGGTTGGTCTTGGCGGGCAGAGCGGGCGCGGTGAGCAGGGCGGCCGCCTCGGGCAGCCCGTGCGCGGCCAGCTCGTGGCGTACGGCCGGCCAGGGGTCGAGGCCGGGATGGTGCTCGGCGAGGGCGCCGGCGACCTCCATGAGGTGGTTGACGACCAGGCAGTACACCAGGCGCTCCCAGCCGGCCGCCCGGGACACCTCGGGCAGCAGCTTCACGCCCTCGGCGTCCCGGAACAGGGCCTGGGCCGGCGTGCCGGCGGCGTCGACGGCGACCAGGGTGTTCTGCAGGTGCGCCTCCAGGACGACGCCGTGGTCGGCGAAGGCGGTCAGGGCGGGCGGCACGACGGCGCGCACGTACGCCGCCCACCACGCCGCCGGATCGGCGGCGTCGGGCAGCGGGCTGCCCTCGAAGCCCTCCACCAGTCCGGCGGCGAGCAGCGGGGTGGTGCCGGGCAGGGTGTGGCCGCGCAGCCCGTCGCGGACCAGGACGGCGAGTTCCTCGAAGGCGAACCGCGCGGTGCGCCAGCCGCGGTCGCTGAGCCAGGCAGCGTCGCCGGGGGCCGCGGCCAGGGCGCGGGCGACGGCCTCGTCGGTGCGGCGGGTACGCAGCAGGTCGTGGCGCCACAGCCGGCGCACGTCGTTGGTGATCCGCACGTCGAGGCTGAACTTCACGAACACGTCGGCCGCGGGCGCGTACAGGGTGCGTACGGCGGCCGTGGGCCAGGCGGTGGGGCCGGTGGTACCGAGGCGGAGCAAGCGGCCGTCGGCGAAGGCGGGCGCGAGGTCGGCGCCGGTCAGGTCGAGCTGCCAGGGGTGGGCGGGCAGCAGCCGGTAGCCGGGCGGGGCGGCGCCGAGCGCGTCGAGCGCGGAGGTGTCGCCGTCCTCGGCGACCTGGTCCTCCCGTACGGCGAGCAGGGTGAGCGGGAAGCGGGCGTGCGCCTCGGGGGCGTAGGGCAGCCAGCCGGCGACCGGCCCGCCGCCGCGCGCCTTGGGGGCGGGGTGGTGGGGGTGGCCGCTGACGAGGGACTGCTCGGAGCGCAGGTACGGGTCGGCGGGCGGTTCGGTGCGCGCGCGGGCGGCGAGAAGCGCGGCGAGGGCGGCCCGGCTGTCCAGCATCTCGGCGGGCAGTTCGTGGTTGGACAGCCCGGTGTGCCGGCGCAGCACCTCGGCGGTCAGCTTGACCAGCTCGCCGTGGCCGAGTCGGTGCCAGCGGCCGTCGGCGTACACCTCGGGCTCGGCGGGCCGCCGGGTGCCGCGCACCCGCAGCAGCCGCCCGCCGGGCAGCCGGTAGGTGCGCCGGGTGCGGGACGCCGCGCCGCCGGGTGGGGTTCCGGCCGGTTCGGGCAGTGGTTCGGCGACCTCTCTCAGCAGGCAGTTCAACAGGGGCGCCGCCGCGTGGGCGTCGGCGGCGTCGGGGGCCGGCACGGGGTCGGCGGGTGGGGGGGTGCGGTCCACGCGTTCCACTCGTTCCCTACGGTTCATTCGGGCGGAGACGATCAGTATCGCTGTCGTCACGGCCCCGCCGTGTCGTCGTAACCCGTACCCGAGGGAGCCCGTCCGTGCACCGTCCCCCCGCCGCCGAGGCCGAAGTGGCCGCGGAACTGGCCGATCTGCGCCCCGTTCTCGGCCCCCGGTACGCGGCCGCGCTGCCCGGTGCCCGCGCCGCCGTGCTGAGCCGCCTGTGGCGGGCGCTGACCCATGAGCCGCTGCCGTGGGTGACCGGCCGCGAGCGCGGCCGGGACGGCCTCACGCTGCGGCTGGCCGACGGCCGGCGGCTGCACGGCCCGCACCCGGACCCGTACGCGACGGCCGGGTACGTCACGGCCGTCGGTCTGGACGGCACGGAGTACGACGCCCCGGACCGGCTGATGACGGACCTGCGGGTGCCGCACGGCGCGGGCTTCGCCGCCGAACTCGGGCACAGCGTCGCTTCGCTCGCCCTGTCCCGGGCGGCGCGCCCGACGCGGCCGGACGCCTGGCCCGCGACCGACTGGGAGTGGGAGCGGCGGGTGGTCGACGGGCACCCGTACCACCCGAGCTGCCGTTCGCGGCCCGGCTTCTCGGTTGCCGAGCAGCTGGCGTACGGGCCGGAGCACGGGCCGGTGGTGCGGTTGGGGCTGCTGCCGGTGGCGGCGGCCGAGTGCCGGGTGGCGGGGGTGTGGCCGGCGTGGCTGAGGGACGGGGAGCGGCTGCTGCTGCCGGTGCACCCCTGGCAGGCCGCGCACGTGCTGAAGCGGACCTGCGCGGAGGGCTTCGAGGCCCGTCCGCTGATGTCGCTGCGGACCCTGGCGGTGCCGGACGGACCGCATGTGAAGACGTCGCTGAGCGCACGGCTGACGTCGTCGGTGCGGGACATCTCCGTGGCGTCGGTGCTCGACTCGGCCGGCCTGTCGGCCTTCGCCGAGACCCTGGCGGCCCGCACGGACGGCGCGCTGCACGTGACGCGCACGCTGGGCGCGGCCACGGCGGGCTCCCCCGACCTGGGCGCCGTGTGGCGGGAGTCGCCGCGCGTGCACGCGGAGGCCGGCGAGCACGTCGTGCCGGTGGCCGCCCTGGCCACCACCGCGCTGCCGGGCGACCCGGGCTGGCTCGCGGACCTGGCGCGTCTCGCCCTCACCGTCGGGCTGCGGCTGCTGGAGCTGGGCGTGGCGCTGGAGGCGCACGGGCAGAACCTGCTGGTCGTACTGGGGCCGTCGGGTGAGCCCCGCCGCCTGGTCTACCGGGACCTCGCAGATATCCGGGTCAGTCCGGCCCGGCTCGCGCGGCACGGGGTACCGGTGCCGGAGCTGCCGGCGCGGATCGTCACGGACGACGCGACGGCCCTGCGCCGCAAGCTGTTCGGCTCGCTGGTGGGCGGTGCGCTGGCGGGCGTGGCGGGCGGCCGCGAGGCCCTGCGCGCGGCCCTGGGGCCGGCCGTGCGGGACCTGCCGCGCACCCCGGACGTGGTGGCGCTGTGCGAGGAGCCGCTGCCGGTGAAGGCGCTGACGGTGATGCGGCTGTCGCACGGGGCGACCGGCGACCGGTGGACCACGCTGCCCAACCCCTTGTCGGCGTCCGGTTCCTGACCCCGTTTTGATGCGGGGCACCCGGCATCAATAGGATCCGCCGATGATCAGAACACAACGGCTGGCGGCGGGCGTGTGCGCCCTGTTCGCCGCGCTGGCGGCCGGGATAGCGGTCCCGGGCGAGGCGGCCGCCGACGAGATGAGCGCACGCGCGCCGAAGGTCGACCTGGTGCTCGACGTCAGCGGCTCGATGCGCACCAAGGACATCGACGGCGGAACCCGCATGGCGGCGGCGAAGCAGGCGTTCAACGAGGTGCTGGACGCGACGCCCGAGGAGGTCCAGCTCGGCATCCGCACGCTGGGCGCCAACTACCCGGGGGACGACCGGAAGACGGGCTGCAAGGACACCGCGCAGCTGTATCCGGTCGGCCCCCTGGACCGCACCGAGGCGAAGACCGCGGTGGCCACCCTGCAGCCCACGGGGTGGACGCCGATCGGTCCGGCGCTGCTGAAGGCGGCCGACGACCTGGAGGGCGGCACCGGTTCCAAGCGGATCGTGCTGATCAGTGACGGCGAGGACACCTGCGCGCCGCTCGATCCGTGCGAGGTGGCGCGGGAGATCGCCGCCAAGGGCATCGGCATGACGATCGACACGCTGGGCCTGGTGCCGAACACCAAGCTGCGCAGGCAGCTCAGCTGTATCGCGGAGGCGACCGGCGGGACGTACACCTCGGTCGAGCACACCGACGAACTTGCGGACAAGGTCAACCAGTTGGTGGACCGGGCGGCCGACCCGGTGGTGACGCCGGTCGCCGTCGAGGGCGCGTCGTCGTGCGAGAAGGCACCGGCGCTGAAGTCGGGTCTGTACACCGACCGCGAGGAGTTCGGCCAGCAGCGGTGGTACCGGGTGGACGTCGAGCCGGGTCAGGAGCTGCGCGCCTCGGTGAGCGTCGCCGCGGACCGCGTCATGAACCCCGACTACGGGGTGCTGCTGCGGGCGATCACCACGCACGGCCGGGAGATCGTGCGCGGTGAGGCCGCGGGCAACGGCCGCACCGACGTGATCTCGACCGGGCTGCGCTACCCGCGCCCGGACGGCGACGACGACGCTCCGGCGGAGACGGTGTGCCTGCTGGTGACGAACTCCTTCTCGGCGGCCTCGGGTGTGAAGACCACGCCGGGCATGCCGGTGGAGCTGACCGTGGACGTGGTCGACGGTCCGTCGTCCGCGGACGACGTGGCGTCCTTCGGTCTCGGCCGGGGCTGGTGGCTGCTCGGCCTGCTGGTGCTGGTGGGCTTCCTGGCGGGTCTGATCTGGGGCTGGCTGTCGCGCTGGCGTGTCGCGGTGTGGAGGACCAACTGATGCGGATCACACGCGCCCTGGGCGCGGCTCTCGTCCTGGTCGGCCTGGCGGCGGCGCCCGCCGCGGCCGACGCCTCACCGTCCGCGAGCCCGTCCCAGGGGTCGTCCGCGCCGACCTCGGCGGGCACGTCGTTCCGTTCGGCGGCGGAGATCGACCAGGGGGAGACCGCCACGGCGAGCGCCTCCGCGGGTGACTACCTGTACTGGTCCTTCCCCGCCGACGCGGGTCAGCGGCCCACCGTGAAGGCCACGGTGAAGCTGCCCGAGTCGCACGCGGCGCAGACCTGGCAGGTCGACGTGTACGACGGCCTGCGGCGCCGCCAGGCGTGCCAGTACGGCGCCCAGAAGCGCACGGCGGGCCAGGGCACTGCCACGGTCGAACTGGCCTGCGTGCTGCGGACGGTGCGGGCCTGGTCGGAGGCGTGGGCCAACGACCCGCTGCCGGGCACCTACTACGTCCGGCTCACGACGGTCGGCCTCGGCGCGGACGACCTGGGCCAGCCGGTGCAGGCCGAACTGCGGGTCGACTCCAAGGACATCGGCGGCGCGGCGGCGGTCGACGGATGGCTGGCCGAGCCGCTGGTGCCGGGCATCGCCGCCCGGCCGGAGAAGGAGGAGGACGACGACACGGCGTCGGCCGTGCTGTCGAGCATCGAGCCGGACGACGGCTGGTCGTCGGGCTGGTGGTCCGACCGGTGGGTGTGGACGGGGATCGGAGCGGTTCTCGCTGCGCTGGCGGGTATCGGCGGTTACACGTTGACCCGGGGTGCCGGGCGGCCCGGTCGGGTGCCGTCGGGCGGCTGATGTCGTGTCAGGAGGCCCGCCGTGCGCGTACCCGTGCGGCGGGCCTCCGGTGTGTCGCGCGGGTGCGGCGCCGTTGTGGTTGATCGCGCAGTTCCCCGCGCCCCTAAAGGGCCTGCTGCCGCAGGGCCTTGGCCAGGGTGCCCTCGCCCGTCACCTCGGCCCGGCCCTCCCGCACCGCCTGCGGCAGGCCGGTGTCGCCCCGGCTGACGGCCTCCCACGTACCGGCGTCCAGCACGAGGCGCGCGTCGGGCTCGCGGGGGGCCGGGCCCTCGCCGTAGACCGGACCGTCCTCCGCGCCGACGTACACGTGGAAGTGGCCCTCTTCGAGGCGCACTTCGACGATCCCCTCGCCCTCCAGGGCGCGCAGCAGGGGCAGGGCGAACCAGTGGGCGCGCACCGCGTCGGTGGGCCGCCGCTCGCCCAGCTCGGCCTGCCCCCACTCCCCCAGCGCCTGCAGGACGGGCAGCAACCGCCGCCCCCGGGACGTCAGTTCGTACACGTACGCCGCGCCGGGCGGGGGCAGCCGACGCCTGGCGGCCAGCCCGTCGCGTTCCATGTCCTTCAGCCGCGAGGCGAGTACGTCGGTGCTCACACCCGGCAGGTCGGCGTGCAGGTCGGTGTAGCGGCGCGGGCCGGCGAGCAGCTCCCGGACGATCAGCAGGGTCCAGCGGTCGCCGACGGTGTCGAGCGCGCGGGCGGCGGAACAGTACTGGTCGTAGCTTCGGCGAGGTGACATGGGACGCAGTCTAGACAAGTGGTTGGACTTTCCAAGCTCCAACTTGGTAAAACCAAGCAACCCCAGTTACCGGAGGGACCCATGGAGTTCCGGCAGTCGAACAAGCTCAGCGAGGTCTGTTACGAGATCCGCGGCCCGGTGATAGAGCACGCCAACGCGCTGGAGGAAGCGGGCCACAGCGTGCTGCGGCTGAACACCGGCAACCCGGCGCTGTTCGGCTTCGAGGCGCCGGAGGAGATCCTCCAGGACATGATCCGCATGCTGCCGCGGGCGCACGGCTACACCGACTCGCGCGGCGTCCTCTCCGCCCGCCGCGCGGTCGCCCAGCGCTACCAGACGCTCGGCCTGGAGGTCGGCGTCGACGACGTGTTCCTCGGCAACGGCGTCTCCGAGCTCGTCTCCATGGCCGTACAGGCGCTGGTCGAGGACGGCGACGAGATCCTGATCCCGGCGCCCGACTTCCCCCTCTGGACGGCGGTGACCACACTGGCCGGCGGCAAGGCGGTCCACTACCTCTGCGACGAGCAGGCGGAGTGGTACCCGGATCTGGCCGACATGGAGTCGAAGATCACCGACCGCACCAAGGCGGTCGTCCTCATCAACCCCAACAACCCGACCGGCGCGGTCTATCCCAAGGAGATCGTCGAGGGCGTCCTCGACCTGGCGCGCCGCCACGGCCTGATGGTCTTCGCCGACGAGATCTACGACCAGATCCTCTACGACGACGCCGTGCACCACTCGGCCGCCGCGCTCGCCCCCGACCTGGTGGTGCTCACCTTCTGCGGCCTGTCGAAGACGTACCGGGTGGCGGGCTTCCGCTCGGGCTGGCTCGTGGTGACCGGCCCCAAGCAGCACGCGAAGGACTACCTGGAGGGCCTGACCATGCTGGCCTCCATGCGGCTGTGCGCCAACGCCCCCGCCCAGTACGCCATCCAGGCCGCACTCGGCGGCCGCCAGTCGATCCGCGAACTGACCGAGCCGGGCGGCAGGTTGCGCGAGCAGCGGGACGTGGCCTGGGAGAAGCTGAACGAGATCCCCGGGGTGTCCTGCGTGAAACCGAAGGGCGCGCTGTACGCCTTCCCGCGCATCGACCCCAAGGTGCACCCCATCCACGACGACGAGAAGTTCGTCCTCGACCTGCTGCTGCGCGAGAAGATCCAGGTGGTCCAGGGCACCGGCTTCAACTGGCCGACCCCGGACCACTTCCGCATCCTCACCCTCCCCCACGCGGACGACCTGGAGGCGGCGATCGGCCGGATCGGGCGGTTCCTGAGCGGGTACCGGCAGTAGGGCGGCCGGTCCGGCTCCGGGCCGACAGCGGCCTTCACCTCAGCGCGACCTCGCACCACACCGTCTTCGTACACGGGTCGTCGCAGATCGTCCCCCAGCGGGTGGACAGGGCCTCGACCAGGAGCAGGCCCCGGCCGGACTCGCCGGAGGCCGGCGGGAGCGCCCCGGGGGCGGGCGGGCGCCGGTCCGGGCGGGTGTCCGTCACCTCGACGCGCAGGCTGGGCCCCGCCGGGTCGAGGACGAGGCGGAGGCGGAAGTCCCGGCCCGGCGTCGCACCGTGCCGGACGGCGTTGGTGACCAGCTCCGCCACCAGCAGCGTCGCGGTGCGGTGCGCCTCCGCACCGTACGGCCAACCCCACGCGTCCAGTTGTCCGGCGGCCAGGCGGCGGGCCAGGCGGGCACCCCTGCGGGTCGCCGAGAGCTGGAGCGTGAAAGGTGTCGCCCGGTGCGCGATATCGACGTTCATGTCACTCAGCGTGGTCGGCTGACTCTACTCTGAACAGCGGCAACGGCAGTACGCAGCGTCACTGTCCGGTCGCTGTCCGGCGCGGTCCGGGCGGTGTGGGTGGCGTGGCGCGGACGGCACGCGGGAGGTGTCCGGGATGAGTGACGGACTCGTCGACGACGAGGAGTCGGCGGCGGTACTGCGCATGGTCGGCAGGGTCATCAAGACCTGCCGCGAGCGGAAGGGCCTGAAACAGGCCGAGTTGGGCGCGGCCATCGGGTACAGCGACGAGCAGGTGTCGTCGGTGGAACGGGGGCGCCGGGCACCGAGCGCGAAGTTCCTGGAGGAGGCCGACCGGGTTCTGGACGCGGGTGGCCTGATCGACGGGCTCAGGAAGGACGTGGAGCACGCTCGGTATCCGAAGAAGGTCAGGGATCTGGCCAAGTACGAGGCCGAGGCCGTCGAGATCTGTGCCTACGACAACTCCGTGGTCAATGGGCTGTTACAGACGGAGGAGTACCTGAGAGCTGTGTTCGGCTCACGCCGTCCTGCCTTCTCCGAGGAGGAGATGGAGCAACTGGTCGCGGCACGGCTGGCCCGGCAGGAGATCATCCGGGGAGACCAGATGATCCCCGCCTTCAGCTTCGTCCATGATGAGGCTGCCCTGCGGAGGCCCGTCGGGGGCAGAATGGTGTGGCGCCGACAGCTCGAACGGCTGTTGGAGGTGGGGCAGATGCGGAACGTCGAGATTCAGGTGCTGCCCATGGATTGCGAGGACAACGCGGGCCTCGACGGCCCTTTCCACCTTCTGCGGCTGCACGAGGGCACCACAGTGGGGCACAGCGACATCCAACTCGTCAGCCGACTGATCTCGGACCGCAGGGAGATCCAGATCCTTGAGCTGCGCTATGGGATCATCCGAGCTCAGGCCCTCACCCCACGGGAGTCGCTGGCCTTCATCGAGAAACTGCTTGGAGAGACATGAGCCTGAAGCCCACGGCCGGTGTCAGTACCGAACTGGAGTGGTTCAAGAGCAGCCACAGCAATCCCGACGGAGCGGCCTGCGTCGAGGTGGCTTCCGTCCCCGGTACCGTCCACGTCCGCGACTCGAAGCACATACACGGCCCCCGCCTCGCCTTCGAACCCCGCCACTGGGCCGCCTTCCTCACCTACGCCGCCGAGTGAACCGACCGCTCAGCCCCGCGCAGCGGCGGGTCGTCGAGGCGGCCGATCCGGTGACCGGGCGGCTGAAGGCCACGCCCGCGCAACTGGACGCCCTGGTCAGGCGCGGGCTCGCGTTCCGGCACCCCCGGCCGCCGCACGACCACTTCCTCACACCGGCCGGCCATCGGGCGCGGGAAGCCATGAGGACACCGGAGCCGGAACCGGAACCGGTGCCGGTGCCGATCGAGCGCGCGGACACTGGTGGGTTCGCGGCGCGGGTCGGCGGGGAGCAGGACGCGCCCGGTGACCCCGCGGCGCGGGCCCGCGAGGTGCACAGCGCCTGGCAGGGGCTGCTGGAGCTGCGGCGGATGACCAATCCGGACGGTTCGACGCAGCGGCCGTGCGGCTGGGAGCGGGCGCATCTGGTGCGGGCCGCCGCGCTCGCGCTGGAGGCGGCCGGGCACCGGCCCGCCGGTCCGGACGGCGACGGCTACCGGGTGCGGGAGACACCGCAGCCGGAGGCCGTGGCGGTCGGCGGGCCGGGCGGGGAGTTCCTGCGGGCGTGCGCGGGCACGCTGGAGGGGGCCGGGTGGCAGGTCGGTGAGCACACGGACCCGCGGTCGCGGCAGCGGTATCTGCTCGCCTCGCCACGCCGGACCTGACCGGCATGTCAAGATCGGTGAGTCATGCACCGACCGCGTGAAAGGGAAGCAGTGAGCGAACCGTTCTCCGTCCGGGTGACCGTCCGCGGCTACGAGACCGACGTACAGGGCCACCTCAACCAGAGCGTGTACATCAACTACGCCGAGCACGCTCGCTGGTCGCTGCTCCAGGCGGCCGGCATCAGCCAGGCCGACATGGTCGGCACGGGCGTGGGCCCGGTCGCACTGGAGACCACCATCCGCTACCGGCGTGAACTGCTGGCAGGCGACGAGGTCGACGTGACGTGCGTCTTCGAGTGGGGCGGAGGCAAGACCTTCCGCATCGAGCAGCTCATCCGCAAGACGGACGGCACGGTCGCCGCCGAGATCACGGCGGTGGGCGGGCTGCTGGACCTGAAGGAGCGGCGGATGGTGGCCGACCCGCAGGACTACTTCAGGAAACTGGCCACCGACCTGAGCCTGTTCGGTCTCTGAACATACCCGTTGAGGGTGGGCCACGGGTCGGACAGGCGCCCCGGCGGAACGGACCGCGGGGGCCCTCGCCGAGCGTCAGGAGTCTCACGCGAAGTCCAGGTCGCTCGAAATGTCGATCAGCACAGTTCTTGATCGACATTTCGAGCACGGCATAGCGTCAGGACGGTGGAAACTACGCACCGGCCCGCCGCCCGGGTCATCTGCCTTGACGCCGCCAACCGCCTGCTTCTTCTGCACTGGCGGGACCCGTTCGACGGAACGTGGCTCTGGGAGCCCCCCGGTGGCGGTATCGAGTCCGGCGAAACGCCGCTGGTGACGGCGCGACGTGAACGGGCCGAGGAAACCGGACTCGACCCGGCTGCCGTCCTTGACCGGTCGGTGCTCGACGCCCTCGTGCCAGACGGTCCGTGGTGTGATCGTGCATGAGCTGCGGCCTCCCCTTTCCGTTTCCGTATCGTTGGCGCGAAGGTCGCTCACATGCTCGGGGGTTGGGTGCGTATCGCAGATCACGCCGTGTGGGACCGGGGTTTTCCAGTGAAGTACCTCTTGGTGAAGGAGGACGATCACGGCGTGGAACAGCTCTGGGGGAGGTGCGCGGGCGCCGAAGGACTGTTCGCCGACCCCGTCCCGCCGCCACGGGAGGTTCTCACCCTCCGCGGATGCCGCCCCGACGGCCTCCTGAGCAAGGTTCTGGCTGAGCCCGATGCGTCGCTGCGCGGTCTGGGCGACGTGTGCGTCGAGGTCTGGAACGACGAGAACCCCGTGCAGTGGTGGACGCTCGTCGATGCCGTCGTGGTGGCCCATCAGCCCTACTCGGCCGATCCGGCGCGGTACGACATCGTGCTCGGCGCCGGCGTCAGAAACGAGGAAGGCTTCTTCGAACTGCCTGCGGCGCCGCGCTTCGAGCTCTTCGCGGGAACGACAGTCGTTGCGGCAAAGGCAGGCCGGTGCTCCGCCGTGGACGGCCTGTTCAAAGCGCGAGTGGAACCAGCTCCCGTTCCGCTGCAGCTCATCGGCTGCGAGCCTGCGGAGCCCCTGCTCGCGGCGCTGCGGCGGCCCCGTCGATGGGAGCGGGACTGGGCCTACCTCCTGGTGCTGGACCGTCATGGTGCTGTGATGGCCTCCCGCCCCGTGGGCCTGGCCATTACCGGAGCGCGACCATCCGTGCTCGGCGGCACGCTCGTCGACATCACCCTCACCGATGGCGGCGACGACCGGCCACCGCTGGCGGCCCGCCCGATCTGGTCGGAGTGGCACCAGGGCCCGCCGACAGAGCCCAACCTGTGGGCGCCGTACGACTCACAGGGCAGGGCCGCATGGTTGGACCTCACCACACGTGCCTGGCGGGCGCCCGCGCTCCACCCGGACCGGTCCGGCGGTGAGCACCATCTCGACGGCCGATTCGTCACGGACGTTTCCGGGCTGCACTGCGCGGTCGCCGAGGCCCTGCTCGGGCCCGGCCGCTATTTCGGCCGGGAGTGGAACGCGCTCAAGGACTGTCTGGGCGGTGGCTTCGGGGTGGCCCCTCCCTTCACCTTGACCTGGCACGACTCCGAGATCGCGCGCCGCGCGCTTCGGGACGTCGTGGGGGATCCGGAGGACGGGCTCTCCTACTTCGAGGACGTCGTGCGGCTCCTCGAACGGTGCGGCGTCACGGTCGTGCTGCGGTGAGCCCGCATGCGACCGAGCGAATACGGCTCCTGGAGGCTGAGGTGTCTTCAGCACCCGCTGTTGGCGCCACAACGCATAGTGCCCTGTTCAGTCGATCCGCGTGCCTGTGCGTGACATGTGGCCGGCCGGTCCTGGCCAGGGCGTACCGATCAGGTGTCGAAGGTGATGTCGAGGCGGGAGGAGTAGCCCGTACCGTGCGCGCTTCCGCCGGACTCCGTCGGTGACTGCGACGGCCCGGACGGCCAGACGTGCACGGCTCTCCAGTCGAAACCGTCCTGTTCGGCCCGCTCCACCGTGAAGGTGACAGGCTGACCGTCGGTCAGGGTGCGGAAGCCCTCGGCCTGAACGGCCGAGTAGTGGGCCCACACGTGGTGGTCCGGCAGGGTGGGCGTCACCAGGACACCCCACCCCTCCTCCTCGTGCCACTCACGCACGCGCCCGCTGAGGACGTCGTCGGATGCCGGATCGGACGTGGCTCGGTCGGGCACGCCTTCCTCCCGTGTGTCGATCGTCGATCCGGCCATGGCAGTACCTCTGGTCAGACGGCACGCGACCGGTGCTCATCACCGTAGTGGCACCGTCAGGAAGCACGGAGCAGGGCTTCCGGAGCCGGGCCGTCGTGGTCCGAGAAGAGGGCAGACCACCCGGCACGGGGCCGGGGATCACCGACGAGCAGGCGACCGCCCCGTGGGGGGCGGCATCTCCCCCGGGCGGTCGGCTGCCGTGCCCACATGATCAGTGCACCGCGGCGATCTCCTCCCCCGCCTCCATCGGATGGGTGACGTCCTGGGCCTCGCCACCCCGCCCCAGGTGATTGAAGACCAGGTTGAGCAGGACCGCCGCCACGCAGCCGGTGGATATCCCGGAGTCGAGGACGATCCTCGCGGTCTCCGGGAAGGCGTGGTAGAACTCCGGCGCGGTGATCGGGATGATGCCGACGGCGAGCGAGACCGCGACGATGAGGACGTTGTTGTCCTTGTCGAGGCCGGCCCGGACGAGGGTCTGGATGCCGCTGGCGGCGACCGAGCCGAACAGGACGACGCCGGCGCCGCCCAGCACCGGGCGCGGGACGACCGCGATGAGGGATGCGGCCATCGGGCACAGGCCCATCAGGACCAGGAAGGCGCCGCCGGTGGCGACGACGTAGCGGCTGCGGATCCGGGTCATCGCGACCAGGCCGATGTTCTGGGCGAAGGCGCTGCACATGAAGCCGTTGAAGAGCGGGCTGAGCGCCGAGCCGAGGGTGTCGGCGCGCAGGCCGGCCGCGATGGTCCGCTCGTCGGCCGGGCGGTCGACGATCTCGCCGAGGGCGAGCATGTCGGCGGTCGACTCGGTCATGGAGACGACCATGACCACACACAGCGAGAGGATCGCGGCGAGCTGGAACTGCGGGGCGCCGAAGTGGAACGGTGTCGGGAAGCCGACGACGGCCGCGTCCGCGACCGGGCCGAAGTCGGTGGCGCCGAAGGGGACGGCGACGAGGGTGCCTGCGACCAGGCCGAGCAGGACGGCGATCTGCTTGACGAAGCCGCTGGTGAAGCGGCGCAGCAGGAGCACGATCAGCAGGGTGGCGCCGGCCAGGCCGAGGTTGGTGCCGGAACCGTAGTCGTCCGCCGCGGGGCTGGAGCCTTGTGCCCAGCCGAAGGCGACCGGCAGCAGGGAGACGCCGATCAGCGTGATCACCGTACCGGTGACGACGGGTGGGAAGAAGCGGACCGCCTTGCAGAAGACGGGTGCGGCGAGGAAGCCCAGCAGACCGGCGACGATCACCGCGCCGAAGATGACCGGCAGGGCGTCCGACTTGTCGTCGGTGGCGGCGACGATCGCGGTCATGGGGGCGACGCCGGCGAAGGTGACGCCGTTGACGAAGGGCAGCCGGGCGCCGATCTTCCAGATGCCCAGCGTCTGCAGGAAGGTGGCGAGGCCCGCGGTGAACAGGCAGGCGCCGGTCAGGAAGGTCAGGTCGGTGGCGGACAGGCCGATGGCCGCGCCGACGATCAGGGGTGGGGCGACGACTCCCGCGTACATGGCGGCCACGTGTTGCAGACCCGTGGTGGCCATCTTGAGGACGGGGAGCTTCTCGTCGACGGGGTGGGGTGACTGAGCGGACACTGCGGCTCTCCTCCGGTCGGTGGCACGTCGGCTCTGACGTGGGTGCAGGGAGGTGGTGCGCCGGCCGTGCGGGACCGGAGAGGACGGGACGGTGACCGTTCCGGGGCGCGCGTGCGCGCCCCGGAGCCGGCCGCCGTGGACTCCGCTGGAGTCCACGGACACCGGTCGGGAGCCGTCCCTCCCGACCGGAGCTCAAGTGCCCTGTGACGGCGCCGGGTTACCGGTCGGCGATCCGGGCCAGTCGCCGTGCCTCGTCGCGTGTGACCCGGGCGATCGCGTCCTCGTCGGCCGTCAGCAGCCGGTTGTCCTCGACGATCTGACGGCCGTTCACGAAGGACGCGGTGACCGGTGCGGCGGCGCCGAACACCAGGGCGGTGACCGGGTCGGCGATGGAGGCGTGGGCGAGAGTATCCAGCTTCCACAGCACCAGGTCGGCGAGCTTGCCCGGCTCCAGGGAGCCGATCTCGGCGGCCCGGCCGAGCACCTGGGCGCCGCCGTGGGTGCCGAGGCGCAGCGCCTGTCGGGCGTTCAGCGCGGCCTCCCGGTGCGCGCCGAGCCGGTTGATCAGCAGGGCGTTGCGCAGTTCGGTGTGGAGTTCGCCGGACTCGTTGGAGGCGGTGCCGTCGACGCCGAGGCCGACGGGGACTCCGGCGGCGAGCATGTCGGGCACGCGGGCGATGCCGGCCGCGAGACGGGCGTTGGACGAGGGGCAGTGGGCGACACCGGTCTTCGTGCGGGCGAAGGCGTCGATGTCGGAGTCGTTCATGTGGACGCAGTGCGCCATCCACACGTCCTCGCCGAGCCAGCCGGTGGACTCGAAGTAGTCGGTCGGGCCCATGCCGAACAGTTCGTGGCAGAACTTCTCCTCCTCGACCGTCTCCGAGCCGTGGGTGTGCAGCCGGACCCCGAGGCGGCGGGCCAGCTCGGCACCTTCGCGGAGGAGTTCGGTGGAGACGGAGAACGGCGAGCAGGGGGCGACCGCGACCTGGGTCATCGCGTCGAAGGAGGTGTCGTGGTGCTGCCGGACGGTGTCCTCGGTGGCGGCGAGCGCGCCCTGAAGCGTCTCCACGGCGAAGTCCGGGGGCAGGCCGCCGTCCTTGACGCTGCGGTCCATGGAACCGCGGGCCAGGGTGAAGCGGACGCCCATGTCGCGGGCGGCGCGGATGATCGCGCCGGACAGGTCGCCGGAGCCCTGCGGGAAGACGTAGTGGTGGTCCATCGCGGTGGTGACGCCGCCGCGGGCCATCATCGCCAGTGATCCCTGGGCGGCCGCGTGGACCATCGGCTCGTCGATGCGCGCCCAGGTGGGGTAGAGCGCGACGAGCCAGTCGAAGAGGTTGTGGTCGGTGGCCAGGCCCCGGGTGATCCACTGGTAGAAGTGGTGGTGGGTGTTGACCAGGCCGGGGGTGACGAGGTGCCCGGTGGCGTCGATCCGGCGTACGACGTCCGTCAGGCCCTCGGGGGCCTTGCCCGCGCCGAGCGACTCGATGCGGTTGTCCGCGATGACGACGTGCCCGACGGCGTACTCGGTGTCGTTCGCGTCCACCGTCGCGATCGCCGCGTTCTCGATGACGATGCGCTGGGCTGCTGCCATGATTCGTCCTTTGCGCTTCAGGTGGAGTGGGCACGGCAGGACCCGTGGGGATTTGAGTGCCGTTGCCGGCGGAGTACCCGCCGGCAACGGGTGCCGATGTTCCGGTGTGGCTTACAGGTTGGTCATGTCGACCGGGATGAGCTGTTCGGCGCCGTCCCGCAGGATGGTGGCCTCGATCAGGCCGTAGGGGCGGTCGGCGGCGTAGTAGACCGCGCCGTCCTTGGCCTCGTTGTCGATCCCGAAGGGCGACAGGTCCGAGCGGAAGTGGTGCTTGTTGGGCATCGAGAAGCGGATCTCGTCCACCTCGTCGCGGGTGTTGAGCACCCGCACGCCCATCTCGAAGAGGGTCTGCTGGAGCGAGTACGAGTAGGTCTCGGCGAACGCCTGGAGCGCGTGCTTGCGTACGCCGTTGTAGGAGCGGTCCCAGTCGGGGGCGTGCGAGTCGACGCCGTCCCAGTTGTGCCGCCACCAGGTGGAGACGGTGGTGGCGAGGATGCGGTCGTGGTCCTCCTGGAGGGTCGTGTACTTGTCCTTCAGGAAGCCCCAGAACTCGGAGTTGGTCGTGTTCAGGACGGTGAGGTCCTTGAACCCGGACAGCACCTGGATGCCGTGCCCGTCGTAGGTGATCTGCGCGACGCGGGTCTCCTGGCCTTTGCGGACGAAGGAATGGGCGATCTCGTCGGCGCCGACGAATCGGGCGCCGCCCTGGGAGGTCTCGATCCGCTCCCAGGCGTACTCCTCGACGCGGATACGGGCCCGGTGGATGGGCTCGTTGTCGTCCACGAAGTGTCGGGCGAGCTTGACGCCGAAGTCCTCGGCGCTCCGGATGCCGTGCTCCTTGGCGAAGGCGTACACCGTGTTCTTGGTGGTGTCGGTCGGCAGGACGTTGGCGTTGGAACCGCTGCGGTGGACCTCCTCCATGTCGCCGGAGAGGGCGACGGAGACGTTCAGGTCCTTGATGTGGTGCGTGTCGCCGTCACGCGTGATCTTGACGACGCGGTTCTCCGCCTTGCCGTACTGGTTCTGTCCCAGGACGAAGCGGGTCATGGTGTCGGTCAGCTCCCTCGGTAAACGGAGTAGCCGAACGGGTTGAGCAGCAGCGGAACGTGGTAGTGCTCGCCGGGCACCACCGCGAAGGCGATGGTGACCTCGGGGAAGAACACCGGCCGGTCGTTCTCGCTGTCCCGAAGCGCGGGGGCGTCCTGCTGGGCCGCGGCTTGCTTCTTGGTGAAGTACGTCTCGGTGTCGAAGGCGAGGCGTACGTGGGTGGTTCCCTCCGGCAGGGCCGGCAGGTCCTTGCACCGCCCGTCCGCGTCGGTCGCGGAGCCGCCGAGCGGCCGCCAGTCCCCTTCCCGCCCGTCATGGGCGGACCGCCCGGAGCGGGCGCTGAGGTGGACGGCGACGCCTTCGGCGGGGCGGCCGAGGCTGGTGTCCAGGATGTGGGTGGACACCGAAGCGGTGGTGCTGGTGCTCATGGGGTCAGGCTTCCTCTTCGACGAGCCGGGCCAGACGGATCCGGTTGATCTTGCCCAGCTCGGTGCGGACGATCTCCCGCTCCTGCTCCGGCGCGTTCCCGATGCGCTCCTTGACCGCGTCGCGCATCTCCTCGGCGGTCCGGCCGGTGGCGCAGATCAGGAAGACGTGGCCGAACCTCTCCTGGTAGGCGAGGTTGAGTTCCAGCATCTCCTCCTTGAGCCGCTCGGAGGCGCCGGCCATGCCGCGCTGTTCGCGGGCAGAGGCCGGGTCGCCGGGTTTCGGCCGGCCGATCGGCGGGTGCCCCGCCATGGCCTCGGCCAGGTCCGCCGGGGTCAGCTCGGCCATGGCGGCGTCGCTCGCGGCGTACAGGGCGTCGGCGGTGGCGTAGGGGCGGGCGGTGAGCAGCCGGCCGGCCCAGGCGGTGGAGGCACACGCCTCGTGGAGGGCGGCGGCGGCCGCGGTGTCCTCCAGGTCGTTGAACCGGGCCAGGCCCGGGGGCGTGGAAGTCGAAGTCACGGGGGCCTCCGTGGCCGTTTCGGCCTTCGTGCTGAACGGGCTGCGGTCAGCTAACGCCCCGTCGCGACCCCACGTCAACACTTTGTTGAAAATTCGGGGTGACAAACGCGTTGCCGGTCCGCCGCACGGCCACCCCGCCCGGTCGGCCGGCCGTCGATCAGCCCTCTTTCTGGCGGTTGAGGTAGTTGTAGACCGTGAAGCGGCTGACGCCGAGGGCGCTCGCCACGGTCTCCACACCGTGCCGGACGGAGAAGGCGCCGCGCGCCTCCAGCGTCCGCACGACCTCCTGCTTGGCCTTGCGGTCCAGGTCGGAGAGCGGCTTGCCCCGCCTGCGCTCCATGGCGGCCAGGATGTGGTCCAGGGAGTCGGCGAGCTGCGGCAGGCGCACCGCGACGACGTCCGCACCCGCCCAGGCGAGCACCACGTCCTCGGGGCCGGCCTCGTCGGGCGGGAGCAGCTCCCCGCCCATGGCGTCGACCAGCGGTTTGACCGCCGCGATGAAGGACTCCTCCCCGGTGCCGGTCACTCGCCCTCCTCTATGACGTTCACCTGGAGGGACACACGGGTGGCGCCGGCCTCCAGGCTCTTGCGCAGCAATGCGTCCACCGCGCCGAGGACCGCGTCGGCGCGCCCCTCGGCGGTGTTGCCGAACGGGCCGACGTCCACCGCGTCCAGCTCGGCCGCCTCGACGACCTCACGGGCCACCACCGCGTGCGCGGGCGCCTCGTCCAGGTCGAAGGGTTCGGTCGTGAACTCCACTCTCAATCGCACTCGCTCAACCTAACGCGCGACACGCCCCACGGGGCAGCCCCGGAGGGCGCGGACCGTCGGCACCGTCCGGGACCCCTTGACAAGCCGCGAGCACCGACGGCAGTCTTCCATTAAGCAGAAACTAACTTCCGTAATACGGAATACACCACGGAAGGGAGCGCGGGATCCATGGGATTCGCAGACCAGCGCTTCAACGTCAACCTGTCGATCCTCTTCACGGAACTCCCGCTCCTGGAGCGCCCGGCGGCAGCCGCCGCGGCCGGCTTCACCGCGGTCGAGCTGTGGTGGCCCTGGACCGACACCCCCACCCCGGAGCGCTCCGAGCCGGCCGCGCTGAAGAAGGCCGTCGAGGACGCGGGCGTCCAGCTCACCGGCCTGAACTTCTACGCCGGCCGGCTGCCCGGACCGGACCGCGGGGCCCTCTCCGTCCCCGGCGAGGAGTCCGAGCGATTCCGCGCCAACATCGACGTGGCCGCCGACTTCGCGCAGTCGCTGGGCTGCACGGCGCTCAACGCGCTGTACGGCAACCGCGTCGAGGGCGTGGACCCGGCCGAGCAGGACGCGCTCGCCCTGGAGAACCTGGTGCTCGCCGCGCGCGCCGCGGACCGGATCGGCGCGATCCTGCTGATCGAGGCGCTGAACAAGCCCGAGTCACCGCTGTACCCGCTGGTGTCGGCCCCGGCCGCCGTCGGGATCGTCGACAAGGTCAACGCGGCGAGCGGACTCGGCAACGCCCGCTTCCTCATGGACCTCTACCACCTGTCCATGAACGGCGAGGACCTGCCCGCGGTGATCGACGCGTACGCGCCGAAGACCGGCCACGTCCAGATCGCCGACAACCCGGGACGCGGCGCCCCCGGCACCGGCTCCCTCCCCCTGGAGAAGCTGCTCGACCGGCTCGCCGAGGCGGGCTACGACGGCTGGGTCGGGCTGGAGTACAAGCCGGGCGACCGCCCGAGCGCCGACGCCTTCGAGTGGCTGTCCCGCTGACCCCCTGTATGTGAGAGGCACCCCTATGAGCACCGACAACCTTCCCAAGATCGCATGGATCGGCCTCGGCATCATGGGCTCCCCCATGTCCGAGAACCTGATCAAGGCGGGCTACTCCGTCACCGGTTACACCCTGGAGCGGGACAAGCTGGACCGGCTGGCCGCCGCGGGAGGCACCGCGGCCGGCTCGATCGCCGAGGCCGTGCGGGACGCCGACGTCGTCATCACGATGGTGCCCGCCTCCCCGCAGGTCGAGGCCATCGCCTACGGCCCCGACGGCATCCTGGCCAACGCCCGGCCCGGCACCCTGCTGATCGACATGTCCTCGATCACCCCGCAGACCTCCGTCGACCTGGCGAAGGCCGCGTCGGACCAGGGCATCCGCGTCCTGGACGCCCCGGTGTCCGGCGGTGAGGCGGGCGCCGTCGAGGCCGTGCTGTCCATCATGGTCGGCGGCGAGCAGGCCGACTTCGACGCCGCCGAGCCGATCTTCGAGGCGCTGGGCCGGACGATCGTGCTGTGCGGTCCGCACGGCTCGGGCCAGACCGTGAAGGCCGCCAACCAGCTGATCGTCGCCGTGAACATCCAGGCGTGCGCCGAGGCCGTCGTCTTCCTGGAGAAGTCCGGCGTGGACCTCAAGGCCGCGCTGGACGTCCTCAACGGTGGGCTGGCCGGCTCCACCGTGCTGACCCGCAAGAAGGACAACTTCCTCAACCGCGACTTCAAGCCGGGCTTCCGCATCGACCTGCACCACAAGGACATGGGCATCGTCACCGACGCCGCCCGCACCGTCGGCGCGGCCCTGCCGGTGGGCGCGACGGTCGCCCAGCTGGTGGCGTCGCTGCGCGCCCAGGGCGACGGCGGCCTGGACCACTCGGCCCTGCTGCGGGCCGTGGAACGCCTGTCCGGCGCCCAGGTCTGACCGCCCCTCCCCCCGACTTCCGGGCGGCGCCGCCGCTGACATTGTCCTGTCGCGCCCAGGCGGCGGCGCCGCCCGGAATCCCCTTCAACAAAACGTTGACGCTCCGATCGCCCACTCCTAGGCTCCACGAAGCGGAAACACATTTCCGCTGACTCCCGCACGGAAGGTCCTCGATGTCGAAGCGCGTGCTCACCACCGAGTCCGGCGCCCCCGTCGCCGACAACCAGAACTCCGCCACCGCCGGCGTCGGCGGCCCGCTCCTCCTCCAGGACCAGCACCTGCTGGAGAAGCTCGCCCGGTTCAACCGCGAGCGCATCCCGGAGCGCGTGGTGCACGCCCGCGGCTCCGGCGCTTACGGACACTTCGAGGTGACCGACGACGTCACCGGCTTCACCCACGCCGACTTCCTCGGCGAGGTCGGCCGGCGCACCGAGGTGTTCCTGCGGTTCTCGACCGTGGCGGACAGCCTCGGCGGGGCGGACGCGGTCCGCGACCCGCGCGGCTTCGCCGTGAAGTTCTACACCCGCGAGGGCAACTACGACCTCGTCGGCAACAACACCCCGGTGTTCTTCATCAAGGACCCGATCAAGTTCCCCGACTTCATCCACTCGCAGAAGCGCGACCCCTTCACGGGCCGTCAGGAACCGGACAACGTCTGGGACTTCTGGGCCCACGCCCCCGAGGCCACGCACCAGGTGACCTGGCTGATGGGCGACCGCGGCATCCCGGCGTCGTACCGGCACATGAACGGCTACGGCTCGCACACCTACCAGTGGACGAACGCCGACGGCGAGGCGTTCTTCGTCAAGTACCACTTCAAGACCGACCAGGGCATCCGCTGCCTGTCCGCCGAGCAGGCCGCCGAACTCGCGGGCCAGGACCCCACCTCGCACCAGACCGACCTGCTCCAGGCCATCGAGCGGGGCGTGCGCCCCTCGTGGACCCTGTACGTCCAGCTCATGCCGGCGGCCGAGGCGGCGGACTACCGCTTCAACCCGTTCGACCTGACGAAGGTCTGGCCGCACCGGGACCACCCGCTGCGGCGCGTCGGCCGCCTCGTCCTCGACCGCAACCCGGACAACGTGTTCGCCGAGGTCGAGCAGGCCGCGTTCTCCCCGAACAACTTCGTGCCGGGCATCGGCCCCTCGCCGGACAAGATGCTCCAGGGCCGCCTGTTCGCCTACGCCGACGCACACCGCTACCGGCTGGGCGTCAACCACACGCTGCTGGCGGTCAACGCGCCGAAGGCCGTGCCGGGCGGCGCCGCCAACTACGGCCGGGACGGCTACATGGCGGTCAACGGCCAGGGCCGGCACGCCAGGAACTACGAGCCGAACTCCTACGACGGCCCGGTCGAGACCGGCCGCCCGCTGTCCGCCCCGCTGGCGGTGACCGGCCACACCGGCACCCACGAGGCGCCGCAGCACACCAAGGACGACGACTTCTTCCAGGCGGGTGAGCTGTACCGGCTGATGTCCGCGGACGAGAGGTCCCGCCTGGTCGCGAACATCGCGGGCAGCCTGTCCCAGGTCTCCCGCAACGACGTGATCGAGAAGAACCTGGCCCACTTCCACGCCGCCGACCCCGAGTACGGGCGGCGTGTCGAGGAGGCGGTCCGCGCCCTGCGCGAGGACTGAACCCCCTGACGGCGTCCGGGACTTGACGGGGAGGTCAAGCCCGGACGCGCCCGACCCGCCACCGCCGAGCGATCCGGATGAGGGGTGATCGCGCGGTACGGCGGGCAAGGTGAGGACCGCGGCGGCGTGCGAGCCAGTGCGGTGGTCAAGGACCCGGGCCCCCTTCTCGACCTGAGGGAAGGCGCCCCGGATCCGTCGCCACCGCCGCGGTCCCAGCCCACCGACCCCGTCCGGTGGCGCGAACGTACTGACTCGCGCCCAGCCTCGCGCCATCGGACGGTCATACGACACCGAGCGCTCCCGAGCCGGCCGGACACCGGCGAGGGAGCGCTCCGCGCTGTCCGCCCGCACCTCGCAGGGAACCGCACCTCGCAGCGAACCGCTCCTCGCGGGGGCGAACCTCGCAGGGAACCGCTCCTCGCTGGAAGTATCCAGTGGTTGCCTCCGTGGGCTTGCCGGGATGAGGGTCCAGCCCCCGTGACGGCGCCGTCGCAGCCGCGGGACAGCGCCCACGGCATACGCCGGGGAGCGTAGGGATCGTGCGTAGAGCCGGTACGCCAACCTCAAATGAAGCTCTGAAGACGCGTCGGGGGGCTTCAACCGGGGCCGGTGCAGGGCACATTGTTCTCGTGCGGGGCCCGCCGGCACGGGGGCGGCGGGCCACCGCGAGCCGCTCGGCACGATGCGGACCCCGGAGCGTCCAACGGGGGCGTGCGAGCGGGGGAACGCCGAAGGGGAGGGGAGAAAGAAGGGGGGGGG